>DATCLE010000289.1:0-9442 GCA_036564075.1 Dehalococcoidia bacterium
AGGAAGTAGAGGTACGCCGTCAGCCGGAGCTGCCAGCGCACCGTCCCCACGGCGAAGCGGAACAGCCCCTCCGGGTACCGCCCCGTCAACGGCACCGCCACCAGCGCCATGAGCACCGTGGCCAGGAAGGTGAGCTGGACGAAGGAGAAGGCCACGGCGTTGGGGATGGCCAGCAGCCACTTCACCCACAGCAGCCAGCGGGACAGCCGCTCCGGCTCCTCCAGGACGAACCGCACCGGGCCGTACGCCCCGTCCCCAAAGGGCGGGTACTCGTCCCGCAGCAGCACGTAGGCCGCCACGTTGCCGGTCCAGCGCAGGCTCAGGGAGACCAGGGAGAAGAGGGTCCGCGGGTAGCGGCCGGTGAACAGCACGGCGAACCAGGCCACCACCACCACCACGGAGACCACGTAGTTCAGGAGGTAGAGGACGACGATGTGCGGGACGGCCAGGAGCCACTTCACGAAGATGCGCCAGCGGGACAGCCGCTCCGGGTAGGCGACATCGTACTCCAGGAGCCGCTGCCGGCCCGTGGGGCCCGGAGCGGCCGCCGGCGGCCGCTCCTCCGGCGGGGGCTCCGGCACCGAGAGGAGGCGCTCCCGGGCCTGGTCCGCCTCCGGGAACTCCGGCCGGAGGCGCAGCGCCACGTTCAGCGCCACCAGCGCGCCCTCCCGGTCGCCCGCCGCCTCCCGGCGCAGCGCCTCCTGGTACCAGCGCTGCGCCTCGTCCTCGGCGGTCACCGCCGGCCTCGCCGGTACCGGCGGACGCCGCAGCGGGGTGGGGACGGGGGATGAACGGCGGGGATGGGCATGGTTGCGCGCCTCGGTTGTGGACTCGCCCGCATTCTAGGGGGCGGACCCGGCCCCGTCAACGGCGGCCGGGCGCGGCGTCAGACGGCGGCCCCGGCGCGGTGCTCCGCCCAGTGGATGATGGAGCGCCAGATGGCCAGCCCGTCCTCGCCCCCCATGAGCGCCTCGCTGGCGCGCTCCGGGTGCGGCATCATCCCCAGGACGTTCCGCCCCGGGTTGACGATGCCCGCGATGTTCTCCAGGGAGCCGTTGGGGTTGGCCTCCGGCGCCACCTCCCCGTCCGGCCAGCAGTAGCGGAAGACCACCAGCCCGTCCCGCTCCAGCGCCGCCAGCGTCTCCGGGTCCGCGTAGTAGGCGCCGTCGCCGTGGGAGATGGGGATGCGGAGCACCTGGCCGGGCCGGCACTGGTTGGTGAAGGGGGTATCCACCGTCTCCACCCGCAGGTGGACCGGCTGGCAGCGGAACTGGAGGCTCTCGTTCCGCCGCAGCACGCCCGGCAGCAGGCCCGCCTCGCAGAGGATCTGGAAGCCGTTGCAGATGCCGATGACCGGCTTCCCCGCTGCCGCGTGGCGCGCTACCGCCTCCATCACCGGCGAGAACCGGGCAATGGCCCCCACCCGCAGGTAGTCGCCGTAGGAGAAGCCGCCGGGCAGCACCACGCAGTCGTACCCGGAGAGGTCCGTCTCCCGGTGCCAGACGTAGTCCGCCTGGTGGCCCAGGACCTCCGTGAAGACGTGGTGGCAGTCGCCGTCACTCCAGGTGCCGGGGAAGCGGATCACCGCGAAGCGCATACGGGGTCACCCCAGGAAGGCGTGCCGGGCGCCGCGCCGGACGGCGCCCTCCCTCTCATTGTACCCGGCCGCGCCGCCGGCCGGTAGGCCCGCCCGCGGCGTCCCCGGCGTCCGGCGCCGGGGTGCCGTCCGTCCACGCGGCCGCCTCCAGCGCCCGGCGCTCCGCCCGGGTGGGGGCGGGGTACTGGATGCGCGGGTGGTAGATGCCCCGCAGCATGGCCTTGAAGGAGCCCGCCACCGCCCGCAGGTCCCGCATGGTGAGGTCCGCATCGTCCAGCTGGCCCTCCGCCAGCCGCTCCGCGATCACCTGGTCCACCAGCCGGTCGATGGCCTCCGGCGAGCGGTCCGGGCTGGCCCGGACCACGGCCTCCGCGGAGTCCGCCAGCATGGCGATGGCCGTCTCCTTGCTCTGGGGCCGCGGCCCCGGGTAGGTGAACGGCGCCGGGTTCACGTCCTCACCCTCCTGCTCCACCGCCTTCCGGTAGAAGTACGTCACCCGGCGGGTGCCGTGGTGCTCCGGGATGAACGCCTGCACGGCGGAGGGCAGCTTGTAGGCGCGGGCCAGCTCCAGCCCGTGGGCCACGTGGTCGGCAATGACCTTGGCGCTATCGTGGGGGTCCATCTCGTCGTGGGGGTTGTGCCCGGCCAGCTGGTTCTCAATGTAGAAGCCGGGCTGCGCCAACTTGCCGATGTCATGGTAGTAGCAGCCCACGCGCACCAGCAGCGGGTCTGCCCCCACCAGGTCCGCCGCCCGCTCCGCCAGGTTGCCCACCATGATGCTGTGGTGGAAGGTCCCCGGCGCCTCCTCCTGCAACCGGCGCAGGAGCGGCTGGTTCATCTGCGCCAGCTCCATGAGCTGGAGCCGGGTGGTGACGTCGAAGGCCATGCCCAGCACCACGAACAGGGCCAGCGTCAGCAGCGAGGAGAGCAGCCCCGCCACACCGGCGGCCAGCCCCATCCACGCGAAGTCCGCCAGCCGCCAGCCGTCTGTGAACACCAGGAACGACGCGGCCACCACGAAGGTGACCGCCGCCACCGCCACGCCGGAGAGCAGGTACCGGGTGAACCGCTCCGCCCGGTGCACCACAAAGAGGCCGGCCAGCCCCGCCGCCAGGAAGGCGGTGGCCAGTTGGAGCGGCTCCAGGGGGTGCAGCAGGTCCACGCCCGTGGTCCCGCGCAGGTGGACCGCGGCGAAGGTGGCCAGCAGCGCCGCCAGCGGCGCCAGCACCAGCGCCGCGCCCACGTCCAGCAGGCCGCCCACCACCATGGGCACCACCGCCACCGGCAGCGCGAACGCCAGGAAGTGCCGGTCGCCGTCCGGCAGCACGGCCGTGAGGTAGACCCGGGCGGCGGCCGTCACACCCACCAGCATGAGGACCAGCACCGCCATGCGCCGTGGCGAGGCCGCGCTGGCGGGCTGGAAGCGGTACAGGTAGGCCGCCGTCAGCAGCGCGGACACGACGCTCATCCCCACCACGGAGACCAGGTCCCACGGGCGGAACCGCGTCTGCAGCAGCCCCACCGCCTCCAGCTCCTCGATGGTGCTGCGGGTGACGATGTCGCCTTCCCGCATGATCACCTGCCCCTCGGCAATGGTCTTGAACTGGGGCGGCACCTCCTGCTCCGCCTGGCTCCGCGCCTGCTCCGTCTGCTCCTCGTTGACGCGCCGCGTGGCCAGCACCAGCGGGCTCACCAGCTCCACCACCGCCCGCCGTTGCGCCTCGTTCAGCGCCGGATCGATGAGGGTGGGCACGCTCTGGCGCTGTGCCTCCACCTCCTCCTCGTTGAAGGAGTTGCTGAGGATGCTCTGGAGGATGGCCTGGCTCTGGGCCGCCACCGCCTGCCATGCCGGGTCGCTGAAGCCGGCCAGCGCCGTGCGGCTCCCCTCGCTCAGCTCCTGGCCGGGGATCTCCGCCATCCGCTCCGCCTTCTGCCGGGCGTCCAGGGACGGGTCCCGGCGGATGGCTTCGATGCGGTCCACCAGCGCCTGGAGCTTGTCCAGCTGCTCCCGGCGGATGCGGCCGTCGTAGATCTCCACGGCGGGCACGCTGCGGCGCGCCTCCAGGCGGGCCAGCTCCGTGGCCACGCTGCTCTCGAAGGTGACGTCCTTGGGGGAGCGGACCGTCTCCGCCGCCACCATCCCCTCCTCCACCTGCACCTGCCCGGGGAAGAGGGGGAAGAGGACCAGCGTGAGCGCCGCCGCCAGCACCACGGCGAAGACCGCCGCGGCGAAGGGGGAGATCTGCCTGCCTTTGGGGTTGCGTACTGCCACCGGTGCCATCCCCTCACGGGCGGCCGCCGCGGGCCGCCGCGCGATCCCATGATAGCAGGTCCCGGGGGGCGGCGCCGGGAAGGGGGAAGGGGTGCCCCGCGCTACGGCCGGGCGAAGTCCTCCAGCAGCTCCGTCACCACCTGGTTCACCTCGCGCCCGTCGGCGCGGGCGCCCAGGCGCGGCATCAGCACGCCCATCACGCGGCCCTTGTCCCGCGGCCCGGCGGCGCCCACCTCCTGGATCACGGCGCGCGCCGCCTCCACGATCTCCTCCCGGGACATGCGGGACGGCAGGTAGGACGCCAGCACCGCCAGCTCCGCCTGCTCCTTGCGGACCAGGTCCTCCCGGCCGGCCTTCTGGAACTGCTGGATGCTCTCCTCATGCTGGCGGGCCTCCCGCTGGATCAGCTTCAGCACGTCCGCGTCCTCCAGCGGACGCCCGGCGGCGATCTCCGCGTTCCGGACGGCCGCCGTCACCAGGCGCAGCGCCGTCTTGCGGGCCTCGTCGCCGGAGCGCAGGGCCGCCTTCAGGTCCTCCGCAATGCGTTCCTTCAGCGTCATGACAACAAGACCCCCGGTCTCCTGCCTGGACAGCCGGTGACCGGGGTTCGGCTACTTCTTGCTCTTGCGGCGCTTGGCCGCTTCCTTCTTCTTCCGCCGTACGCTCGGCTTCTCGTAGTGCTCGCGGCGCCGCGCCTCGGAGAGGATCCCCGCCTGCTGGACCTTCTTGTTGAAGCGCTTCAGCGCCGCCTCGAAGGTCTCGTTCTCGCCGACGATTACCTCAGCCACATACTCCCCCCCTTCCTTCCGGGGTGCGGCTGCAGAGACGCCCACCAGCCCCTTAATATGCCGATGCCGATTGTAGGCGAGGCGAATTTCATATGTCAAGGCGAAGCGCCGTCCCACGCCACCCGCCCGGCGACCAGCACCAGCGCCGGCCGCCAGCCGCCCAGCTCCGCCGGGTCCGCCGTCGTCGGGTCCGCCGGGAGGACGGCCAGGTCCGCGGCGTACCCCGGCGCGATCCGTCCCCGCACGCCGCCCCAGCCCGCCGCCTGCGCCGCCGCGTCCGTCACCAGCCGCAACGCCGCCTCCACGGAGGCGACCCGCTCGCCCGGCAGGACCCGCCCGGAGCGGCTGCGCCGCGTCAGCGCTGCCGCCACCGACCGTAAAGGCAGCGGCTCCGCCACCGGCGCGTCGGAGGCGGCGGCGGCCGGCACGCCCGCCCGCAGCAGCGTCCCCACCGCGTACAGGTGGGGCAGGTCCGCCGGCGCCACCTCCGCCAGGTACCTATCGCCGCTCTCGTAGAGGAAGGCCGGGTTGCTCACGACCGTGACGCCCAGCGCCGCCAGCCCCCGCGCCAGGTCCGGCGGGCAGACGGAGGCGTGCTCCACGCGATGCCCGTGGCCGGGCCGCGGCGCCGCCGCCAGCACCGTCCGCACGGCGTCTGCGGCCGCGGCCACCGCCTCCCGCTCCACCGCGTGCACGGCGGCCCGGCGGCCCGCGGCGTGGACCGCCGCCACCTGTCGCCGCAGCTCCGCCTCCGGCGGGTGCAGCCGGCCCCCGGGGACCGTCACCACCAGCTTCACCGGCGCGGGCGCCGCCAGCCCCGGCTCCGCTGCGAAGGCCGGGTAGCCGGGCATGACGGAGAGGGCCTGCGCCACGGCCCCCCGCTGCGCCAGCCCCGCCAGGCAGGCCAACTCCTCCGGGCCGTTGGTCGCCGTGGCGTCCTGCACCGCCGTCACGCCCGCCGCCAGCAGCCGCCGCGACGCCTCCGCCACGGCCTCCGCCAGCTCGTCCTCCGGGGGCGCCGGAGCCGCCCGGCGCGCCACCTCGCCCATGTCCACCAAGAGCCCCGTGGGCTGGCCGGTGGCCGGGTCCCGGTCCAAGTAGCCGCCGGGCGGCTCCGGCGTCTCCACCGTCACCCCCGCCAGCGCCAGGGCCAGGCTGTTCAGCACCACCGCGTGCCCGCTGCCGTGCAGGAGCTGCACCGGGTGGCGCGGCGCCGCCCGGTCCAGGTCCCACCGCGTGGGGTGGCGCCGCTCCGCCAGCTCCGACTCCCGGTAGCCGAAGGCCCGGATCCACCGTCCCGGCGGCGTCCGCGCCGCCGCGCGGCGCACGGCCTCCTGGATGTCCGCAATGGAGCGCACGGCGCCCGGCCGGCAGTCTACGGAGCGGAGCGAGGCGGCGTAGGAGAGGAGGTGGAGGTGCGGGTCCACGAAGCCCGGCACCAGCGCCCGGCCCCCCAGGTCCATCTCCGGGGCGTCCGGCGGCAGCGCGCCGCGGGCCTCCGTCTCCGTGCCCACCGCGGCCACCCGGCCGTCCCGCACGGCCACGGCCCCTGCCCGGGGCCGGGCCGGGTCCATGGTGAGGACCACCGCGTTGGTCAGCAGGAGCGCGTCCATGGTGCCGGGGTGCCGCCTCCCGGAAGAACGAGCCGGGCCGCCGGTGGTACGGCGGCCCTGGGATGGTGCAACGCGGGCTGCGGTGCGGGCCTAGTCGGCCGAGGGCAGGACCTTGGGCTGGAGCAGTTGCATCTCCACGCCGCAGCACGCCACCGTGCCGTCGCCCGGCTTGATGCACAGCACTTCCGTGCCGCAGCGCTCGCACTGGAACCGCTTCCCCAACTGGTTGGCCATAGGTTCGTCCCCCTACCTCCGGATCGTCTGCGGCGGGCGGCTGCGCCGGCCCGCGGCGGTCAGGACTTGAGCTGCATGGGCTGCTGGCAGCAGGAGAGCTCCCCGTCCCCGGCCTTGGTGACGATCATCTCCGTGCCGCACTTGGTGCACTGGTACCGCTTGCCTACCTGGTTCGCCAAGCTGGACACCCCTTCCGTCGTTGACTGGGCGTGGCGCCCGGCGGGCCCGCCCCGAACCCGCGACCTAGTGTAGCCAACCGTTCGTCAGACCGTCAATCGTGCCGGCCCTGGCGGTGCGCCGCCCGCCTAGCCCACCACCTGCAACGTGCCCGTCATATCGTTGGGGTGGATATCGCACCGGAAGAAGTAGCTGCCCGGCTGCGCAGGCGCCGTGAAGGTGACGGTGGCCTGCTGCCCCCCGGCGACCACGCTGCCCTGCTGGATGGTCTGCCCGCCCTGCTGGGGCGACTGCGTGTAGAAGGAGATGTTGTGCTGCTCCCGGCCCTGGTTCTGCAGCCGCACCGTCACGGACTGCCCCGCCGGAACGGCGATGGTCTCCACGTCAAAGAAGTTATCGTGGGCCACCACGTCCCACTGGGTCTTGGCCTCCACGGGCGTGGGCGTCTGGGTGGCGGCGGGCGTCTGGCCCGGCTGCGCCGTCTGCAGGCTGCGGACCAGGGACGCAGGCAGGGAGTTGGGCGAACCGCACGTGCCCTTGGTGTAGTTGTCCGGGTTGCTGGGGTCCGGGGCCGGGACCTCCCCGAACTCTTCGTTCAGCTGCCGGGAGAGCTCCTCCACGTGCTGCCAGTCTTCCTCGTCGCCCTGGGTGATGAGGAGCACCAGCTGCCGGATCTGCTCGTCGTTCAGCGGCCCGCCGTGCTCCTGGGACCAGGGCGGCATGAGGGTGGCGTACCGCCCGCAGGCGATGGTCTGGAACAGGCGGTCCTGGGTCTCTTCCAGCCGGTTGGGGTCCCGGAGGTCCTCGTTGTTCAGCGGCGCGCCGGGGAACTGCGGCCCCTCCAGGACGCCGCGGCCGCTGTTGCCGTGGCAGGACCGGCAGTTGTTGGCGAAGAGCTTGGAGCCGCGCTCGATGGATTGATCGAGCTGGAACTCCTCCTGCCGCTCGGCGCGGATGGGGTCCACCACTGCGTACGCCCCGGTGAGCACCACCAGCAGGAACACCAGGGCTACCATGACGTTGATCTGCTTACCTGTGTTCATCCACTCGCCTCGGCAGTCGTCTCCACCGTCGTCCCCGCCCCGGCGTGCCGGGGTCGGCGTGGGCGTCATGGAAGGCCAGCGTCAAGGGTTCCGGAGCACCAGGACCTAGAGCGAGACCGCCCGCTGCGGGTTATCGGCGTCGCCCGGCGTGATCTCGCCGGTGTCCACGCTCAGCGAGCCGTCGTCGTTCACCGTGATGGCCATGGTATCCATGGGCCGGGGCGCCGGGCCGTACACGCGGACGCCGGCCTTGTTGTAGGTGGAGCCGTGGCACGGGCAGCGGAACCACCCGCGCTGGCCCTCGAACTCGAAGCCGCCGCGCCACGGCACCGTGCAGCCCAGGTGCGGGCACTTCCAGTAGAGCGCCAGCAGGCCGCCCGTCTCGCTGGCCTGGGCGAAGCCGCCGGCCCCGCCCTCACCCGGGGCCAGGTTCACCAGCCAGAACTTCCCTTCGGAGATCCTGACCGGCTCGCCGCCCGGCTCCGGGATCCGGTCCGGCGAGACCCGGACCACGCTCCCGAAGCCCGTCACCTTGGTGGGCCAGAAGAAGCGGAGGAACGTGACGGCGCCGGCGGCGGCCGCCAGCCCCATGCCGCTCCAGAAGCCGACGCGGAGGAAGCTGCGCCGGGAGAGCTCCGGCGTCGCCGCCGGCGCCTCCGCCGCTTCGCTGGGCGGGATCCGCGTAGACGTGATCTGCACCGTGGTCTGCGGCGCCGCCTTCCAGGCCGGCGCCCCGGGGCCGGAACCCTGGAGCGGCGCCTGGGCGGCCGGCGCGGCCGCCGGGGCAGGGGCGCCGGCCGCCGCCCGGCCGGTGGCCGCCTTCTTGGCCGCCGCCTGCTTCTTCAGCTCCGCCAGCCGCCGTTCCCGCTCCTCCGGCGTCTCCGCCCGGCCCTGCCGGGCCGCCTCCGCCTTGGCCCGGGCCGCAGCCACACGCGGATCTACCGTCTTCTCCTCATCCGCCACAACGATCACCCACCTAACGGGCGCCGGCTACCGCCGCACGCCTACTCTTCGATGTGGACGTCCCAGGGCCACATGAGCTCCATGCCCGCCCCGCGGAAGGCCGTCCCGACGATGGTGAGCACCAGGAACGTCCCGATGAAGCCGCTGAACAGCGCGATCATGGCGTCATGCCGGTTGGTCACCCAGCGCATGCGCCAGAGGATGAGCAGCAACAGGAGCGAGAGCCCCACCATGGTGGCCACCGGGATGAACTGCTCCACCAGCCAGGCCGGGAAGTCCAGGTTCTGGAAGGACTGGCCGCGGATGGTGACCTCAAAGGGCAGGTACGGGATGCTGCGGGTCCACTCCGGCCAGGCCACGTCCGTCTGGAGGGCCCGTAAGTTCCGCAGGAAGTTCAGGGATGACGGCCACGTGGTGTTGAAGATGTCCTCGTACAGCCGGACGTGCATGCCCGCGTCGTAGAGGATGAGGAGCAGGGTCAGCACGCCGCCGTAGATCATGGAGAACACCGTGATGCGCCCCGCGTTGGGCGTCCCGAACCAGACGCCCTGCCCGTCATTGCTGCGGTCGTAGTACGGGATGGCCGCCAGCAGGATGAGGAAGACCGTGGGGACAATCACGCCGGCCAGCGCCGGGTGCATGTGCAGGAGCAGCTCCTGCAGGTTGAGGAAGTACCACGGCGCCTTGGACGGGTTGGGCGTGACGTCCGGGTTCGCCTTGTCCAGCAGCGGCGCGTTGATGGCCCAGGAGAGGAT
>DATCLE010000290.1:0-1995 GCA_036564075.1 Dehalococcoidia bacterium
TGGTCGCCGCGTCCTCCACCCCGCTGGTCCTGGCCATCCTCGCCGAGGCGGACAGCTACGGCTACGCCATCCTCCAGCGGGTGCGGGAGCTCTCCGGCGGGCGCCTGGCCTGGACGGACGGGATGCTCTATCCCGTGCTGCACCGGTTGGAGCGGCTGGGCTACGTGGAGGCCCGGTGGGAGGTGGCGGCGAGCGGCCGCCGGCGCAAGTACTACCGGATCACGCCGCGGGGCCGGGCGCAGCTCGCGGAGGAGCGTCGGCAGTGGCAGGCGGTGGACGCGACGCTCCGGCAGGTCTGGCAGGCGCTCCCCCTTGCCGCCCCAACCGGCCGGCCGGCGTCAGCCACGCCGCCGGGGCGAGCCTGAGCGATGGCGGCGCCCGGCGACGCGGCCGCGCTGGAGGAGCAGATCGACCGGTGGCGGAGCTACCTCCGCCGCCGGCAGGCCATCCACGCCGTGGACGTGGCGGAACTGGAGGACCACCTGCGCGAGCAGATCGCGGCCCTGGTGGACGCGGGGCTCGCCCCGGATGAGGCGTTCCTGGTGGCCGTGAAGCGGATGGGGAACCTGGACGCCCTCTCCCGGGAGTTCGCGCGGGAGCACGCGGACCGCCTCTGGAAGCAGCTGGTGGCCGCGCCGGCGGACGCCGGAGACGCCCGGGCGCGGGCCCGCACGGACGCCGCCGTCGCCGTGGGCCTGGCGGTAGCGGCGGCCGCCGCCGTCAAGGCGCCCGCGCTCTTCGGGATGGACCTGGACCAGGACGCCGGCTTCTACGCCCGCAACGCCAGCTTGTTCGTGTTGCCGCTCCTGACAGGCTACTTCGCCTGGAAACGGCGCCTTACCCCCCGCACGGTCTGCTGGCTGGCCGTGGCCTTCGTCGCCGCGGCGGTCGCTGCCAACGTCTACCCCTTCGCCCCGGACGGCGCCACCGCGGCGCTCACGGCGCTGCACCTGCCCATCGCCCTCTGGCTGGTGGTGGGTATCGCCTACGCCGGCGGCCGCTGGGGCCAGGTTGCGGGCCGCATGGATTTCATCCGGTTCTCAGGGGAACTCTTCATCTACTACGTGCTCATAGCCCTGGGCGGCGGCGTCCTGACGGCGTTCACGGCGATGATCTTCCAGGCCATCGGGGTGGACGCCGAGCCCTTCGTCGCATCGTGGCTGCTGCCGTGCGGCGCGGTCGGGGCCGTCCTGGTCGCCTCGTGGCTGGTGGAGGCCAAGCAGAGCGTGATCGAGAACATGGCGCCCGTGCTGACGCGCCTCTTCACCCCCCTGTTCGCCGCCATGCTGGTGGTGTTCCTGGGGACCCTGCTGTGGACGGGCCGCGGCGTCGACATCGAGCGGAACGCGCTCATCGCCTTCGACCTGCTCCTGGTGGTGGTCCTGGGCCTGCTGCTCTACGCTGTCTCCGCCCGGGACCCGTGGTCGCCCCCCGGCCTCTTCGATGTGCTCCAGGTGGTGCTGCTGGGCAGCGCGCTCCTGGCCGACGCGGTGGCGCTGTGGGCCATCGCCGCGCGTATCACCGAGTTCGGCTTCACCCCGAACCGCGTGGCCGCCCTGGGGGAGAACGTGGTCCTTCTGGTCAACCTGGCGTGGTCCGCCGTGCTCTACGTCCGCTTCCTGAGCGGGCGCGGGCCGTTCACCAGCCTCGAACGATGGCAGACGGACTACCTGCCGGTCTACGCCGTGTGGGCAGCCGTCGTTGTGGCCGTCTTTCCGCCGGCCTTCGGCTACGTCTGAGGGGGATGGGGAGTCGCCCTCGTCGCAGGGCGGATGGGGCTAGCCACGCCGTGCGGCGGCCGCGGTCCCGCCGGCCGCCGGGGGCCGCTCCTCCCGCGCGGCCAGTTGCCGCCCTACCGCCGCGATCACTGTGAGGGGATCGTCCGGGCGCCCCACCACCTCGGCGCCCGGGAAGGCCCGCTGCAGCCGGCCCACCGACGGCGGGTCCGCCAGCACCACCAGCGGCACGCCGGGCGCCGCGCCCCGCAGCGAGCGC
>DATCLE010000291.1:0-2105 GCA_036564075.1 Dehalococcoidia bacterium
GGGGAGCGGGGCCCGCCTCCGTCTCCACAGTGTTCCAGCCCGTGTGGTCGATGTGGAGGTGGGTGTGGACCACCAGGTCCACCTCCTCCGGCCGCACGCCTGCTTCCCGCAGGCTCTCCGGCAGGGCGCCCATGGGGAAGCCGCGCCGCTCCCGGCCGCCGATGCCCGTGTCCACCAGCACCGTCCGCTCCGGCGTCCGCACCAGGTAGGAGCCGATGCTGAGCACCAGCCGCCCCTCGGCGTCCATGACGTCCCGGAACGGCTCCCAGGCCTCCTCCGGGACGTCCCGGAAGAGGGCGGCGGGCCGCGCCCGCATGGGCGCGTCCAGGAGGGCCGCCACCGTGACCCGGCCGATGGCCAGCGTGGGGACCGGCATGGACGCTCCGTCTCCGCTCAGAAGGGGAGGGGCTCCGCCGCCGTGGCGCCGATGTCCCTCCGGTAGTGCATCCCCTGGAACTGGATGCGCTGGATGTTCCGGTACGCCCGTTCCCGCGCCTCGTCCATGGTGGGCGCCGTGGCCACCACCGTCAGCACGCGGCCGCCGGCGGTCACCACCGTGCCGTCCTCCGTGAGCCGGGTGCCGGCGTGGAAGACCTGCACGTCCGGGTCCACGGACTCCAGCCCCAGGATGGGGAAGCCCGTCTCATACCGGCCGGGGTAGCCCCCGGAGGCCAGCACCACGCCCACGCAGGCGTCCGGCGTCCAGTCCACGGAGTCCTCCACCTCGTGCAGGCGGCTGTTGGCCACCGCCCACAGCACCTCCAGCAGGTCGCCCTTGAGGCGGGGCAGCAGCACCTGCGCCTCCGGGTCGCCGAAGCGGCAGTTGAACTCGATGACCCGCGGCCCGTCGTCGGTGACCATGATGCCGGGGTAGAGGAGGCCGCGGAAGGGGTGTCCCTCGTCGAACAGGGCCCGCACGGCGCGCTCCGTGATCTGCTTGCGGATCTGCTCCGCCACGGAGTCGCCCAGCCAGTGGGGGGGGCTGTAGGCGCCCATGCCGCCGGTGTTGGGCCCGCGGTCGCCGTCCAGGGCCCGCTTGTGGTCGCAGGAGAACGGCAGGTGGAGCACCGTCTGGCCGTCGGTGAAGGCGTGGGCGCTGGTCTCCCGCCCCTCCAGCCGCTCCTCCACCACCACCTCCCGGCCGGCGTCCCCGAACTCGCGCTCCACCATGCAGCGGTCGATGGCGCGCACCGCCTCCTCCACGGACTCCGCCACCGTCACACCCTTGCCCGCCGCCAGGCCGGAGGCCTTCACCACCACCGGTCGGCCCAGGCCGCGCACGTAGTCCCGGGCGGCCGCCGCGTTGGTGAAGGTGCGGCTCTCCGCCGTGGGGATGGCGTAGCGGGCGGCCAGGTCCTTGGCGTACGCCTTGCTGGCCTCGATGCGGGCCGCCTCCCGTCCGGGGCCGAAGCAGGGGACGCCCCGCTCCGCCAGGTGGTCCGCCAGCCCGGCCGCCAGCGGGTCCTCCGGCCCTACCACCACCAGGTCCACCCGGTGCTCCCGCACCGCGCGGCTGATCCCTTCGAAGTCGGACGCGGCCACGGGCAGGTTGACGCCCTCCCGCGCCGTCCCGGCGTTCCCGGGCGCGATGAAGAGATCGTCCACACGGGGACTCTGGCGGAGCTTCCAGGCCAGGGCGTGCTCCCGCGCGCCCGAGCCGACGACGAGTACGTTCATGGTACCTGGCATCCTTCATCCGGGCCGGTGACCGGATGCCGGCGCGAGAGCCGGTGTCAGTCTATCACAGGGCAGGCGGCGGCCGGTGCTGCTGAACGGAGGCGGCCGCCCGGCCCGGTTCCGGCCGCCGCCTGCCCTGTGTGCCGGGAACGGGTCCGCGGTGCGGCCGTGGCGGTGCCCCGGCGCGGGACGTGCCCGCCGGGCCGGGCTACTCCCACTCGATGGTGCCGGGCGGCTTGCTGGTCACGTCGTACACCACGCGGTTCACGCCCGGCACCTCATTGACGATGCGGTTGGAGATGCGCGCCAGCAGGTCGTACGGCAGGCGCGCCCAGTCTGCCGTCATGGCGTCCTCCGCCGTCACCGCCCGGACCGCCACGGCGTAGCCGTAGGTGCGGTAGTCGCCCATGACGCCCACGGTCTTCGTG
>DATCLE010000292.1:0-11085 GCA_036564075.1 Dehalococcoidia bacterium
ATCCAGTACCGCTCGCTGATCTCCAGCATCAGCCGCTGGAGGCCGGGCTGCATGGCCCCAATCTGGTCCAGCGTCAGCTCACCGTGCCGGGTGCGTGCCACCGGCGTGTCCTCGGCGCGGTCTTCGCGTCCGGACATCTCCCTCCTCGCTCGTGACCGGCCGGCCCGCGGCCGCCCTGGGCGCCGCCGGGCTGCGGGCCACGCCAGCGCCGGCGGCCTCTTCAGTATACGCCAAGACGCCGGGACGCTCACCCGTGAACGCCGCGGTCCGGCACGGCAGGAGGGACCCCTCAGGTGGCCATGCTGGGCACGGCTTCCAGCTCCGCCGCAGCTTTATCGATGATGTAGCCCATGCCGTGGATGGTGCGGATGAGGCCGGGATCACCGCTCCGGCGGAGCTTGCGCCGCAGGCGGGACATCCACTCCCGGAGGTACTGGATGTCGTCCCGGTACTCGCTGCCCCACACCCGCGTCAGGAGTTCCTGGTGGGAGACCACGCGCCCCGCCTTGCCCACCAGCACCTTCAGCAGGTTCCACTCCGTGCGGGTGAGGTGGACCTCCTGCCCGTCCACCAGCGCCCGCATGGACTCGAAGTCGATGTAGACGCCGTCGCTCTGGATGGTCTGCCACCGGCTGTCGCCGAAGCGCTCCCACTCCACGCGCCGCAGGAGCGCCCAGGCGGTGGCCAGCAGTTCGTTGGGGTTCAGGGGCTTGTGGAGGCAGTGGTCTGCGCCTTCGCAGAGGGCGCGGACCACGTGCTCGTCCTCTCCTGCCGGGACGAAGATCACCACCGGCACGTGGGACCACGCGCGGATCTCCCGCAGGAGGTCCAGCCCGTTGGCCTCGCCCACGGAGGAGTCCAGGAAGACCAGCTCAGGGTTGAGGCGGTGGAGGAGGGACAGGAGCTCGTGGGACGAGCCCGTGGTGGCGACATCGAAGTTGTGGGGCTGGAGGACTGAGCGAACCAACCGGACCACCCAGCCGCCTCCAGCCAGGATACGGACGCGCTCCGCAGACATTGCTGCACCCCCCATCTTCGCAAGGCTGCGGTCAGGCGCCGAAGGACGCGGGGCGCTCCGGCCCTCTCACACCTGGATCATCACCGTGGCCACGCACAGGCGACGGCGGGGTGCACGACGGCTCAGTCTAGCAAGGGCGGTGTTGCAAACGGCATGGCAAAGCACGGAGAAGCTATCGAAAAAAGATCGCACGCAGGTTAGAATCCCGTAAACCGCCCGGCGTCCTCCGCTGCGGCGGGGCATCAGCGCCATTCTACTCCTCAGGCAGAAGCCCGGCCAGGGGCCCGGTCCCGCGCAGCCGCGGGCCCTCCGCCGCGGACCGCCCGTCCCGCCCGCCGGGACCGTCCGTACTCCCCTCGCAGTATAGTCCGGCCGCCGCGCGGGCCCGTAGGATGACGGACAGCGGCCGGAGACCGGCGCTCCGCAACGCTGGCCGGCCGCGCACGTTGCTCCATAGGAGCGCAGCATGACCCGTCGACAAGAGGACGGCCGGACCAGCCGCGGGGGCCCGCAGGAGGTCCCCGCACCCGCCGCGGAGACGCCGGCGGGCCCTGCCCCGGAGCCCCTCATCCAGGACCGGGGGAAGACCGTCATCGGCGCCGGGATCGTGGCTACCGTGGCCGCCATTGCGGTGCGGGAGACGGAGGGGGTACGGCGGATCCTGCCCGCTTCGGCCACGCGCTCGTTCCTGGACCGGCTGGTCAGCCCGTCGAAGCCGGAGGAGGTCCAGGGCAGCGACGTCTCCGTGTCCATGCAGGGGAACGAGGTGACCATCGGCGTGCGCATTGTGGTGGAGTACGGCCGGAGCCTGCCGGCGGTGGCGGACGCCGTCCGCAAGTCCGTGATCCGGAACGTGGAGTCGCTGACGGGCAAGGCGGTGAAGGCCGTGGACGTGGAGATCGCGGACTTGGCCTTCCGGGCGGACGCCGGCGAGCCGGCGGAGGAGGCATCGTGAGGAGTCCGGCGGGGTTGCCCGCCCTGGTCCTCCGCCGGCTCCTGCGCTGGCGCCCACCGTCCGGCACCGTCACCCCCCGGGGCGCCGTCCGGATCAGCCGACGGGCCGCCGCCAAGGCGCTGGCGGCGGCCGCCCGCCGCCACCCCCGGGTCATCGGCGCGCGGGTGACGCTCCGCCGCCATCCCAAGGGATACCTGGTGCGCTGCACCGCGGAGGTGGCGGGCGTGGCCGGGTGGCGCCAGGTAGCGGCGGAGGTCCAGCGCATGCTCCGGGACACCTTGAACCAGGAGCTCTACACGGACGGAGAGGTGTACGTCTCCGTCCTGCACGGGACGCCACCGCCGCCCCGTGCCGACTGGCTCCAGGGACGGGCCGGGCCATCGGCTCCGGGGGCCGCAGCCGGAGGGGGCGCTGCGGGCCCGGAGCGGGTCGCCTCGGCCCCGAATCCCGGCCTCGAAGGCACACGCGGCGGCCCTCCCCCACGCCGGGGCCGCGGGAGGTGATGGCACGTGTTCTGGTTGAAGAGCTGTCCCAAGTGCGGTGGCGACCTCTACGCGGAGACGCGGGACGCGTCCGCGGAGATTACCTGCCTCCAGTGCGGCAACGTGGTGACCGGCCAGGAGCGGCTGCTGCTGCTCCGGCAGGCCCGCCAGCGCGCCGAACGGCGCCGGGCCCGGCGCCTGGCAGGCGTCCGGTGAGCGCCGCCCCGCACGGCACCAGGAGGCCGGGGGTCACCGCCCCCGGCCTCGCCACGTCCCACCGTCTTCCCCTCAGAACCGCAGCAGCGCCCCCACGCCCTCCCACCGCGCCAGCGCGCCGCCGTCGTGCAGCACGGTGAGCTCCGCGTCCGTCCGCACCGCCCGTCGCACCATCTCCTCCCACAGGTCCACGCGCCGCACGGCGCCGCCGCAGTACGGGCACTGCTCCACGTCCGACCCTCCCATGGCGCCGCAGGCGGCACACTCCCAGCCCCGCCGGCCGTTCTCCGCGTCGTCCAGGATCAGGCGGCCCACGCGGCCCTCGTTCAGCGCCAGCGCCACCGCCTCCACGCCGGCGGCCGCCGCGCCGCCCATGCCCAGCCGGTCTGCCAGCTCCTCCACGTGACGGTGCGCCTTCTCCCGCTGCCGCTCCTGGATGATGGGCAGCACCTCCTCCACCGCCTCCGCGTCCGGCGTGTCCATGAGGATGGGCTCCTCCCGGAACACCCGGGCGCGGAGCTGCTCCGGCATCTGCCGCAGGAGCTCGCTCCGGACCGGCTCGTCGGCCGCCAGGATGATCTCGTCCAGGCGGTCGCGGTCCACCACCTGCTGGATCAGCTCAGCCGCTCCCTTGGCGAAGTGCATGACGGTGTTATCGATGTGCCGCTGGTAGCGGGCCTGGGACCAGCCGCCCTGGTCGTGCCGGCGGACCTCGGCGGGGTCCTCCTCCCGAGTCTCCCGGTCCATGACGCGGCCGAGGGTGATGCTGAAGACCTTCACCAGGTCTGACTCCGCCATCACCAGGGCGTAGCGACCCCACTCCTCCGGCAGCCGCGCCAGGTGGTAGATGTGCGGCCGGTCGTCCACGTAGAAGCCGTTGGGGACCGGCACCGGCAGCTCCAGCGGCGCGAAGACGTCCCGCGCCCAGCAGGCGAAGAAGACCAGACCCTTGGCCGCCGGGTCCGGAGGGCGGTTTAGGTATGCCTGGATCCGCTCCACGTCCGCCTCAAAGCTCCGGCGGCCCGCCTCCGCCGTATCGTACTCCTGGGCCAGCTCACCCAGCCGGTCCTTGAACCAGACGGCGCTCTGCCGCCGTCCCATCTCCCGCCCCGCCAGGTCCGTGACGGAGGTCTCCACCCGGCCGGGACTGGAGAGGTCCACCCGCCAGTCCAGGTAGACGCTGAGGTACGGCGCGTCCCCCGGCTCCGTGGCGGCCAGTTCCTTCAGCAGCCTCCGTGATACGCCGATCATCCCGCCCGGCGGCCGTGGGGCCGCCACCTCCTTTCCTCCGACTGGCGCCCGCGCGGCGACGGTCCCAGCCTAGCGTGCCGCGTCGCCCCGCGGCATACCGCAAGGGGGTGACCAGCGGGTCCCAGGGCCGCGGTGCGCCAGCCGCGGCGCCGCCCCGTTGACCTGCCCGCGGCCCGCCGCCTAGACTGGGCGCCACAGAGCGACCCCGCCAGGACCCCGGTTCCGGTACGGACGGCCAGCCGGCCCGGCGCCGGCTGTCGAAAGGAGGGCAGCGCCGCCATGAGCGGTGAGCGCATCCAGGTAGGCGATAAGATCGTAGACCTGGCCACGTGGGTCCCGGAGCTGGACACGCCTGTCTACGAGGAGTTCCCCGTCTACACCTCCGCCAACGCCGGCGAGGTGATCCCCGGCGTGGTCCCGCCCCTCTCCATGGACGTCAGCGGGCAGGTCATCGACCACGGCTTCGTATGGATGGCGGAGCAACTGGGCGCGCTCCGGGGCATCAAGCTGGACCGCCAGCGACACCTCCGCTACCTGGGCTTCTTCTACGGCCGCTCCCACCTCAACCTCTCCCTCATCCGCGCGGGGGCGGACCTGCTCTTCGGCACCTCCGCGGAGCAGGTGGATGAGCAGTACCTGGGCCAGGCCCGGGACCCGGACGCGCCGCGCCGACGGTACTCGCTGCGCCAGCGCTGGCTGCGCCTCTCCAGCCTGCCCCGCGGCCTCCGCGCCCAGCGCGCCCACGCGGGACGGGTGCGCCGCAACGAAGAGACCGTCCGGGAGTACCTGGCCCGGGAGCGCGCCGCGGACCTCTCCCGGCTCTCCCCGGCGGAGCTGCTGGGCAAGCTGCGGGAGAACATCCAGCTCCAGCGGCGGGCGGCGGAGCTCCACCTCATGAGCAGCGCCCTGGCCAGCACCGGCATGGCCCAGTTGGAGAGCGCCGTCCGCCGCTGGCTCCCCGAGGCCGACGGCTCCACGGTCCCCAACCTCTGCACCGGCCTGGCGGAGGTGGAGAGCGCTAAGCCCAGCTTCGAGATCTGGCGGCTCTCCCGCATGGTCCGGGACTCCCAGGCCCTCAGCGCCGTCTTCCGGGAGCAGCCGGCGGACCGGATCGCGGAGGCGCTGGCGGCCTTCCAGGCCAAGGACGTCCGGGAGTTCCGCCGGGCGCTGGACGCCTTCCTAGAGGAGTACGGCTACCGGGGCATGCGGGAGGTGGACCTGGCCACGCCCTCCTGGGAGGAGAACCCCTCCTTTGTGCTGGCCATGATCCGGAACTACCTGGACGAAGACGACGAGCACGACCCCCGGCGGGTCCAGGAACGCCAGGCCCAGCGACGTCAGGAGACGGAGCGCTGGGCGCTCTCCCGGCTCAAGCCCTGGCAGAAGCCCCTCTTCCGCAGCTTCCTCAAGGGCGCACGGGAGTTCAGCGCCGCCCGGGAGCTGACCAAGTCCCAATGGGTGCGCCTGCTGAACCAGTGCCGCAAGATCACGCGGGAGATCGGCCGGCGGCTGGCGGCGGACGGGATCCTGGCCGCGCCGGAGGACGTCCACTTCCTCTGGCTGGATGAGGTCTACACCCTGGGCTCCGGCCGCGACCTGGGCTACGACGTGCGGGAGCGGGTGCAGGCCCGCAGGGCGGAGCTGGAGGCCTTTGAGCGGATCGAGATCCCGGAGTGGTTCGAAGGACGGCCGCCGGCCCGCCTCCAGGACGCCGCGTCCGAAGCACCCGAGGCCGCCGGCCAGCGCGTGCTCACCGGCATCCCCGTCAGCCCCGGACGGGTGACGGCCCGCGCCCGCGTCATCACGGACGTGCGGCGGGATGCCCACATCGAGGAGGGGGAGGTGCTGGTGGCGCCGGTGACGGACGCGGCGTGGACGCCCCTCTTCCTCTCCGCCGCGGCGGTGGTGGTGGACCTGGGCGGGCCGCTCTCCCACGGCTCCACGGTGGCGCGGGAGTACGGGCTGCCCGCCGTGGTGAACGTGAAGGTGGGCACCAAGGTGATCAAGACGGGTCAGGAGATCACCGTGGACGGCACCAAGGGCGAGGTGATCATCCACGGCGGCTGAGCCCCGCGGCGCCGGGTTCGCTTGTCATCCCCGGCCCAATGGGGGATGATCGCGGGAGACGGCTGATCTCTCCCCCCGCAGGAGGACCCGTGGCTGATCCCAGGGGCGCCCCGCCGAACGGGCAGGCTCCCTTCGCGCCGGGCCACCTCATCGCGCGGCGGTACCGCATCCTGGAGGAGGCGGGCCGCGGCGGGATGGCGGTGGTCTACCGCGCCCGCGACGAACGGCTGAACCGCGTGGTGGCCGTGAAGGTGGCCGCCACCGACGAGGCCGCCCGCCGCCTGGCCCGCGAGGCGGAGATCGCCGCGCAGGTGGACTCCCCCGCCGTGGTCCCGGTCTACGACCTGGTGGGCGGTGAGGACGGCGCCGACGCCATCGTCATGCCGTACTTCGGCACCACGCTGGCGGCCGCCCTCCGGGAGCGCGGCCCGCTGCCCCTGGAGGCGGCGCTCGCCATGGCACGGCAGATCGCCGAGGCCCTGGACGCCGCCCACCGCGCCGGCGTGGTCCACGGCGACGTGAAGCCCTCCAACGTCTTCCTCCGGGGCGACCGCGCCTTCCTGAGCGACTTCGGCGCCTCCCCCGCGGGCGGCCCGCCGGAGGGCGGGGGCACCTTCTTCGGCACCCCCACGTACCTGGCCCCGGAGCAGCTTCGGGAGGGCCGGACCGGCCCCGCCTCCGACTGCTACGCCCTGGCCCTGGTGCTCTACGAGGCGCTGACCGGCCGCCTCCCCTTCGAGGGCGCCGACGCCGAGGCCGTGGCGGCCGCCCGGCTGCACCAGGACCCGGTGCCGCCCAGCCGCTTCCGGCCGGACCTGCCGCCGCAGGTGGAGGCCCTGATCCTGACCGCCCTGGCCCGCGACCCTGCGGCCCGCCACCCGGACGCGGGAGCCCTGGCCGCCGCCATCGCCCGCCTGGGCACCCCCAACCCCCGCGACGCCGAGGCGCCAACGGTGCCCGTCCGCCCGGCGGTCCCGCCCGCACCGCCGGAGCCGCTGCCCGCCCGGGCGGAAGTGCCCCGTCTCCCGCCGCCGGCCTCGCCCTGGCCCGCCCTGGCCGCGGGCACCCTGGCCGCCGCGGCGGGACTGGCCCTGCTGGAGGTGCCGGCAGCCCGCCCCCTGGGGGTAGCGGGCATCCTGACCGGGCTGGGCCTCCTGGCGGCCGTGGCCGTCATCCTCCTGGCGGAACCGCCCGGTGAGCACGCCGGCGGCGGCGCCGGCCGGGTGGTGCTGCGACGCCGCTGGCACGCCGCCGGGCGGGCCCTGGCCGCCGTCGACTGGTCGCTGGTGACGGCCTCCCTGGCCGGCGCCGGGCTGACCTACCTCGTGGTGCGGGCCTGGCTGGGGGAGCTGCCCGCCTACGCCGCCTGGCGCGGCGGCCCGGCGGGCGCGGGGCCGGCGCTGCTGGCCGCCGCCGTCGCGCTGGGCGTGGCCTGCGGCGCCGCGCGCCAGCCGTGGCTGGCGGAAGGGGACCGCCGGGCCGTGGCCTGGATCGCCCGGGCCGCGACCGTCGTAGCACTGACGTTGGGGGCGGCCGGCGCGCTCTGGCCCGTCCCGGCGCTGGCGGTCCTGGTCGCCGCCGTGGCGCTGGCCAGCCTGGGCACCGTGCGCCGCTACGCCTTCACCACGGCCCTGCTGGCGGCGGCGGCCTGGCTACCGGCGGTGCCGCCCTTCGTGGTGCCGGTCCTCCTGGCCCTGCTGGCCCGCTCCCTCCTCACGCCGGCGTGGACCGCATCCGTCCTGCCCCTGGCCGTCCTCTTCGTGGAGTTCTCCGGGCAACCCACCGGAAGCCTGGCCACCATGGGGATCCTGGAGCGCGGCCGCTTCGACCCCGGGTCCCTGGCGGTGCAGGCGCCATCGGCCGGCTGGTTGCTGGACCAGGTCCGGGCCGCCCGCGCCGAACCGTGGACCTACTGGACGGACCAAACCCGCGCCCTGGCGGACGCCCTCCAGGGCGTGGACATCGCCGCGCTGCTCTGGTACCTGCTGGTGTGGTGGGCCGTGGCAGCCGTGGGCCGGCCCGCGGCGTCCGGGCTGCGCGGCAACGCCGTCCGGGTGACGGTCGCCGCCGTCCTCTCCGCGGGTGGCCATGCGCTGGGAGCCTCCCTCTTCGGCCCGGGCACGCGGCTGGTGGAGTACGGCCCGGCGGCGGCCGCCGTGCTGCTGGGCCTCCTCTGGCTGCTGGCCACGCGGCGCCCCACCGCCCAGGCACCGCCCGCCCGCGCGCCGGCGGACCTCCCGGCCGCCTAGCCCGACATCGGGCTACCGGAACAGATCCCGCTCCGGGTCCCGCAGCAAGTGCCGGTACCGGCCCTCGCCCGCCGGGTAGCGGTAGCCGCGGATGACGGCCACCGGCACGCCCGTCGTCTTCCCCATCACCAGCTCGGAGGCGGAGGCCAGCTCATCGGCTACGGCCAGCTTCGTCACCTTCAGTTCGTAGCCGAAGGGGTCGTGCTGGCCCGTGTAGTCCGCCAGCGGCAGCAGGCCGGAGACGCCCACCGCCACGTTGGTCTGCCCTTCGCGCCACGGCCGGCCGAAGGTGTCCGAGATCAGGACGGCCAGATCCACACCCGCCAGCCGCCGGACGCCCTCCCGGATGCGGTCCGCGGAGGCGTCCGGGTCCTCCGGCAACAGGCAGACCACCTCCTCCCCGGGCACGTTGGAGGCATCCACCGCCGCGCTGGCGCAGACGAAGCCGTGCCGGGTCTCCGTGATCAGCACTCCCGGCACCGCGCGCACCACCCGCACGCTCTCCCGCAGGATCACCTCCACCAGCCGGGGGTCCCGCTCCAGGCGGGCCGCCAGGTCCAGCGCCTCCGCCGAAGGGGTCACCGTCCGCAGGTCCACCAGGCGGCCCTCCGCCTTGGACACCACCTTCTGCGTCACCACCAGCACGTCGCCGTCCTGGAGCGGCGTGCCCTGGCGTGCCGCCGCCTCCACAATGAGCGCCGCCAGGTCATCGCCCTCCCGGACCTCCGGCAACCCGGTCACGCCCAGGATCTCCACCCTTGGGGGCCGTTCCGCCGCAGGCTCCGCCATGTCACACCCCCACGATCCGGATGCCCGAGTGGGCCTTGTACCGGCGGTTGATGTAGAGCAGCAGCGCCGTGATGTCCTCCACGTACCGCGCGTTGGCCAGCGGCCCCGCGTCCACGCCGCGGGCCCCTGCCAGCTTCCCCGCCAGCTCCATGGTGTACGCCTTCGCCTCCGCGTCGTCGCCGCAGACCAGCACGTCCGCGTCCACCGGTTGCGAGAGGTCCTTCAGGACGGTGGCGCTCAGGTTGTGGAACGCGCCCACCACGCGGGCTAGGGGCAGCACGGCCTGGGCCTCCTCCGCCGCCGAGCCCTCCGGCACTGCGGCCGTCCGCGGCGGCTTCCCTTTCTCGAAGACCAGCGGCACCACCACGTCCACCACGATCTTGCCGCCGATCTGCGGCCGCAGCGCCTCCAGGGTGGCCCGCTGCCCCTCGTACGGCACCGCCACCACCACGATCTCGCCCTGCTCCGCCGCCGCGGCGTTGTCGGCGCCGCTGACCCGGGCCTCCGGCAGCAGCCCCCGGAGCTCCGCCGCCGCCGCTTCGCCCCGCTCCCGGCTGCGCGAGCCGATGATCACCTCGTCGCCCGCCGCCGCGAAGCGGAGCGCCAGCCCCATCCCCTCCGGTCCCGTCCCGCCGATGAACGCAATACGAGCCATGCACTCCTCCCACCGGTCTCCCGTGCTGCCGCCGCGCGCCGGCGCCGGAGGCGCGGGGCACGGCCCTGCTATCATACGGCGCGCCGGGGCTGCTGGCCACCGCGCCGGCCGGGGCCCCCGCGCAGCTTCCCGAGAAACACCTGCCGGCTCACTTGTGCCTAACGTCGCAATATGCAAGACTTACCTGTCAGTAGGGGGTTGCGCCCCCGAACAGCTCCGAGCCTAGGTTCCATAGCGTTCGCGACGACTGCCGTCCCCCGCCGTTGTCCCTGGCCTGCGGGGGAGCCGCGCCGGACCGGCGCGCGGGCCGCGAGAGGCACGAGGCACGACGGCAGCACGCGACCGGGCCCCTGATTCAGCCCCACTCCCCTGTGCCCGGACACCCGTTCCACGGCCGGACCGGACCTTCCGTCCCCCGTGCCGGGTGGAACCACGCGCTCGGACGGTGGGCTGCGGCGTCCCTCTGTCTAGCGGCCGCTTGGCCCGCGGGGCGGGCCCATGGACGGCACCACACCGGCCCGACCCGGAGCCCCGGGCGGGCAGGCAGAGTTGGAAGGAGGCATTGGTACCGACATGAGTGGAGGGGGAAGGTACTGGAGCCGGATGCTCCATCGGCAGACGTCCCGGCGCGGCGTCCTCCGCGGGGCTGCCTACGGCGGCGCCGGGCTGGCGGCTGCGGCCCTGGTGGGCTGCGGCGGCAGCAGCGGCGGGACGGGCGGCGGCGGCGAGGACGGCGGCACGCCCAAGCCGGGCGGCGTCCTCCGCGCGTCCAGCATCGACGTGACGGGGCTGGACGTCTACCGCGCCGCCAGCTTCACCACCCACGCCCTGGGCTCCTACGTCTACAACCGGCTCTTCCGCTTCAAGACCCAGCGGGGAGAGCTGCCCACCGACCAGTGGTACACCCCGGAGCCCGAGCTGGTGGCGGAGTGGGAGCAGCCGGACCCCACCACCTACGTCCTCACCCTGAAGGACGGGGTGAAGTGGCACAACGTCCCGCCGCTCAACGGCCGGCCGCTCACGGCCCAGGACATCGTCGATAGCTTCACCATCTTCCGCCAGCGCGCCACCAACCGGGACAACTTCAGCATGGTGGACACGGTGGAGGCCACCCCGGACGGCCGACAGGTGACCTTCAAGCTGAAGGAGCCCTTCGCCCTGTTCATTGAGCGGCTGGCCTCGTTCCAGGACTTCTGGGTGGTGCCGCGGGAGATCGCGGGCAACCCGGACCTGGCCAACCAGACGCTGGTGGGCTCCGGCCCCTTCATCCTGGAGAGCTACGAGCGCGGCGTCGCCTGGCGGTTCCGCAAGAACCCGGACTACTTCGAGCGGGACGAGTTCGGCAACCAGCTCCCCTACGTGGACGCCCTGGAGTACCCCATCCTGGGCGATAGCAACGCCAT
>DATCLE010000293.1:0-1562 GCA_036564075.1 Dehalococcoidia bacterium
ATGCCCGGCTCTACCGGACCAACGCCGAGCGGCTGGCCGCCCTGCCGGGTTGGCTTGCATTCTATAATCACCGCAGACCCCACACGGCCCTCGGGGGGCGTCCCCCCATCGCCGTTGTCAACAAGGTCCATGGGAACTACATCTAGAGCGGCAGCAGTGAGAGGACCAGGGAGGCGGCGGAGAGCAGCCAGCCCAGCGCCAGGACGAGCGGCCGCTCCGTCCGGTAGCCGGTCACCAGCAGCAGGAGCCCCAGGGCGAAGAAGGCGAAGAGGACGGCGGCCGCCACCACTCCCTCCGGTGCGCTGCCCCCAGTATGGGGCGTGGCGCCGGTGGGGGCAAGCGGCCCGGCCGGCTCAGGGGGGCCGGGGGTGGTGCCGGGCCGCCGGCGGCCGACCTCACCCCTCCGACGAGCCCTGGGCCGCGTGGACCGGCCGGTAGAGGTTCAGGAAGTCCCCGGCCGTGACCAGGCGGACCTGGTGGTACGCCCGCAGGTCCAGCAGGTGACGGTCGCTGGTGATGACGGCGTGGGCGCCGCCGTACACGGCGCAGGCCAGCAGGTCGTTGTCCGGCGGGTCCTCCTCGATCACCGCCAGCCGTTGCGGCACCACGCGGTGCTCCGGCCGGAACGCCTCGCGCACCTCCGACCGGAAGGCGGGGTCCACCTTCACGTCCTCCAGCACGGAGAGCACCTCGTCGCGGGTGGCGGCGCTCCAGAGGAGGACCAGGTCGCCGTTGCGGGCGCGCTGCCAGACATCGGCCGCGGCGCTGCCGGGGTTGAAGTACGCGGCGACGATGACGTTGGAATCCACCACGACCTTGATAGGCAGGGACGGGGACGGACCGGAGCGTTCTCCCTGCATGGTGGGGCCCCCTGGATCACCTGGATGTGGACCGGCATCCTGTGAAGGTTCGACACGGCGGGGGGACGGATGCGGGGTACGGGCGGGGAGACAGGCGCGTGGGGCCGTGGTAGAGCCGCGCGGCCTGCTGGTGGGATAGTTTACCACCCCTGAGGGGCGTTTGGTAGCAGAAATCTTGGAGATTTCCTGGATTCTTCCGGCTTTCAGCCGCCTGTGCCCTCCAGGGTCCGTGGTCGGCTCCCTAGGCGCCGCCCCGCGCCGGGAGCGCTCCCGGACGGAGGCGCGCCGGCAGGAGGGGAGCCCTGCCGGCGCGGCGGCTGCTAGGAGGTGCCGTTGCGGGAGGCGACGGCCCGGCGGGCCAGGATCTTGTGGGCGGCGGCCAGCCCCAGGGTCACGGTGCGCTCGCCCACCTGGAGGGTGGTGGTCTGGTTGAAGGGGGCGTGCTCCAGCACGCGGACGTGGACGCCCGGCCGCACGCCGTTCACGTCCAGGAAGTGGAGGAGCCGCAGGTCCAGTTCCGCCTCCTCCGTCACCACCTCGATGACCGCCTCCCCATCCTCGATGGAGTCCAGGGTCACCAGGTCCTTGGGCAGCTCGTAGCCCATGCCGGGGATGGGGTTGCCATGCGGGCAGGTGCCGGGCCGACCCAGCACCTCCACCATCCGCGCCTCGATCTTGGGGGACATGGCGTGCTCCAGCAGG
>DATCLE010000294.1:0-23967 GCA_036564075.1 Dehalococcoidia bacterium
ACGCTGGCGCCGGAGCTGCCGGGCGCCCTGGACCTGGTCCGGGCGCTGGCGGCCCGCGACGTGGTGGCCGCCGCCGGCCACACCGACGCCACGTACGAAGAGGCCGCGGCCGCCTTCGACGCTGGCGTCACCTACGCCACCCACACCTTCAACGCTATGCGCGGCCTCACCGCCCGCGACCCCGGCGCCGCCGGCGCCGTCCTGGTCCGCGACGGCGTCCGCGCCGAGGTCATCGCCGACGGGCGCCACGTCCACCCGGCGGCGGTGGCGCTGCTGGTGCGCGCCAAGGGGCCGGAGGGCGTCATCCTGGTCACCGACAACGTGCCTCCCGCCGGCCTGCCGGACGGTCGCTACGGCCGGGGCGGCCGGGCCGTGACCGTGGCGGGCGGCGCGGCCCTCCTCCCGGACGGCACCCTGGCGGGCAGCACGACGCCCATGCACCGCATGGTAGCGAACGCCGCCCGCTTCGCCGGGGTGCCGCTCCACACGGCGGTGGCCATGGCCACCCGCAACCCGGCCGCCGCCCTGGGGCTGGAGGGAGAGGTAGGGAGCCTGGCACCGGGCCGGATTGCGGACCTGGTGGTGCTGGACGCGGAGCTCACCGTCCACCTGACCGTCGTGGGCGGCCGGGTCGCCTACCGGTCGGCGGCGCTGGCGGAGGTGGCGCCGTGAGCCGCTGGGTGGTGGGGCTGGACGTGGGGGGCAGCAAGGTAGCGGCCGCCCTGGGCGGGGAGACGGGCGTGGCCCTGGCCCGCGTGCGGGTGGAGACGGACCTCTCCTCGGAGGCGGCCACGCTGGAGTCCATCTTCGGCGCCGTGGACCGCCTGCTGGCGGAGGCGGGCCTGGGCGCGGGAGACCTGGCGGGCATCGGCGTCGCCGTCCCCGGGGAGGTGGACCACCGGCGCGGCACCGTGCGGCGGGCCGTCAACCTCCGCTGGCGGGAGGTGCGGCTGGCGGACCGGCTCCGCCGGCGCTACGCCGTCCCGGCCCTCTGTGACAACGACGCGAACCTGGCGGCCCTGGGGGAGTGGAGCTTCGGCGCGGGGCGGGAGGCCGCCGTCCTGGTCTACGTCTCCGTGGGCACCGGCATCGGCGCGGGCATCGTCGTGGACGGGCGGATCCACCGCGGCGCCGGCGGCGCGGCGGGGGAGATCGGCCACGCGGTGGTGCTGCCGGACGGCCCCCGTTGCGCCTGCGGCCTCCACGGCTGCCTGGAGGCGCTGGCCTCCGGCCCGGCCATCGCCGCCGCCGCCCGCGACGCCATCGCCCACGGGCGTGACTCCAGCCTCCGGCCGCCCGGCACGGACCCCGTGGCCATCACCGCCTCCGACGTGGCGCGGGCGGCGGCGGCCGGCGACCCCCTGGCACGGGAGGTCATGGCCCGCGCGGCGGAGCACCTGGCCTACGCCCTCATCTTCCTGGCCCGGACACTGGACCCGGACCGCATGGTCCTGGGCGGCGGCGTGGCCGCCGGCGCGGGCGCCGCCTTCCTCACCCCGGTCCGCAAGGCGCTGGAGGGCGTGGCGGGCTTCACCGGCCACGCCCTGGCGGACCGGCTGGCCATCTCAGAGCTGGGGGAGGACGCCGGCCTGCTGGGCGCCGTCCAGCTGGCCCGCACCGCCGGCGGGCGGGGCCGCTGACCCTGGCCCGGCCACGGTGGCACAGCGGCGCCCTCCCGTTGACGGTGCCTACCGCCGGTGCTAAGATTGTGCCCTCACGCACGATCTCGTATCTTTCCCGTAGTGGCGCAACACGTCAGAATACCGGTACCGGCCTCGTCTGGAGACCCTCCCCACCCCGGGCCCCGTTGGGGTGTGCGGACCGGCCCCTGAGACGAGGAAGCCTTCGGGGACGCTGCAGGAGGGGCTCATGCCGATCGAGATCCCGGAAGTCGTCATTGACCGCCTGCCCGTCTACGCCCGGGCACTGGCGATGCTCCACGCGCAGGGACGGGAGGTGGTCAGCTCCCAGGAACTGGGCGCCCAGCTAGGGGTCACCCCCGCCCAGATCCGGAAAGACCTCAGCTACTTCGGCCGCTTCGGCAAGCAGGGGCGCGGGTACAACGTCCGGCGCCTGAACGAGGAGCTCCGCCAGATCCTGGGGCTGGACCGCCACTGGAGCATGGTCCTGGTGGGCGTGGGGCGGTTGGGCCGCGCCATCCTCAGCTACGCCGGCTTCGAGCCCCAGGGCTTCCGCATCGTGGACGCCTTCGATTCCGACCCGCGGGTGGTTGGCAAGCGCATCGGCGCCATCACCGTCAAGGACGTGGCGGACCTCAGGGCGGCCCTCCTCTCCTCCCACGTGGACATCGGCATCGTCGCCGTCCCCGCCCAGTTCGCCCAGGACGTCATCGATACGCTGGTCAACGGCGGCGTCAAGGCCATTTTGAACTACGCCCCCACCACCGCCCACGTGCCCCCAGACGTCCACATCCGCCACATTGACCCCGTCCTCTCCCTCCAGAGCATGACCTTCTACCTGAAACAACAGCAGGTGAGCGCCAAGTAGCGGCGGCGGAACGAACAAGCGGGAGCGACCAGGCTCCCGCTCTTGCCGTCCACCGTTTGCGCCCGCTCAGGGGAAGCTGGAGACCAGGGAGTCCTCCTCCGAGGGCAGGCTCTGCCGGATCACGTCCATGTGCTCCAGCGCCAGCCCGGCGCCGTACGCCACGCACAGCAGCGGGTTCTCCGCCACGTGGGTGGGCACGCCCGTCT
This sequence comes from Dehalococcoidia bacterium, assembly GCA_036564075.1. Taxonomy (GTDB): domain Bacteria; phylum Chloroflexota; class Dehalococcoidia; order DATCLE01; family DATCLE01; genus DATCLE01. The sequence continues at coordinate 2,715 of DATCLE010000294.1, forward strand.
CCTGGGCCAGCAAATCGTCCAGGTGGCGCAGGAGCGCCCCGCCGCCCGTCAGCACGATCCCCCGGTCAATGACATCCGACGCCAGCTCCGGCGGCGTCCGCTCCAGCACGGAGCGGACCGTGTTGACAATGGTGAGCAACGGGTCCTGGATGGCCTGCACGATCTCGTTGGAGGTGATGGTCACCGTCTTGGGCAGGCCGGAGATCTGGTCGCGCCCCCGCACGGTGCACGCCAGCTCCTTCTCCATGGGCAGCGCGCTGCCCACGGCGATCTTCACCTCCTCCGCCGTCCTATCGCCGATGATCAGGTTGTGCCGCCGCCGGATGTACGCCGCAATGGCGTCGTCGATGCGGTCCCCCGCCACCCGGGAGGACTCTGCCACCACAATGCCCCACATGGAGATGACCGCCGCCTCCGTGCGCCCGCCGCCGATGTCCACCACCATGTTCCCCCGCGGGGAGCCCACCGGGATCTTGGCCCCCAGCGCCGCCGCCAGCGGCTCCGGCAGCAGGAAGGCCGGCTTCCGGGCGCCCGCCTGCTCCGCCGCGTCCCGCACCGCCCGCTGCTCCACGCTGGTGACGCCCGCCGGCACGCAGACCACCACCTCCGGCTTGATGAAGTTCCAGCGGCCCACCACCTTGCTGATGAAGTACCGCAGCATGGCCTCCGTCACCAGGTAGTCGGCGATGACGCCCTCCCGCATGGGACGGACCACGGAGATGCTGCCCGGCGCCCGCCCCATCATGGAGCGCGCCTCGTTCCCCACGGCCACCACCTGGTTGTCCCGGACGTTCAACGCCACCACCGCCGGCTCATTGATGACGATGCCGCGGCCCTTCACGTACACCAGGACGTTGGCCGTCCCTAGGTCAACCCCGATCTTCTTGCTGATGAACATAGACGGGCAGTCTGCTCCCCCCACGACGGCCTGCAACGCGCGCGCCCCAGCGCGCCACCATTCTACCGGCCCCCTGCCGGGGGCGCCAGGTGCCGCCTCCGGCCGCACAAGAGGGCCCGGCGCCCCTCCGGGTGCGTAGACGCCGGGCCGTGCCGCCGCGTGTGCCGGGCGGCGGGCTAGGAGGCCTGCTCCCGGTACACCGATGCCCCCAGCGCCCGCAGCTTCACGTCCATCTCCTCGTAGCCGCGGGCCAGGTGGTCCACCTCGTAGATCTCCGTGGTCCCCTGGGCCACCAGGGCTGCCAGCACCAGCGCCGCGCCGGAGCGGATGTCCAGCGCCCGCACCGTGGCACCCACCAGCGGCGTGGGGCCGCTGATCACCGCCGTGGTCCCGGCGCTCACCACCTCCGCGCCCAGCTTGCGGAGCTCCCCCACGTAGAGGAGCCGGTTATCGAACACCCGCTCATGCACGAAGGAGACCCCCGTGGCCTGCGTCAGCAGCGCCGCCATGGGCGCCTGGAGGTCCGTGGCCAGGCCGGGGTACGGCACCGCCTGCACGCTCACCGCCCGCATGGGCCCGGTGCGGCGGACGCGCACCGCCCCTTCCCGCTCCTCCACCTGCGCGCCCACCTCCTGCAGCTTGCAGATGAGCGCCTCCATGTGCCGCGGCTCCGCCCCGCAGATCTCCACGTCCCCGCCCGTGATGGCGGCGGCGATGGCGAAGGTCCCGGCCTCGATGCGGTCCGGGATGATGGTCTGGGTGGTGCCGGACAGCCGCTCCACCCCCTGGATGCGGATGACCTGCGTGCCCGCGCCCTCGATCTTCGCGCCCATGCGGCGCAGCATCTCCGCCAGGCAGACGATCTCCGGCTCCGAGGCGGCGTTGATGATGGTGGTGGTGCCCTCCGCCAGCACGGCGGCCAGCATGAGGTTCTGCGTGCCCAGCACGCTGGGGTAGTCCAGGAGGATGCGGCTCCCACGCAGCCCCCCGGGCGCCTGGACGGAGATCCGCGCCCCGCGGCGCTCCACCTCGGCGCCCAGGGAGCGGAAGCCGGAGAGGTGCAGGTCAATGGGCCGCTGGCCGATGACGTCGCCGCCCGGCGGCGCGCAGGCCGCCCGGCCGCAGCGGCCCAGCAGGGCGCCGGTAACCAGGAAGCTGGCCCGCTGGTTCACCACCAGGTCATTGGGGGCGGCGGTGGAGGTGACCTCCTCCGTCTGGAGCCGCAGGGTGGTGGGGCCCAGGCGCTCCACCCGGGTCCCCAGCGTCTCCAGGATGCGGGCCATGAGCCCCACGTCTACTATGTCCGGGACGTTCTCCAGGACGCACGGCTCCGCGGAAAGCAGCGACGCCGCCATGGCGGGCAAGGCGGCGTTCTTGGCGCCACTGACCTGCACGGCGCCGCGGAGGGTGGCTCCACCGGAGACGACCAGTCGTTCAGCGCGCAAGGCGGCGATCCCTCTCCACGGGCCCCATGGTACTACGTCCGTGGCCGTCCGGGTAGGGCGCCCGGGCTACTCCACCCGCGGCCGTCCGCCGCCGCGCCGGCGCCGCTGCTCCGCCACGCGGAGCCGGGCCAGCGCCCGCCGCAGCGCGGCCTCCGCGGCCGCCAGGTCCACGTCCGCCGGGCGCCGGGCCAGCAGCTCCTGGGCCCGCTGGCGCGCTGCCTCCGCCCGCGCCACGTCGATCTCCTCCGCCCGCTCTGCGGCGTCCGCCAGGATGATCACGGCGTTGTCCCGGACCTCCATGAAGCCGCCGGTCACCGCCAGGACCACCTCCTCGTTCCCGCGGTAGATGCGCATCTCCCCGGGCTGGAGCATGGTCATGAGGGGCGCGTGCAGCGGCCGGATGCCCAGTTCGCCTTCGATCCCCGGCACCACCATCCGTTCGATCCCCTCGGCGGAGAACACCACCCGCTCCGGGGTCACAATGTCCAGCTTCAGCGGCATCTCCGTCCCACCTCAGCCCGCGCCCGGCGGGCGGTCGCGGCCGGGCCTACGCCCGGGCCGCCTCCCGCTCCATCCGCTCCGCGTTCTCCCGGGCCTCCTCAATGGTGCCCACCATGTAGAAGGCCTGCTCCGGCAGGTCGTCGTGCTTGCCCTCCAGGATCTCCTTGAAGCCGCGCACCGTGTCCCGCACGGAGACGTACCGGCCGGGCCGGCCCGTGAACTGCTCCCCCACGAAGAACGGCTGCGTCAGGAACCGCTGGATCTTCCGCGCCCGGGCCACCGTCAGCTTGTCGTCCTCCGAGAGCTCGTCGATGCCCAGGATGGCGATGATGTCCTGGAGGTCCTTGTACCGCTGGAGCACCGCCTGCACGCCGCGGGCCGTATCGTAGTGCTCCTGGCCCACCACGTTGGGGTCCAGGATGCGGCTGAAGGAGGCCAGCGGGTCCACCGCCGGGTAGAGCCCCTGCGCCGCCAGCGACCGCTCCAGCGCCACCACCGCGTCCAGGTGCCCGAAGGTGGTGGCCACGCCGGGGTCCGTGTAGTCGTCCGCCGGCACGTAGATGGCCTGGAAGGAGGTGATGGATCCCCGCTTGGTGGAGGTGATCCGCTCCTCCAGGTCGCCCATCTCCGTGGCCAGGGTGGGCTGGTACCCCACGGCGGAGGGCATCCGGCCCAGGAGCGCGGAGACCTCCATGCCCGCCAGCGTGTAGCGGTAGATGTTGTCGATGAACAGGAGCACGTCCCGGCCTTCCTCGTCCCGGAAGTACTCGGACATGGTGAGGCCGGTGAGCGCCACCCGCAGCCGCACGCCCGGCGGCTCGTTCATCTGGCCGAAGACCAGCACCGTCTTGTCCAGCACGCCGCTGGCCTTCATCTCGTGCCAGAGGTCGTTGCCCTCGCGGGAGCGCTCCCCCACGCCGGTGAACACGGAGAAGCCGCCGTGCTGCGTGGCGATGTTGCGGATGAGCTCCTGGATGATGACCGTCTTGCCCACGCCGGCGCCGCCGTAGGCGCCCACCTTGCCGCCCCGGGCGAACGGGACGATGAGGTCAAAGACCTTGATGCCCGTCTCCAGCACCTGGGCGGAGGTCTCCTGCTCCTCCAGCGGCGGCGGCTCCCGGTGGATGGGCCACGTCTGCTCCGCCTGGACGGCGCCCAGGCTGTCCAGCGGCTCGCCCAGCACGTTGAACAGCCGCCCCAGCGTGGCGGGGCCCACCGGCACCGCGATGGGCCGGCCGGTGTCCCGTGCCACGGCGCCGCGGGCCAGCCCGTCGGTGGTGTCCATGGCCAGGCAGCGCACCCAGTTGTTGCCCAGGTGGGCCTCCACCTCCGCCACCAGCGTGGTGCCGTTGGGCATCTGGATCTCCACGGCGTTGAACAGCGCCGGCAGCTCCTCCGGCGGGAACTCCACGTCCACCACCGTGCCGATGACTTGAACGACCCGTCCCTCTGCCATGCTGTCTCTCCGGAACTTCTGCTTACGTCCCCCGGTGGCCCGCGCCGCCCTCCCGCCCCGGGGAGGGGGCCGCCAGGGCCGCCTCCATCTGCTCCAGGCCCACGCCCGCCAGCGACTCCAGCACCAGGTCCGCCGCGTCCAGGCGGGCACCGGCCGTGTAGGGCGTCCGGACCGCGACCACCGTCATCCCGGCGGCCTTGGCGGCCGCCACGCCCGCGGGCGCGTCCTCCACCACCAGGCACCGCTCCGGCGGCACACCCAGACGCTCCGCCGCCAGGAGGAAGATGTCCGGGGCGGGCTTCCCGCGGGATACCATCTCCCCGCTCACCACCGCATCGAACCGGTCCGCAAAGCCCAGGGCCGCCAGCGTGGCGGCCACCCACTCCCGACGGGAGGAGGAGGCCAGCCCCACCTTCAGCCCGCGGGCTCGGACCCCGTCCAGCAGCGCCGCCACGCCGGGCTGCGGCCGGAGCGGCCGCCGGAGCGCCCGCAGGACCGCCTGGTGGTACCGCTCCCGGTAGTGCTCCGGGGCGTGCCGCAGGCCCTTGCGGCGGATCAGGTCCGCCCACTCATCGGCCACCCCAACGTACGCCAGGTACTCCGCCTCCGTCAGCCGGTGGCCCTCCGCCGCCAGGACCTCGTTCAGCGCTTCCAGGTGCAGGGGCTCGCTGTCCACCAGCACCCCGTCCATGTCAAAGATCACAGCCCGGAACCGGCCCAAGGCCCGCTCCTTAGGTCCCGGCGCCCTCCAGCGCCGCCACGCCGCCCACAATGTCCAGGAGCTCCTTGGTGATCTGCTCCTGGCGCGCCTTGTTGTACGTGAGCGTCAGCGCCTCGATCATCTCCTTGGCGTTCTCCGTGGCGTTCCGCATGGCCACCATGCGGGCGGACTGCTCGCTGGCCTTGCTCTCCAGCACCGCCGCGTAGAGCTGCATCTCCACGTACCGGGGCAGCAGCTCCGCCAGCACCGCCTCCGGCGACGGCTCGTAGATGTACTCCACCTCCCGCAGCGGATGGGACTCATCCGCCGTCGGCGGTTCCACCGGCAGGAGCCGGTGCACCACCGGCCGCTGCGTCACCGTGTTCACGAACTGGGCGTACACCAGGTACACCACGTCGAACACACCGTTCACGTAGTCGTCCATCACCACCCGGGCGATGGGGAGGGTATCCAGCGCGGAGGGGTAGTCGCCCAGGTCCGTGAACTCCGCCACAATGGCGCGGCGGGTGCGCCGGAAGAAGTCCCGGCCCTTCTTCCCCACCGTCACCAGGCTCACCTCGCCCTGCTCCCGCAGCTCCAGCAGCAGCTCCCCGGCCCGACGGTTCAGGTTGGCGTTCAGGCCGCCGCAGAGCCCGCGGTCCGGCGTGATGAGCACAATGCCCGCTGTGCGCACCTCCCGCCGTTGCAGCAACGGGTGGACCGGCCGCTCCTCCTCGCCGCCGGCGGCCGCCACCAGCGACGCCACGTGGCCCAGCACCTCCCGCATCTTCTCCGCGTAGGGCCGGGCGGCCGTGGCCCGCTGCTGCGACCGGTGCATCTTGGACGCCGCCACCAGCTGCAGGGCGTTGGTGATCTTGGCCGTGTTCTGCACGGACCGGATACGCCGCCGGATCTCTCGGATGCTCGCCATCTGTGCCTATCTCACCGCCTTGGGGGGCGTCTCCCGCCGCCGGAACACCCGGTAGGTGGCGCGGCCCTTGGCCACCAGCTCCCCCTGGTCGTCCTTCACGTCCACGTCGCCCGTCATCAGCGTCCCGCCCTTGCGGACCAGCCGCGCCTCCGCGTGCATGGCGCCGCCGCGCCCGGGGGCCAGGTAGCTGACGTTCAGCTCCGCTGTGGTGTGGCCGCTGATCTCGCTGCCCACGTCGTACACCGTCCAGAGGAGGGCCGTCACCGCCACGTCCACCAGGGAGGCCAGGGCCCCGCCGTGGACGGAGCCGCCGCCGGCGTTCTGCACCTCCTGCCGGACCGGCAGCCGCAGCAGGGCGTACCCCGGCCGCGCCTCCTCCAGCGTGATGCCCAGCAGCCGCCAGTACGGCGTGTTCTCCCAGTGTTCCCGGATGTGCTCCAGGAGCGCGTCCTGTCCCGTGGCCGCCATGGGCGCCGTCCTGCCCCGGTCCCTCCGCAACCGGAGGGCCCTGCTAGTACGGGACCGTGGTCTTGAAATCCTTGATGGCCTGGACCAGCCGTCCCTCCAGGTCCTCCGTCAGCGCCCGCTGGCTCTGGATGGCGTCCAGCAGGTCCCGCTGGTTGCTCTCCATGTAGCCGTGGAACGCCTCCTCAAAGGAGCGGACCTTCTCCACCGGCACGTCATCCAGGTGGCCGTTCATCACCGCGTAGATGATGGTCACCTCCTGGGCCAGGGAGAGCGGCCGGTACTGCGGCTGCTTCAGGACCTCCACAATGCGCTGCCCGCGCTCCAACTGCCGCCGCGTCGCCGCGTCCAGGTCGCTGGTCCCGAACTGGGCGAAGGCCTGCACGTCATAGTACTGGGTCAGCTCCAGCCGGAGGCCGCCGGCCACCGCCTTCATGGCCTTGGTCTGCGCCGAACTCCCCACGCGCGAGACGGAGAGGCCCGCGTTGATGGCGGGCCGGATGCCCGCGTTGAACAGGTCCGTCTCCAGGTAGATCTGGCCGTCCGTGATGGAGATGACGTTGGTGGGGATGTAGGCGGAGACGTCGCCCGCCTGCGTCTCGATGATGGGCAGCGCCGTGAGCGAGCCGCCGCCGTACTCCGGCGCCAGCTTGGCCGCCCGCTCCAGCAGCCGGCTGTGCAGGTAGAACACGTCACCGGGGTACGCCTCGCGGCCCGGCGGGCGGCGGAGCAGCAGGGAGACCTGCCGGTACGCCCAGGCGTGCTTGGACAGGTCATCGTAGACAATGAGGGCGTCCTTGCCCTGCTCCATGAACTCCTCGCCCATGGCGCAGCCGGCGTACGGCGCCAGGTACTGGAGCGCCGCCGGGTCCGCGGCGTTGGCCGCCACCACAATGGTGTGCTCCATGGCCCCGTGCTGCTCCAGCGTGGCCACCACCTGCGCCACCTTGGACGCCTTCTGGCCAATGGCCACGTAGATGCAGATGAGGTCCCCGCCCTTCTGGTTGATGATGGTGTCCAGGGCAATGGCCGTCTTGCCTGTGGCCCGGTCGCCGATGATCAGCTCCCGCTGCCCCCGGCCGATGGGGATCATCCCGTCAATGGCCTTGATGCCCGTCTGCACCGGGGTGTCCACGGACTGCCGGGTCACCACGTTGGGCGCCACCCGCTCCACCGGCCGCAGCTTGTCCGTGGAGATGGGCCCCTTCCCGTCCAGCGGGTTCCCCAGCGGGTCCACCACCCGCCCGATGAGAGCCTCGCCTACCGGCACGGAGACCACGCGGCCCGTGGTGCGGACCTCGTCGCCCTCCTTGATGTTCTCGTAGTCCCCCAGGAGGATGGCGCCGACGTTCTCCTCCTCCAGGTTCATGGCCAGCCCCATCACGCCGCCGGGGAACTCCAGCAGCTCGCTGGCCAGCGCGCCGCGCAGCCCGTGGATCCGGGCGATGCCGTCAGCGGCCTCGATGACGGTGCCCACCTCCACGGCCTCCACCCGCGCGCCGAACTGCTCGATCTGCTGCTTCAGGATGGATGCGATCTCTTCTGGCCGTACTGCCATGGCTTCAACCCTCAACCGTTGATCCGCCGGACGGGGTGTCCGCAACGCCGCGGCCGGGACAGCCCCCGCCGGAACCCGGCCCTCCGGCCTCCCGCGGCCGGCGGCGGCGGCCCGCAGGCCGTCCGCCCTCGTTCCACCGTATCCTACCAGATGCGCCCGCCGGCGTACCCTCAGCCGGCGGCGCCCGCCAGCCGCTCCTTCAGCTCCAGCAGCTTCGTCCGCGTGCTGCCGTCAATGAGGCGGTCGCCGATGCGCACCACCAGCCCGCCCAGGATGGACGGGTCCACCGCCGTCTCCAGCAGGACCCGCTTCCCGGTGAGCTCCTCCAGGCGCGCCGCCACCGCCGCCCGCTCCGGCTCCGTGAGCTCCACCGCCGTCACGGCTCTGGCCCGCAGGATGCCGCGGTGCTCCTCCAGCAGGCGGCGGTACTCCTCCGCCACCGCGTCCGCCAGGCCGAACCGGCCCTTCCGCACCAGGAGCCGGGCCAGGTTCATGGCCAGCGGCCCCACGCCGGAGAGCGTAGCCGCCAGCAGCCCGTCCTTCTCCGCCTCCGGCACGCGGTTGCTCTCCAGGATCCGCACGGCCTCCGGCTCCCGCGCCAGGGCCGCCAGGCGCTCCAGGTCCGCCAGCCACTCGTCCAGCGTCTCCTGCTCCAGCGCCAGGTCGAAGACCGCCTGAGCGTACCGCTTGGCTGCCGTTACGTCTCGTCTCATGCCCGTCCGTCCGCCGGCCCGCCCCCGCGGGGTGGGCGGCGCCTACCTCCGCTCCGCGAAGCTGGACTCCGCCAGCACCTCGTCGATGAGGCGCCGGTGCGCCTGTCCGTCCAGCGACTGGCCGATGACCCGCTCCGCCGCACGGATGGTCAGGTCCGCGAACTCCCGCCGCAGCTCCGCAATGGCGGCGTCCCGTTCCAGCTGGATCTCGTTGCGCGCCCGGGCCAGCATGGCCTCCGCCTCCTTCTGGGCCGCCTGGCGCGCCTCGTCCTGGATGCGGTTGGCCACCTGCTGGGCCTGGGCCACCAGGGCCTGCCCCTCCCGGCGGGCCTCCTCCAGCCGGGCCTGCACCTCCCGCTCACCCGCGGCGGCCTGCTCCCGCATCTGCTCCGCGGACCGCATGCCCTCCTCAATGCGGCGGCGCCGCTCGTCCAGCACGCGGAGCAGCGGCCGGTACAGCAGGACCCGCAGCAGGATCAGGAGGAGGGCGAAGTTGATGAGCTGGGTCAGGAACCCCGGCAGGTTGATCCCCAGTGCTTCCACCTGGCCACTCCCTTCCTTCCGGCGCTGATCTAGGACCACCGGCCGCCCGCCCGCCGCCAGACGGCGGGAGAAGGCGGCCGGGCAGGGCGAACCCTGCCCGGTCCTACAGCACGAACGCGATGATCAGCGCCACCACCAGCGCGTAGATGGCAATGGCCTCGGCGAACGCCACGCCCAGGATCATGTTGGTCTGGATGGCCGGCAGCGCCTCCGGGTTCCGCCCCAGCGCCTCCATGGCCCGCGACACCAGCCAGCCGATGGCGAGGGACGGCCCGATGCCGCCGATGGCGATGGCCGCCGCCGCCGCGAAGAACTGTGCGACTTCTGGACTCATGGCTCCTCCCTATGCTTCCCTCAGAATCTCGGTGCCCGGCACCGTTGCTCCTACGGTCCAGCGCCCCGGCCCCAGGCCTAGGCGTGTTCCTCCGCTCCGTGCCCGTGCTCCTCCTCGTGGTGCCCGCCTCCGTGGTGCGCCACCGCCATCACGCCGAACACCAGCGTGAGCATGGCGAAGATGAAGGCCTGGATGAACCCCACGAAGAGCTCCAGCCCGTAGAAGATGTCCACCACCACCAGCGGCGCCAGGAACCCCATGACCAGCAGGAGCACCTCGCCCGCGAACATGTTGCCGAAGAGCCGGAAGGTGAAGCTCACCATCCGCGCCAGCTCCGACACCAGCTCCAGGAACCCCACGAAGACATCGATGATGCCGTCCACCACCCGGCCGCGCAGCAGGTTCCCGAAGTTGAAGAACTTGCTGCCGTACCCCAGGACGCCCAGGGCGCTCACGCCCCAGTACTGTACGAAGAGCACCGCCGCCACCGCCAGGGCCAGCGGCGCGTTGATGTCCGTGTTGGTGGGCCGCAGGAACGGCACCACCTCACCGATGGTCCGCCCCTCCTCCTCGTGGGCCGCCTCTTCGCCGTGGCCCTCCGCCGCGGCGCCCTCCGCCTCCTCCACCTCGTCCGGGTTCGGCGGGATGTACGCCACGTCCACGCCCGCCACGCTGGTGGTCTCGAACACCGCGCCGTGGTGCTCCTCATGCACCTTGCCGATGGTGTTCACACCCGGCAGCAGGCCGAACCAGTTGTTGAGCAGGACGTAGATGAAGATGGTGGCCACCACGGGGAAGAAGCGCCGGCCGTTCTCCCGGCCCGCCACCTGCTCCACCAGGTTGAGGAACAGCTCTAGCCCGGCCTCCACCAGGTTGGTGAAGCCCCGCGGCACCAGCGCCGCGCCCCGGCCCGCCACCCATGCCCCCAGGATGATGAGGGCCGTGACGATCCAGGAGGTGATCATGGAGTTGGTGACGGCCACGGGGCCGACTTCGAAAATGGGCTCCGCCGCCAGGTGGATGACCGGCGTGGGGCCCCGGAGGAAGAGGAAGCCTGCAAGGATGACCGCCAGGAGCGCAACCGCGACGAGCCAGACGCGAAGGTTCCGCAAGCGATGCCTCCTATCCGCCCCCGGACCGCCTCACCAGCACCTGGCTGAGCATACGATAGCCGCCGTACAAGGCAGCGGCTAACCCGAGGAACGTCCCGAGCAGGGTGAACAGGGGTTTCGTCTCAAATGTCCCGTCAAGCCACAGTCCCGCCAGGATGCCCAGGATCAGCGCGGTGGCGAAGTACCACCCGATGCCCAGCAACCTGACCGCAGGCACCAGCCACCCCATCTTGGCATACCTCAATGGGAGTAGCCTGCCAGGACTTTGCGAAGCATATCACATAGTCCCACCCCGATCAACCCCTTCCCCCAGCCCGCCCGGTGGCCCGGGCGGCGGGCACAGAGAGAGGGCCCCACCGCCGGGGCCCTCCGGGAACGCCCCTCTCAGGACTGGGACTTCCGCCGGTCAAAGTCGTCCAGGTCAAGGCTCTCAATGAACTCCCGGAACGCCGACATGCGCTCCAGCTCCTCCTCCTTGACCTTGGGGTACTCCTCCGTGGACTCGGCTTCGCCCTGCGCCGGCTCCTCCAGCAGCACGCCCGCCTTCTCCAGGACGGCCTCCTCCGCGTAGATGGGCACCTTGGCCCGCACCGCCAGCGCAATGGCGTCGCTGGGCCGGGAGTCGATCTCCAGCGTCTGGCCGTTGGCCTCCAGCACAATGCGCGCGTAGAAGGTGTCGTTGGCCAGGTCGTTCACCACAATGTAGCTCACCTGGCCGCCCAGCGCCTCGATGACGGAGCGCAGGAGGTCGTGCGTCATCGGCCGCACCACCGCCACCTCCTGCAGCCGCACCGCGATGGCGTCCGCCTCCGCCGGACCGATCCAGATGGGCAGGTAGCGCTCGGCCGCCTTCTCCTTGAGGATGACTACCCGCTGGTAGTTCATCAGGCTGACCCGGATGCTCTCGATGGTCATCTCGATCACGCGGAAACACCTCCCCTGCGCTCCCAGCGGCTAGCACTATTGTACGGAGCGCTCCTCCGGCGTGTCAACGAAATCGTTCACCCTGGTGAGCCCTAACGTCCGCTCGAAGCGCCGTCCCGGCCGCTCTCCGCCACTGCGGGGCGTTCCGGCGGCGCCGCCTCGCCCCTATTCCGTGCCCACGCGCCCGGACCCCCTTCCGGCTCCGCCGGAGGGCTCTCGCCGCCCCGGGCCAGGACCAGCCCCAGCGCCGCCACCGCGGCCACCACCGGCGCCAGCAGGTACAGCACCGCCGCCACGCCCAACAGGTCCGTCACCGCGCCCAGCAGCAGCAGCGGGCCCAGCGACGTCAGGTTGGCCAGGGCGATCTGCGTGCCGAAGAAGCGTGCCCGCATCTGCCGCGGCGCCCGCTCGTGGATGATGGTCTGCGCCGGGGCGTTCACCAACGCGTAGGAGACCCCCATGGGGAAGGCGAAGACCATGGTCACCGCCGTCAGCACGGAGAGGCCGAAGGGCTGCTCCCGGCTGAAGACGCCGCCGGGGCCCGTCCCCTCCAGCAGCCGGGCAATGGGCTCCACGGAGCCCAGCAACAGGAGCGAGAGGGTGATGCCCCCCAGCCCCGCGGCCACAATGTGGGGCTTGCGCAGCCGCGCCCCGAACCACGGCAGCAGCCGCAGCCCCACCAGGGCCCCCACGCCCGTGGGCGCGAAGACGAAGACGGCGTTGTCCGCGCCGGTGCGCAGGATCTCCTGCATGAACCGCGGCACCAGCAGCGCGAAGAGCATGGTGAGGAAGCTGCCCATGGTCAGGTCCACCAGGGCCAGCAGGCTCAGCCTGTCGGCGCGGATGACCCGCAGCCCCTCCGCGAACTCCCGCGCCACGCCCCGGGCCAGCGCCAGGCCCCGCACGCGCTCGCGCGCCAGGGGCGGCTCAATGCCCCGCGGCAGGGAGGCCGCCAGCAGCGCCGCCGCGCTGTAGGAGCAGAACGCCACGGCGAAGAAGAGGTTGGGGCCGCCCAGCTTCAGCAGCAGCGGCGCCAGCAGCACGATCCCCGTGAACTGGGAGCCCGTGAGGGTGAGGTTGAAGAGTCCGTTGGCGGAGATGAGGTGCCGTCGCTCCACCAGCGCCGGGATGGTGGCCGCCTCCGCCGGGCCGAAGAACTGGCTGATGGAGGAGAAGAGGAGGTTCAGGGCAAAGACCACGCCCACCGTGGTGTGGAGGGGGATGAAGAGCAGGCAGACGCCGCCCCGCAGCAGGTTGGTGACAATGAGGACGGTGCGCTTGTGCCAGCGGTCCACCAGCACGCCCGCCACCAGGCTCAGCAGCACCGACGGCAGCACGAAGGTGAGCACCAGCACGCTGCCGCTGACGGCGGACCGCGTCTCCTCCGTCACCACCACCAGGAGGACGAAGAAGAGCCCGTTCTGCCCCGTCTGGGACACCGCCTGCGCCAGCCAGAGGCGCAGGAACTTGGTGTTCCGCAGCACGGAGTCCTGCGGCGCCGCCGGCGCGCCCGGCCGGAGCGGCTGCCCCGCCATCAGGCGCCCTCCGCGTCCGGCCCGCTCCCCCGCGCCACCACCTGCTTCACCCGCTTGGCCAGCGTGGCCCTATCGATGAGGACGCGGCGGTTGCACCGCAGGCACCGCAGGCCGATGTCCGCGCCCAGCCGCACCACGCGCCACTCGTAGCCCCCGCAGGGGTGCGGCTTGCGCAGCCGGAGGACATCGCCCTCCTGCAGGTCCAGCACGGCTCCTCCCTCCCGGCGGCGCGGGCGGCGTCAGGGCCGCCGGGCGGCCAGCGCCGCCTCCCGGTGGCGGTTGATGGCGTCCCGCAGCTCCCGCGCCGCCGCCCGCGCCGCCGCCGCGAACTCCCGGCCGCTCCCCGCGTACAGCACCTGCCGTGAGACGGCGATGACGAAGCCGCCGCCCTCCGCGTCCAGGGCCGCCCCCACCGCGGCCGCCAGGTCGCCGCCCTGGGCGCCTACGCCGGGCACCAGGAACGGCAGCTCCGGGCACGCCGCGCGGACGGCGCGCATCTCCTCCGGGTACGTGGCGCCCACCACCAGGCCCACGTTGCCCGCGCGGTTCCACCCCCGCGCCCGCTCCGCCACGGCCAGGTAGAGCGGGACGGTGGTGCCGTCCTCCCGTACCGCCCGCAGGTCCTGCACGTCCCGCGCGCCGGGGTTGGAGGTCCGGCAGAGCACGTACACCCCCCGGTCCTCCCACTCCAGGAACGGCGCCAGGGCGTCCTCCCCCAGGTACGGGCTGGCCGTCACCGCGTCGGCACCCAGCACGTCGAAGGCCGCCCGCGCGTACGCCGCCGCCGTGCTGCCGATGTCGCCCCGCTTGGCGTCCAGCACCACCGGGATCCCGTCCGGCACCGCCTCCACCGTCCGCACCAGCACCTCCCAGCCCTGCGGCCCCAGCGCCTCAAAGAAGGCGGCGTTGGGCTTGTAGCAGCAGGCCAAGTCCGCCGTGGCCTCAATGACGGCGCGGTTGAACGTCAGGACATCGGGGACGGGGAGGCGTGCGGGGTCAGGGTCCAGGCCGATGCACAGGTAGCTCCGGTTGCGGCCGCTGGCGGCGGCCAGCCGCTGGAAGAAGCTCACGCGGCCTCCTTGGGTCCGGTGTTCCGGCGTGGGATCTGCTACGCGTCCGGCAGGTGTATGCCGCTCTCCCGCAGGCGGGCCATGACGCGGCGCAGCGCCGCCGCGTCCCCGCTCGTATGGTATTCTACACGGCCGGGCGGCCCCGGGTCACGCAGCAGGCCGCGCTCCTCCAGCACCCGCCGCACCTGCCGGGCCACCGGCTCCGCCGTGTCGATGACCGTGACGCCGGGCCCCGCCGCCTCCGCCACGGCCTGCTGGAGGAAGGCGTAGTGGGTGCAGCCCAGCACCAGCACGTCCACCGGCGACTCCCGTAGCGGCGTCAGGTACCGCTCCAGCAGCCCGGTCACCCGGCGGCCCGTCACCTCGCCCCGCTCCACCGCCGCCGCCAGCCCCGGCGCCGGCACCGCGTGCACCGTCACCCCGTCCGCGAACTGGCTCACCAGCCGCGCGAAGTTGCGCCCACTGACGGTGCCCTCCGTGGCCAGCACCGCCACGTGCCCGGAGCGCGTGGCCGCCGTGGCCGGCTTCACCCCCGGCTCCACCCCCACGAAGGGCACGGGGAATGTGGCCCGCAGGTGCGGCAGCGCGGAGCCGGAGGCGGTGTTACAGGCCACCACCACCAGCTTGCAGCCGCGGTCCAGGAGGAAGCGGGTGTTGGCCTCCGCCAGCCGGATCACCTCGTCATCCGGCTTGGGGCCGTAGGGGAAGTGGGCGCTGTCCGCCAGGTAGATGAGGTCCTCGTGGGGCAGGAGCCTGCGGACCGCCGCCAGGATGGCCAGCCCGCCGACCCCGGAGTCGAACAGCCCGATGGGTGCGTCCGTCTCTGCCACGCTTGCTACCGGCTCACGCCGCCTGCGGTGCTGCGGAAGAGGGTCTCGGCGACGACGGCCTTCACCTGCACCGTCCCCAGCGTGACGCCGCCGCTCAGGATGGTCACCGTCTCATTGTGCGTGCCCAGGGGCGCCGCGTTCGGATCCACCGTCACGGTCACCGCCCGCCAGCCGCCGTCCGAGCCCGCGGCCGGGGTGACGCTCAGCCACGGCTTGCTGGTCACGGCGTTCCAGTCCCCCCAGATCTCCATCTGGACCTCCCGGCCGGCGGGCCCCGCGTCGCGCCCCGCCGTGATGAGGAGGCTGGCGGGCGTTCGCTGGAACGGCACCACCGTCACCCGCTGGTCGTAGGTCACGTCCCCCTCGCTGGGCGTGCCCGTGGCGTTGGGCGAGAACAGCGCCACCCCACTATGTATCATGTCCCACCGCAGCCCGTACAGACCCGGCCCGCCCGGCGCCCGCAGCGGCATGAGGATGGTGGTCTCCTGCCCCGGCGCCACGTTCCCGGGCACGGAGGCCCGCGGGCCCGTCTCGCCGCCGCGGCCGTCGAAGATGTTGTACCACTCCGTCCGCAGCTGGTACGGGTTCGCCCCGCCGGGCGTCCAGGTGTTGGTGCCAACGTTCTGCACCCGCACGGGCACCGCCTTCTGGGCGCCCGCCGTCATCCGGTCCCCCATGGGCACGTCCACGAACCGCTGGGCGTAGGCCGGTGCCGGCGTATCCCGCACCCAGAGCCGGATGCTGGGCAGGTAGGCGTAGAGCTGGTCGCCGGGGCAGGAGGTGCCACCGTCCACCGTGTAGGGCGCCACGTCCCGGTGGCCGGAGATGTTGGGGAGGTTCGGGTGGTTGTGGAAGGGGCTGGAGCCCATGGGGTCCACCCCGTAGCCCCGCAGCCGCCGCGCCACAATCCGCACCAGCCCGTCCAGGATCCCCTGGGACGGCCAGCCTCCCCCGGCGGGCGCGTGGAAGTTGCCGATGGCGCAGACGCCCACGCTGCCGTAGTTGAATTGCCGCGCGTGGCCCGCCACCACGTGCCCTCCGCCGAACCGGCCCTCGTAGACGTTGCCGAACCGGTCCACCAGGTAGTTGTAGCCAATGTCCCCCCAGTCGTTCCCCCAGGGAGCGGCGTGGAAGGCGTAGATGGCCTGCACGGCCTGCACCGGGTCCTGGGTGTTGCTGGTCACCGAGTGGTGGATGATGGCCTTCTCCACCCGCTGGTACTCCGGCGGCCACCACTCCTCGCCGCCGTGCTCCGGCGGGAACCGCAGCGACTCGTCCGCCCCCCACTCCGGCCGCGTAATGATGTCGAAGCCGCCGGGGGCGTGGTAGGCGGCCACCCGCTCCGCCCGGCGGGCCAGCACCTCCTCCAGCGTGGGCGCGCGGGAGGCGTCCAGGTAGGTGACGCGCACCGCCCGCAGCAGCAGGGGGTTCGTCCCGGCGGGCAACGCCGCCCGCACCTGGAGGTACCGCCCCGCCACGAACGCCGGCTCCGTGGACCGCACCCCGCCGTCCCGGGGCGCCAGGTGGCCTTCGTGCAGGTGCGTCCAGCCGGACCACGTCCGCCCGTCGTCGCTGGCCCGCACGTCGAAGTGGGCGGGCCCGCTGCCCTCCCACGTGACCCCCACCGCCTGGAAGGGATGCGACGCCCGCAGCACCGGCGACACGTAGAGGCCGCCGTCGGACGCCGCGGCCCGCACGGCGCCCCGGTTCACGTCCAGGGTTGCCCCGTGCAACGTCCCCCTGGCCAGTTCCGGGACCGGCAGGTGCCACGTCCCCGCCCGCACGAGGCCGGCGCGCGCCTCCGTGATCCAGCCCGCCCGGACGGGCCGCAGGTCCAGGCCCAGCGCCAGCGCGCCCGCGGCCAGCGCCCCCTTGCCGGCCAGCGCCAGGGCCTCCCGTCGCGTGACCCGGCGGCCGCTCACGCGGGGCCTCCCGGGGACGCGACGGCCCGGCAGCCTGCCTCCTCACCCGCGGGCAGGGCTCCGGGAGCAGGGGCCGCACGGCCGGTTGCGGTGCCGGGGATCGGGGGGAGAGGAGTAGAGACGCGCACCGGGACGGGACCGAAGCCCGGCCGGAGCGCGGCTACGGGGTGCTTCGGCGTAGGGGGAGGTGCGCCTGCCGCCCGGGCGCCGGTGCGCCGGGGGGCGGGGACGACGGAACGCAAGCGGGGCCTCCTTTCGCCGCCTGTGCGGGATCATAGGTGCGGCGCCGGAACCCGGTCAAGCGGGTTCGCGACGCTACCGGTACAATCGCAACACGTCCGGTCCTGTTTCATGGCGTGGCGGCGTGCTATCCTCGCCATCGTGAACGTGGACGTCGCCTTCCTGCCCGGCCTCCTCCAGGATCCCGCCCGCCACGTCTGCGTGGTGGTGGACGCCCTTCGCGCTTCCACCTCCCTGGTGACCATGGTGGAGCGCGGCCTGGCGGAGGCGATCATCTCCGATGATCTGGACGAAGCGCGGCGGCTGCGTGGGACACTGGGGCCGGACGTCCTGCTCTGCGGGGAGGTGGGCGGCTTCCCGCCCGAGGGGTTCGACTACGGCAACTCGCCCGTGGAGTTCCAGCGGCTGGACCTGACGGGCCGGCGGGCGGTGCTCTTCACCACCAACGGCACGGCCGCGCTGGCGCGCGTGGCGGACGCCGCCGCGGTCCTGGTGGGGGCCCTGCGCAACGCCTCCGCCGCCGCGGCCGCCGCGCTCCTGGAGGCCCGCCGCCTGGAGGCGGACGTGGCGGTGGTCTGCGCCGGGAACGAGACGGGCACCCTCTTCAACCTGGAGGACGCCATCACCGCCGGCGCCATTGTGGAGGCCTGCTTCCGCCGGGCGCCGTCGCTGGCTCCGGACCTGACCCTGGAGGCTACGGACGCCGCCGTGGCCGCCCGCCGCCTCTACGGCTCCTACGACGCCGGCCCGCTCTACGGCTTCCGCACGTCCCGCCACGGGCGCTACACGCTCTCCATCGGCTTTGCGGCGGACGTGGCCTTCTGCGCGGAGCCGGACCGCTCCACGGCGGTCCCCCGCCTCCACCGGCGCGACGGGCACCTGGTGGTCACCGCCGGGCCCTGAGGCCGCGCCAGCGTCGCTCCAGTTCTTCCACCTCCCCCGCAGCGGGCTCCCGCGCCCCGTACCGCGCCGCCACGAACGCCTCCGTCACGTCCTCCGGCACCGACGAGCCGAAGTGGGCGGCCAGCGCCGGCCCGAACTCCCGCGGCGTGGCGGGCGGCGGCCGCTCCAGCCCCTCCTCCGCCGCCCGGCGCAGCATGGCCAGGTACAGGGCCCGCACCCGCCGGGCGCCCGGCGGCAGCACCGGCTCCGCCCCGGGCTCCGTCGGCCGCAGCCGGGCCGCCAGGCCGCGCCACAGCGCCCGCAGGTCCTCCCCCAGGGAGCCGGCCCCCGTCACCGTCTCCGGCACGCCGTCGCCGCGCTCCGCCGGGCGGAAGAAGCGCCGGAACGCCCACGCCACCAGGAAGACCAGGAGCACCACGGCCGCCAGGACCGCCGCCCCCTGCAAGACCTGCGCCAGGACCTCCTGCCAGAGCGCCCCGTCAGACTGCTGCGCGAGATCCCGGAGGGGCGACTGCGGCGGCTCCGGCCGCACCTCCCGCTCCGGCCCGCCGAAGAGCCAGAAGACCAGCCGGAGGATCTGGATGGTGAGCCAGATGGCGGGGATGAGCACCACCAGGATGGCCAGGTCCAGCAGCCAAAGGACCGCGTGCGCCACCGGCAACAGCACGCCCCGGGCGTCCAGGGCCGGCGCCAGCGTGGCCAGCAGCGCCGCACCCAGCAACGCCGCCAGCGTGGCGGCCACGGTGGCCGTCCACGCCCGGCGCGAGGGCACGTCGCTGGCCAGGTCCAGGCGGCGACCCTGGGTCAGCGCCAGCGCCAGCAGCCCCAGCGCGAAGAAGGGCAGCGCGGCGCGCCCCACCGGCGGCGCCGGCTCGAACGCGGGGGCCAGGGCCAGCGCCGCCAGCACCACCCCGAAGCCCAGGCTGAAGGAGAGCACCACGGCGCCGTGCTGGAGCGGCGTCCGCGCCCGCAGGCCGGACCGCACCCACAGGAGCCCCAGCGCCGCCACGCCGACCGCCGCGTCCAGGTGGAGCCGCAGCGTCTCCCCCGGGTGCGCGGCCAGGGCCGCCGCACGGCCCAGCTCCCAGAGGCGGAGGTCCTCCCGATAGTCCAGCCCGGCCAGGACCGCCAGCCCCGCCACCGTGGCCGCCGTCCAGGCCGCCCGCAGGAGCCCGGCCGGCGCCTCCAGGTGCAGCAGCAGCCGCGCCAGCCCGAAGCCGCCGAAGGCCGCCGCCAGCGCCGCCGCCACGGACGGCGCCTCCCCGCCCAACGCCCCCGCCGCCAGCAGCGCCGCCGCCGCGTAGACCCACAGCGCCTCCATGGCCAGCGCCGCCGCCTCCGCCCACCGCTCACGCACGGCCCACCACCTCCCCGCCGGACGCCGCCCGCCCGTTCCCGGCGGCGGCCCGCGCCGCCCTCCCGGGGCCGAAGGCCGCCCGCTCCAGCGCCGCACCCACGTTGGCCACCGGCAGCCGGGACGCCTCCGCATGGACCGGCTCCCGCGCCACGGAGACGACGTGCACCGGGTGCCCCGCGTCCCGCAGCCCCAGCAGCACCGCCTGCAACGGCTCCGGCAGCAGCGCCGTCACCGCCACCACCGTGGCGCCCCACGGCAGCGACGTCCGCTCCCGCTCCAGCAGCTCCTCCATGGGCATCAGCACGAAGGGGGAGACGGCGGCCAGCGCCTCCAGCACCCGTGGGAGCTGGTCCGGCGAGCGGCCGGGCGGGATGCGCAGCGGCCGGTCCGCCTCCGGGAAGCTGGCGTTGGCCAGCAGCCCCACGGCGTACCGCGCCTCCGCCGCGTCCCGCGCCACGGAGGCCGCCACGCTCACCGCCCGCTCCAGCAGCTCTGGGTCGTAGCCCTCCCAGGTGTGGGGCATGGTAGCCACGTTCAGCACCACCAGCAGCGACGGCGTGGTGGACGGCTCGTAGACGCGGGAGAGCAGCCGGCCCGTCCGCGCCGTGGGCCCCCAGGCGATGCGCTTCATGGGGTCCCCCGGCTGGTAGTCCCGCACGCCGCTCACCCGCAGCGGGTCTTCAAAGAGGCGCTCCGTGCCCCGGTGCTCGCCGAAGGCCCGGCGGCTGGCGAAGCCCAGCGGCTCCAGGTCCAGCGTCTCCGGGTACACCACCAGCCGGGCGGGCTCCGGCGCCGGCCGCCGCTGCTCGAACAGCCCGAAGAGGTCGCCGGAGCGCAGCGCCGCGGGCCCCAGGCGGTGGTAGCCGCGCGTGCGGCACGGCAGGCGGCACGTCCAGGCGGCCCGCTGGTACCAGCCCAGGGCGGTGGTCCGCCGGACCTGCACCAGCCCCGTGGCGTCCAGGGCGGGCCGGACGCCCTCCGGCGCCAGCGCCGCCGGGACGTGGTCCACCACCTCCACCCAGGGCAGCGGCAGCGGCTTCCGGTTGGTGAGGCTGGCCGTCAGGAGGACCGTATCGCCCACGAAGGCGCGGTCCTGCTCCAGCTCACGCCGGTAGGAGACCCGCGCCAGGGCAAAGCGACCCCACAGGCGGGCCAGGCCGCCGCTGAGCAGGCACAGCACCCCGAAGCCTGCCAGCACGCCGTACCCCGCCAGCAGGCCCGCCACCACGAGCACCAGGGAGAGGCCCAGCCAGAGGCTCCGCAGCGGCACGCCTCACCCCTCCACCGGGACCGGCACGGCGTCCACCAGCTCCCGCACCAGCGCCTCCGCGTCGCGGCCGCGCAGCCGCGCCTGGGAGCTCAGGATCACCCGGTGGGAGAGCACGTGGGGCGCCATCTCCTTCACGTCGTCGGGGATGACGTAGTCGCGGCCGCGGATGGCGGCCAGGGCGCGGGCGGCGCGGAAGAGGGCCAGGCTGGCGCGCGGGCTGGCCCCCAGGGAGAGCGCCGGGTGCGCGCGCGTGGCGCGGACCACCCGCACCGCGTAGCCCCGCACCACCGGCTCGCAGTGGACCTGCTTCACCGCTTCGATCAACCCTGCCAGCCCCTCCGCCGGGATCACCTCCGGCAGCACCTCCAGCGGGCTCTCCACCTCAAACCGGCGCAGGATCTCCTCCTCCTCCGCCTCCTCCGGGTAGCCCATCCGAAGCCGCAGGAGGAACCGGTCCAGCTGCGCCTCCGGCAGCGGGAACGTCCCCTCGTACTCGATGGGGTTCTGGGTGGCCAGCACCAGGAACGGCCGCGGCAGCGGCATGGT
>DATCLE010000295.1:0-2037 GCA_036564075.1 Dehalococcoidia bacterium
TTCCGCCGCGCGCGGCGCCACCTTCTCCTTGGCGATGCGGTGGGCCGTGTCCCGGATGAGCTTGTGCGTCTCGGAGAGTTCGAAGTCCATGGGGCGTGTGCGCCTCCCTCTCGCGTGGTGCTACTGCGGCGCCGAGGCGACGATGCCTTCGGCCTCCAGCGCCGCGATCTCGCCGTCCGTCAGGCCCGCCTCCCGCAGCACCTCCCGGGTGTGCTGCCCCAGCAGCGGGGCCGGGCGCTGCAGGATGCCGGGCGTCTCGCTGAACTGCACCAGCAGGCCGGTCTGCTGGACGCGCCCCCAGCGGGGGTGTTCGTGCTCGGCCAGGAGGTCGTTGGCCCGCACGTGCGGGTCGTCGAAGAGGGCGGCCACGTTCAGCACCGGCGCCGCCGGCACACCGGCCCGGTCCAGCCGCTCCAGCCACGCCGCCACCGGCTCCCCCGCGAACGCCGACTCCAACGCCGCCGCCAGGGGCCCGGCAGCCGGTGCGGCCACGGCCTCCGCGCCGGGGTATTCCGCGGCCAGGTGGGGCCGGCCCAGCGCCTGCGCCAGCCCCCGCCAGCCGTCCGGCTCCGTCAGCGCCAGGAAGAGCCAGCCGTCGGCGCAGCGGTAGTGGCGGTAGGTGGCGGTGCGGCCCAGGAGGTCCGGGCCGCCGGGCGGCTCCGGCGGCCTGCCCTCGTAGAAGATGAAGTCGCCCGCTTGGGCCAGGAGGGCCATGGCCGTGAGGGAGGTGGCCACGTGCTGCCCCCGTCCCGTGCGCTCCCGGGCGTAGAGCGCCGCCACCACGGCGAAGGCCAGCGCCTGGGCGCCGGCGTAGTCGCAGACGGCGCAGGTGTAGTAGACCGGCGGGTTGCCGGGTCCGCCCTGGGCCGCCATAAGGCCCGAGCGGGCCTGGATGAGCGGGTCGAAGCCGGGCTTCTCCACGTACGGCCCGCCGTCGCCGTAGGCGTTGACGGAGGCGTAGATGAGGCGGGGGTTGATCTCCCGCAGCGTCTCATAGTCCAGGCCCAGGCGCCGCGCCACGCCGGGCCGGTAGTTCTCCACCACCACGTCGGCGTCCCGCACCAGGCGGTGCACCAGGTCACGGCCCTTGGGGTGCTTGAGCTGGACGGCCAGGCTCCGCTTGCCCCGGTTCCAGCCCAGGAAGCCGTAGCCGAAGGAGCGGAAGGCGTCTCCCTCCAGGAACTCCACCTTCACCACGTCCGCGCCGTAGTCGGCCAGCATCATGGGGCAGAGGGACCCGGCGATGTAGCTGGTGAGGTCCACCACGCGGACGCCCGCCAGCGGATGCGGGGGACCGCCGCCCCGGGCCTTGACGGCGGGCGGCCGCGACCAGGCGGGATCCGCCAGGACCTCCGCCGTGTGCCGGCCCAGGCTGGGGGCCGGCCCCTTGACGCCGCCGGGCGTCCCCCGGAACTCCACCGGCACGCCCATCTGCACCGTGGGGCCCAGCTGGGGGTCCTCCAGTTCCAGCCGCAGGCCCAGGTAGCGCACCTGCGGGTCCTCGATGAAGTCGGCGCGGGTCTGGACCGGGGCGCAGGGGATGTCCGCCTCCTCCAGGATGCGCAGCCATTCGTCCCGGGGGCGGGTGGCGATGGCCTCCTGCACCAGGTCTGCCAGTTCCAGGCGGTGCTCCGGCGGGATGCCCCAGGGGGCGGCGGCGTAGCGATCGTCGGCCAGGAGGTCCGGCCGGTCCAGGACCAGCGCCAGGCGGCTCCAGAAGGCGGCGTTGCCGCAGGCGATGAAGAGTCAGCGGCCGTCGGCGGCCTGGAAGAGCCGGTAGACGGGCACCGGTCCCAGGGGGTTGTTGGTGGCGGGGTCCGCCGCCATGGCGCCGGAGGAGACCCGCTGGACGCCGGCGCCCCGCACGGCGGCGCCTGTCTGGAGCGCCAGCCCCCCGGCGATCCACGAGACCTCCAGCCGCTGGCCGCGCCCGGTGCGCTCCCGGACGTAGAGGGCGGCGGCAATGCCGCCCGCCGCCAGCAGCGCCGTCCCGTAGCTCCCGATGGGGGAGACCAGGTAGACGGGCCCGCCCCGGTG
>DATCLE010000296.1:0-1885 GCA_036564075.1 Dehalococcoidia bacterium
GTCCGCCGCCGAGAGCGCCCGGGGGAAGCCGCGCTTCCGCTGGAGCGCGTAGAAGGCGAAGAGGGTGACCAGGAGCTCCGCCCGGTCCGAGATCTGCGGCAGCAGGCTGGTGAAGAGCAGGTTGGGCACGGGCGTGGCCCGCGCCCTGGAGGGGAAGCCGGGGAAGGGCCGCTCGTCCGTCATGGCTCCAGCGCCACCGGGTCCGCGAACTTGGCGTACTTGCTCCGGAACCGTACCTGCACCTGCCCCGTGGGGCCGTTGCGGTGCTTGGCCACAATGAGGTCCGCCCGCTCCCGGGGGTAGGGGTCCGTGGGGTGGAGCCGCTCCCACTCCTCCTCGCTCACGTACGCCGCCTCGCGGTAGATGAAGACCACCACGTCCGCGTCCTGCTCAATGGAGCCGGACTCCCGCAGGTCGCTCAGCATGGGGATCTTGGGCGTCCGCTGCTCCACGGCGCGGGAGAGCTGGGAGAGCGCCAGCACCACCACGTTCAGCTCCCGGGCGATCTCCTTGAGGGAGCGGGAGATGAAGGAGATCTCCTGCACGCGGTTCACGTCCCCGGACGTGGTGTAGCCGCCGTGCATGAGCTGGAGGTAGTCCACCACAATGAGGTCCAGGCCGCGCTCCGCGGCCAGCCGCCGCGCCTTGCTGCGGAGCTCCGCCACCCGCAGCACCGGCGAGTCGTCGATGTAGATGTCCGCCTCGGAGAGCACGCCCAGGGCATGCATGATGCGGCGCTCTTCGGCGTCGGTGTGCTCGCCCAGGCGGAGGCGGGTGGAGTCCACCTCCGCCTCGCTGGCCAGCAGCCGCTGGGCCAGCTGCTCCCCGGCCATCTCCAGGCTGAACACCGCCACCTTGGCCCGCTGGCCCACCGCCGCGTTCCGCGCCATGGAGAGCGCCAGGCTGGTCTTCCCCATGGAGGGCCGCGCCGCCAGGATCACCAGGTCTGAGCGCTTCAGCCCGCCCAGCAGCTCGTCCAGGTCCATGAACCCCGTGCGGACGTTCTCCACCAGCGCGGAGGCCTGGACCTCCGCGTCCGCGCCCTGGAGGTACTGCTCCAGCAGGGTGCGGATGTGCACGAAGTCCCGGACGGACTCGCCGCCGCGGATGGCCATGAGGAGCTGGTCCGCCTTGGCCAGCACGCCGTCCAGGTCCGGCGGCCCTTCGTAGGCCATCTGGGTGATCTGGCCCGCCGCCTGGATGAGCCGCCGGTAGACGGCGTCCCGCTGGACGATCTGGGCGTGGTACTCCACCCCCACCGCCGTGGGCAGCTCCGCCACCAGGCGGCTGAGGAACGCCAGCCCGCCCACGGCCTCCAGGCGGTCGCGGCGGGCCAGCTCGTGCGCCACCGTGATCTGGTCGATGGGCTCGTTCCGCTCCCACAGCGCCAGGCACGCCTCGTACACCCACGCGTTGCGCTCCCGGAAGAAGTCCTCCGGGCGCAGGATGGGGGCCACTTTGAAGACGGCCTCGGCGTCGGCCATGAGGGCCGCCACCACCGCCTCCTCCGCCTCGATGTCGTGGGGTGGGAGCTTCTCCACCACCATGGGGCGGGCTTACTCCTCCGGCTTGCCGGCGACGACGACGGGGACGGTGGTCTCCACGTTCCGGGTGAAGCGGACCCGCACTTCGTACTCGCCCACCTGCCGGATGGGCTCCGGCAGCAGGACCCAGTGCCGGTCCACCTCCTCACCCACGATCTTGGACAGCTCCTCGGCAATGTCGCCGTTGGTGACGGAGCCGTAGAGGCGGCCCTGCTCGCCCACGTTGGCCTGGATGGTGATGGTCTTCCCCTCCAGCAGCCCCACCAGGCCCTGCGCGTGGGCGTCCAGTTGCGCCTGCCGCTTGGCCGCCTGCTGTGCCCGCGCCTGCGCCACCTGGACGT
>DATCLE010000297.1:0-2034 GCA_036564075.1 Dehalococcoidia bacterium
CCGTGGTGGCCAAGGGCCAGCTCCTGGAGGAAGGAGAAGCTGCCTCCCAAGGCGTCGCGCAGGAGCGTCGCCCCCAACGGCGCGTGGGCGGAGCGGTAGTGCTTGCAGGAAGGGCAGCCCTCCAGGGAGGTGTGGTCGCGGGGCGTCTCGCAGTCGAAGCGGGTCGCCTCGGGCGGACGGCCAGGGACCTGGGACCAGGGCTTGCCCAGGTCATGGACCAGGCCGCCCTGGGTGGCGCGGATCACCTGGCGGGACGGTTCGGCGGGCGCCAACCTCGTACCCCCCTCCGGCGGCGTCCCGGCAGCCCACGGGCGGGGAGCGCCGTATAGGTGCCGGAAGCGCACGATGCCCTCGGTAATGGGGACTATATACCGAAAAGGTGCGACAGGAAAAGTCGTGTTTTGCGCGGGGACCGCCCAGCCGGCGCTCAGGGGCGCAGCGCGGCCGAAGCCTACAGCAGGCCCCGGCGGCGGAGCTTGGCTTGCTCCTCGAAGACGAAGCGCACCAGGCGCTGCCGGTCCGCCTCCGCCAGGTTCACGAAGCGCCCGTGGAGCCGGTAGGGCTGGCCCGGCGCCTCCGGCGGACGGACGCGCAGCACCTCCGCGTAGGTCCGCACCACGCCGTACGGCGGCAGGGGCAGGTCCAGCTGCAGGAGGTTGCCCGGGGCGGCGGGCTCCTGGATCACCGCCTGGAGTCCGCCCGCGCTCAGGTCCAGCACGGCCACCGTGGCGGGCCGCGGCGGCGGGTGACGCGGGTCCAGGAGGAGCGCGGCGGCCGGTTCAATGACCTTCCGCAGGCGGTAGGAGGACCGCTCGTCGAAGGGGAAGAGGAGGTCGGGCGGACGCACCCGCACCAGCGGGCACGGCGTATCCGCCACCTCCAGCGCCTCGGTATCGAAGACGTAGCGCTTGCCGGCGTGGTTCAGGTAGCCCACCACGGCCTGGCCCGGCACCCGCCAGAAGTCGCGCAGCGCCTCCGCCGGGACGGCGATGTCCACGGCAGTCTCGAAGACGTCATGGATGGTGGCCGTGTGGGTCTGAAGGGTGCGCCGGGCTACGGTCTGGACCTGCACCCGCATGCCGGGGACCGGCTCCAGAGCGGCGCCCTCCGGCGAACGGGCGATGCGCCACCCCGCCACAACCTTCCTCCTTCCCGCCGGCGGCGACGGCGGTTCCCCCCATGGGCACGCGCGGGCCTGGGGCAGACCGGCACGGCCGGTCATCAGGTGCTGCGCACGCCGAAGCTGCGCCGGGCGGGCGGCGCAGCGTCCTCCCATGAGAAGCATCGGCCGGGGGGCGCGGCGGGTTTAGGGGCGGGCGGCACGGCGCGCCGCGTCGCGGTGGCGGCGGAGGCGCTGCGGGTCGGGCTCGTGAACGCCGTGGTGCCGCCGGCGGCGGTCCACCGGCGAATGGTGGCGACGCCATGGCCGGTGCTGGCTCGCCGTCACGGAGGGGTCCGCGTGACGTTGTTGTAGAGTGACTGGCACGTAGCGCGTTCAGGTGGTTCGCAGCGGCAGGAGCCTGCGACACCGGCGACTGCGCCGGAGCGTGGTGTGGTGGGATTCCCGCGGCATGGATGGAACCGACGCACGCCCCAACCCTGAGGGCCGCCAGGCCCGCCCGGACTGGCTTGTCTACGCCTTCTTGGCTGCCACCCTCGCCGTCATCCTGGGGCTCCCCCTCTACGCGGTCGTGACGTACGTGCAGCGAGACGTCCGCTTCCCCACCGACGGGGCCTTGCGGGGCACGCTCCACGCGCTGGTCCCGGAAGGGGCCGTGATCCTGGAGGAGCGCCTGGAGCGCTGCACGCTCCCGGCGCCTCGGAACACCTGCGGCTACGTCATCATCGCCCTGGACGGGCGGCCGCCCGGGGAGCGGCTGCGGGGTTACCAGGAGACGGCACGGGGAGACGGCTGGCGGGTCAACGGGACCCACCTCTCCCGCGGGCCGTACTCCGCCATCCTCACGGTCTCGCCGCTCCAGTCTTCGGACCAGTGCGGCCCGCGGGAGGGCGTCACCACCCCTGGCTGCGGGG
>DATCLE010000298.1:0-4915 GCA_036564075.1 Dehalococcoidia bacterium
GAGGAGGCGGGCGTCTCACACGTGGACTGGACGGCCAGGAAGGAGGTGGAGGGCAACACGCCCGTCCTGCACCTCCGCCTGGAGCCGGCGCCGGGCCTGCCCTTCGGCGAGGAGGAGGCGGGCCGGCGCATCCACCAGGCGCTCCGGCGGCTGGACCAGGGGTGGGCGGACATGGAGGACATGGCCGGCCTGCGGCCCCTCCGGGTCACCTTCCTCCCGGCCGGGAGCTTCGACCGCTACACGGCCCGCAAGGTGGCGGAGGGCGCGGAGCTGGCGCACCTGAAGCCCGTGCACATGAATGCAACCGACGCGGTGATCACGGCGTTACAGGATACGAGACCCGTGGAGGACCTGGTGACCGGATGACGTTTGACCCGCTGGCGCTCATCCCGCTGGTATCGTTCGGTTTCTACCTCGTCCTGTTCGCCATCGTGCAGGGGCGCGGCCTGCGGACGCCCGCAGCCCGCGCCCTCCAGCTCTACCTGGGCTGGATCATGGCCTGGAGCCTCAGCGCGGCGGTCTGGCGGCTCTCGGACGAGACGGCGGTCGGCTACTACCTCCTGCGGGTGGTGACGCTCTTCGCGGGCATGATCCCGCCCCTCTTCCTCTACACCATCCAGGCCTACTACCCGTCGCGCTGGTCGCGCCCCGCCCGGTACGTCACCTACGCGTCAGCCGCCATCACCCTTGCGGGCCTGCCCACGGGCGCCTTCGTGGACACCCTCACCAACGGCGGCGCCCGGCCGGAGCCGTGGGAGCAGTGGCTGGCCTACGGCGGCACGGCGTGGCTGCACGCCTGCTACGGCTTCGCCCTCAGCTACCTGATCCTGGCCTTCCGGTCCAACCGGGAGCCCACGGAGCGCAACCGCATCAAGTACCTGGGCGCGGTCCTGCTCATCACGGTGCTGGGCGTCCAGAGCAACCTCATCCCGCCGCTCCGCCTCATGCCCATCGACCACGCCGTGAACGCGGTCGCCGCGGGGCTGCTGGCCTGGTCCATGGTCCGCCACCGGCTCCTGAACGCCAACGTGGTGATCCGGCGGGGCTTCGGGCTGATCATGGCCGGGGTGGCCGGCATGGCGGGCTACCTGGCGGCCCTCTTCGTGGCCCTCTCGCCCCTGGGCGGCGACCTCTACAGCCCCGGCGGCATTGTGACCGCCGTGAACCTGGGGCTGGCCTTCGTGTTCCTGGTCTACTACCTCCGGCCCGCCGCCGACCGCGTGGTGGACCGGCTGATCCTGGGCAAGCGGTTCGACCACCACCAGGCGCTCATGCAGTTCACGGAGCGCATGACCAGCGTGCTCAGCCTCTCCCAGCTCTGCGAGAACGTCACGGACCTCTGCGCCCGGGCGCTGGACGTCTGCTACGTGGCCATCCTCCTGCCCCACGGCAAGAGCGGCGATTTCAAGCTGGCCCACGTGAGCGGGCCGTTCCCCCGGCCGCAGCCGCAGTGGACCATCCGCGCCGGCAACTACCTCCTCCGGCTGGCCGTGGCCCAGGGCGGGCCCGTGAGCCCCGCCACGCTGGAGGCGCTGCCCCAGGCCGCCGGCCTCACGCGCCGGGACGTGGCCGAACTGGCCCCCTACCGCGACGGCCTGGTCTGCCCCATTGTCTCCCGGGACAAGACGGTGGGCGTGCTGCTGGTTGGACCCAAGATCTACGGCTCGCCGTTCTCCCTGGAGGACCTGGACCTGCTCACCGCCGTCACCCGGCAGGCGGCGGTGGCGCTGGAGAACGCCCAGCTCTACACCGACCTGCTGGACGCCTTCGACGACCTGGAGCGGACCCAGCGCCAGCTTGTGGCGCTGCAACAGGCCACCACGGCCTTCCACGGCACGCTGAACCTGCCGGACGTCCTGGCCAAGATCCGGGAGGGTATCCTCCAGGGCCTGGAATACCACCACGCCTACATCTTCCTGCTGGACGGCGCCGGCGACCAGATCCAGCCCACGGAGTTCGGGGAGAAGGACTCCTACCTCCAGCGGATCCAGGAGATCATCGGACGCTCCCTGAACGAGGTCATCATCTCCGCGGAGACGGACAGCCCGGTGGTCCGCGCCCTCCTCCGGGATGAGGTGTACGTGGCCAAGGACATCCGCGCGCTGGTCTCGCCGCCGCTGGACCACGAGACGGCGGACCGCCTCTACAGCGTGTTCGGCTCCGCCACCATTGTCACGGTGCCGCTGACGTACCAGGGGGAGCTGGTGGGCGGCATGCTGCTCATGACCCGGCGGAGCTCCGTCCCCAAGACGGAGAAGGCGCTGCTCCGCAGCTTCGCCAGCCAGGCGGCCGCGGCCATCGTCAACGCGCGGCTCTACGCGGAGCTCCAGCAGGCCTACGAGGACCTCCAGCAGGCCCAGGAGCAGTTGGTCCGCTCCGCCAAGCTGCGCGCCCTGGGCGAGATGGCCGGCGGCGTGGCCCACGACTTCAACAACATCCTGGCCGGCATCCTGGCCCGGGCGCAGCTGGCGCAGCGGCACCTGCGGAGCCAGGAGGCCCGGGAGCACCTGCGCGTCATCGAGCAGGCGGCGGTAGACGGCACGGAGGTGGTCCGTCGTATCCAGGACCTGGCGCGGCTGCGCACGGACCCCACCGTCTCCCCCGTGGACGTGAACGAGGTGGTGCGGCAGGCCATCGAGCTGACGCGGCCCTTCTGGAAGGACGCCCGGGAGGCGGAGGGGATCTACATCCGGGTGGAGACCCGGCTGGGGGACGTCCCCCTCATCCAAGGGAACGCCGCGGAGCTACGCCAGGCCCTCAGTAACATCATCATCAACGCCGTGGACGCCATGCCCGGCGGCGGCACCATCACCATTGCCACCCGCTCCGCCCGGGAGGTGGTCACCGTCTCCGTCACGGACACGGGGACCGGCATGACGGAGGAGGTGCGGCGGCAGGCCCTGGATCCCTTCTTCACCACCAAGGGCGCGCGGGGCAGCGGCATCGGCCTCAGCGTCGTCTCCGGCATCGTGCAGCGCCACCAGGGGAAGATCGAGATCGAGAGCCAGGTGGGGCTGGGCACCACCATCTGCCTCCACTTCCCCGCCGTGGCCGCCGTACCGCGGCCCGCGCCCAAGCGCGACATCCCCGCCCGCGGCGACCGCGTCCCGGTGCTGGTCATCGATGACGACCGGCGGGTGGGCGAGACGCTGAGCCTCATCCTCCAGGAGTACGACTACCCGGTCACCCTCTGCACCCAGGCGGACGAAGGGCTCCGCGTCTTCCTGGACGGCAACTACGGCGTGGTCTTCACGGACCTGGGGATGACGGGGATGAGCGGCTGGGAGGTGACCCGCGCCGTGAAGAAGATGCGGCCGGACACCTTCGTGGTCATGGTCACGGGCTGGGCGGCGCAGCTCAGCCAGAAGGAGCTGGCCGCCAACGGCGTGGACTACGTCCTCACCAAGCCCTTCCGTATCGACGACGTGACGGCCTGCATGAGCCAGGCCCACCTGCGCCACAAGGCCGCCTGAGCCCCGGCGCCGGCCGCCCGGCGGTCAGTGAAGCTGCGGCGGCTCCCCCACGCCGGTGAACTCGCACTCCCCGCCCCGGTCGCCGTTGGCCTGCCGGATGAGGATCTCCCCCTCCGCGCCGTTCTCCGCCAGGAGCAGCCGGTACGCCCCGCACTCCAGCGTCATGTCCGGCGGCGAGAGCGCCGCCAGCGTGCCGCACCAGAGCGCCTCCCCGTCGATGGACGCCGCCACGATGATCCGCGCCCTGGCCAGGGCCACCGGGCGGTCCTCCCCCTGGTAGAGCTCCACGGCCCCCTCGTACTCTTCCGCACCGCGCCTCGGCATCGCCGCACCTCCGTCTGCTAGCGGCGGTCCCCCGCTCCGCCGCCCCCGGGAACGGCGCCCCGCGCGTCCAGGGCACGCCGCAGGTCCTGGATCTCGCGCCGGAGCCGGCGAACCTCCGCCTCCAGCGCGCCGCCGTCCCGGCGCTCCCGTTCCCGGTCTGCGTTCCGCTTCACGAAGTATCCGGCGAGGGTTGCCGTAATATACCCGAAGATGGCCATACTGTACACCATCATCAGGAAGGCCAGGACCCGGCCCTCCGCAGTGGCCGGCCACTGCCCGCTGCCGATGGTGGTCAGCATGGCCGCGCTCCACCACAGCGCCTCGCCAAAGGACCCCAGGCCGCTGGCGGAGCCCCGCTCCAGGAACGCCATCCCCGCCGCCACCGTGAGGACCACCAGCACGGAGGCCCCCACCACGTACGGGAACTGGGCCACGCCCGTGATCTCCCGGACGCTCCCCACGCCCCGGTTAGCCGCCGCGACCAGCCGCACCAGGCTCAGGCCGCGGAGCAGTCGCACCACCCGCAGGAGCCGCACCACGGCCAGGACGCGGAACGCCGGCAGGACCACGGCCACCGCGGTGAGCCAGTTCCCCCGCAGGTACGCCGTCTTGGAGGGCGCCAGCGCCAGCTCCAGGGCAAACTGGAGCACGAAGAGGATCCAGATGGCCGCCTGCGCCGCCGCCAGCCTCCCGGACCACGGCTCGCCCGCCAGGCCGGCCAGGTCCACCACCAGGAGCGCCACCCAGACGATGCCCAGGACCGTCATGGGCCAGCGCAGGGCCCGGCTGACGGTGTCCAGCAGCTCCCAGCGTTGCTCGCGGGCCGTCTCCCGGCCCGCCGGGGGCACATCCTTGGGCCGCGGCATAGTACTCAGGGCCTGCCTTTGAGGGAGCGCCGGGGCGCCGCACGCTGGCCGGATGGTACGCGGCCGCCTCGTCCCCCGCATCCCCCGTTCGGGTGCGCCGCAGGTCCTACGCCAGGTGCTGCTGGATGACGGCGAGGAGGTGGTCGAGGTCGAACGGCTTGCCCACCACCGGGGCGTCCGGGAACTCCTGCCGCGCCCGCGCCGCCAGCACCCCCGCCGTGATCAGGATCACCGGCACCCCCCGCGGCCCGT
>DATCLE010000299.1:0-2182 GCA_036564075.1 Dehalococcoidia bacterium
TGCCAGGGGGGTGAGCCGTGCATTACGATGGGCCATGAGGAGCCTCCTGTTGTTGCTGGGATCGGTGTTCCCCACAGCAACGGTGATGGCTCCTCACCTTGTCAACCTGGTAACAATCTCTCTGGGAAGTACAGCTAGTTCCCGCGGGAGGGACAGCGTGACGGGCCGCGGGTGGCGGCGCACCCTGGCGGCGGCCGCGGCGCTGGCCGTGGCCTTCGCCCTGCTGTACCAGGCGGGGGCCGGCCTGCGCGCCAGCCAGGGCGCCCGCATCACCGGCGACGAGCCGTTCTACCTGCTCACCACCCACAGCCTCCGCACCGACGGCGACCTGGACCTACGGGACGAGTACGAGGCCCGGGAGTACCGCGCGTTCTACGATCATCCTGCCCCCCTCTGGTACCAGTCCGTGCCTGCCGCGGACGGTCGCGTCCTGAGCCCCCACAACCTGGGGCTCTCCCTGCTGGTGCTGCCGGCCTACGCCCTGGCGGGCCTGGACGGCACGAAGGCGTTCCTGGGTGCCCTGGGCGGGGTCACCGTGGGGCTGTCGTTCCTGGTGGCGCTGCGGGCCACCGGCCGCTTCGCCGAGTCGCTGGCGGCGGCGGGCCTGGTGGGCGTCTCCGCGCCCGTCTTCATCTACGCCACGCAGCTCTACCCGGAGCTGCCCGCCGCCGCGGTGGTCCTGGCGGCCGTGCTGCTCCTCCTGCGGGGCGGCCGCGCCGGTCCGGTCGATGCCTTGGGGCTGGCGGCTGCGCCCACCGCCCTCATGTGGCTGGGGAGCAAGTACGCCTGGGTGGCCGTGGTCCTGGCGGCGGCCTCCCTGCTGCGGCTCTCCTTCCCGCGGTGGGGCCCGTGGCCCCTCTTCCTGGCCGCCACCGGCCTGGCGGGCCTGCACTACGCCTGGTTCCACCTGGAGACCTACGGCGGCCTGACGCCCTACGCCGTCAACGCCCTCTACAGCGACGACGGCGGCACGCTGGCCATCCTGGGGGAGCACGTGGTGCTCTTCCAACGGCTCTACCGGCTGCTGGGCCTCTGGAACGACGGCGAGTTCGGCCTGCTGCGGTGGGCGCCGGTCCTCCTGCCGGCCCTGCCTGGCTTGGTCCTGCTGGTCCGGCGGCGACCGGCAGCGGGCTGGCTCATCGCGGCGCTGGTGGTCACTGAACTGCTGGTGGCGGCCTTCGTGGCCATCACCATGCGCGGCTGGTGGTTCCCCGGACGGCAGATGGTGGTGGTGCTCCCCCTGCTGGCGGCGCCGCTGGCGGAGGGGCTGGCCGCGCTGCGGACGCGCCGGGCGGGCACGGCCCTCATCGCGGCGTTGGGCGCCTACACGGCGGCGATTACGGCGGCACTGGTGCTGGCCGTGCGGGCGCGGGAGGTGACCCTGGCCGTGGACCCCTTCGCACTGGCGTGGGCGCCGTTCCGCATCCCGGCGCCCCTCTTCCCCGTCTACACGGCGTTCACGCCGGCCACCTGGGCACTTACCATCGCCTGGCTGGCCGGGCTGGCGGCGTGGACGGGCGCCGTGGTGTGGTTGGGGCTGCGAGGCGCCCGTGCGACGGCGGCGGACGGGACCCTGGGGGTACCGGGCTACCTGCGGGACGGTGCGTAGCCGGGCCGCTGGGCGGCGGCATTCGCACGCCCTGTCGCGCTGCGGGACCGGTGGGCGCGAGGCAGCTCGACGCCGCCCCGTCAGATCCTTCGCCCTTCTGGCGAAGGGCTCAGGATGACAGGGAGTCGGGGCGGGTTTGAACCCCGCCCCGACGGGGGCAGGGCCGGCCCCCACCACCGCGGAGGGATGGCGGCCCGTGACCGGGTCGCCGGACGCCGCCCCCGTCCGGCGCCGGGGTGCCGGGGCTCCGCCGCCACGACGGAGCAGCGGCCGCGTCGCATCCCGGGCGCGGCGGCCCCGCCGTGCCCGTCCCGGGCTAGCCTTCCTGTCGCTCCTCCGGCAAGCGCCGGACGCGCGCCTGGCGGATGCGGCGGCCCGCCACGGAGACCACCTCCGCGGAGATGCCGTCGATGCGCACCACGTCGCCCTGGGCGGGGATGCGGCCCAGCGCCGTGGCGATGAGCCCGCCCACGGTGCTGGCCTCCTCCGTGGGCAGATCCAGCCGCCACCGCTCGTTGAGCTCGTCCACCGGGAGCTTGCCGCTCACCAGCAGCTCGTCCCGGCCCACCTCCT
>DATCLE010000300.1:0-6233 GCA_036564075.1 Dehalococcoidia bacterium
CGCTTCGTGGCGTTGCCGGAGGGGCTGGACGGGGCCGCCTACATGGCGGACGCCGTCTACCAGGACGAGCACGGCCCGCTGACCCTCCGGCACGACTACGAGGCCATCCAGTGGCTGCGGGAACACGTGGAGGGCACGCCCGTCATCATGGAGGGCCACACCCCCGCGTACCGCTGGGGCTCCCGCTACTCCGTGTACACCGGCCTGCCCACGGTCATTGGCTGGGAGTGGCACCAGAAGCAGCAGCGCTGGCGGTACCAGGCGGAGGTGGACCGCCGGATCCAGGACGTGCGCCGCTTCTACACAGACCCGGACCCGCAGGCGGCGCAGGAGATCGCCCGGCGGTACGGCGTGCGGTACGTGGTGGTGGGCGAGCTGGAGCGGGCCACCTACGGGCCGGCGGGCCTGGCGAAGTTCGAGCACGACCTGCCGTGGCTAACGCCCGTGTACCGCAACGAAGCCGTGACCATCTACCAGGTCCGTCCGTAGGCGGCCGCCGGGCGCTCCACGTTTGACACCCCGGCGGCGCGAACCGTACAATTGAAGGCGATACGGGGACATAGCTCAGTTGGGAGAGCGCGGCGTTCGCATCGCCGAGGCCGGGGGTTCGAATCCCCCTGTCTCCACCACCCGTCAGCCCGACGCCTGCAAGCCCGCCGGCCCTGGGCGGTCCGTCCAGGGCCGGTCGTGCGTCCGGCGGCGGTCGCGTTGACCCCCTCGCCGGGCGGGCCGTACAATCGAGGCGCCGCCGCCCGGCACCTCCCATGCCCCCGTAGCTCAGGCGGACAGAGCAGCGGTTTCCTAAACCGCGTGTCGGGTGTTCGAGTCACCCCGGGGGTACCACCGAAGCCCGCACCACGGCGGCGCCTCGTCGAAAGCCCGCA
This sequence comes from Dehalococcoidia bacterium, assembly GCA_036564075.1. GTDB lineage: Bacteria > Chloroflexota > Dehalococcoidia > DATCLE01 > DATCLE01 > DATCLE01. The sequence continues at coordinate 885 of DATCLE010000300.1, forward strand.
GGATCGCCCTCCTGCGGGCTCCGTCATGAGCGGGTCGGGGGCCGTCCCTGTGGGACGGCCCCCGACCGCGCCGGCGCCTGCCGGACCTACTGGACCGTGATGGCGCCGGCCATCCCGCTGGGGACGTGGAGGATACAGACGTAGGGGAACCGTCCCGCCTCCGCCGCCACAAAGGTGAAGCTCCGCGCCGCTGCCGGCGGCCCGCCGCCCGGCGGGGCGTCCGGCGGCAGCAGGCCGGTGCTGTAGTACGTCGCGTTCACCAGCCGCTGCGGCGACGGCCCCGGCACCACCTGCCCCTCCTCCGGGGAGCCCGGCAGCGGCACCTGGCCGCCCGCCGGGAACGTGGCGGTGTGGGGCGCCCCTGAGTTGTTCAGGAAGACCACGCGATCCCCCACCCGCACGTCCAGCGCTTCCGGTGCAAAGGCCAGCACGTCCGTGTGCTCCGTGGTGGTGCCCATCTCCACCGTCCACGTGGTGGAGCCGTCCGCGGCGGTCTCCCGCGTCACGCCCGCCTCCGTCAGCCGGCGCCTGGCCGCACGGCCGTCCTCCAGCCAGCGGGCCTCCTCCTCCGCAGCGCGCCGGTCCACCGCGTCTTGCGTATCGGCGGACCCGGTGTCGTCCACCACGGTCACCGTCCCCGTCATCAACGGGTGGATCACGCAGTAGTACGTGTAGGTGCCCGCCTCGTTGAACGTCAGCCGGAAGGTGGCAGGCTCCGGCCCCAGCGGCGCCAGGCCAGAGTTCACGAACTGGCCCGGCCGGAAGACCCCGTCCGTCTCCGAAGGTGCGAAGAGGGCAGGGTCACTGCCCGGCGGCGGCAGCGTCTGGCCTGTTCCCAGGAAGGTGACCGAGTGCGGCTCCGGCCCGGCCATCTGCCACTCCACGGTGGTCCCCCGCGCCACCGTGACGGACTCTGGCAGGTACTCCAGCACCGCGATGGTCGGGTTCTGCGGGTCGTTCAGCCCGGCGCGGAGCCGGATCACGTCTTCCGCTGCGCCGGTGTCCTGCCCGCCGCCGTTGTCGTCGGAGCAAGCGGCCAGGACGGCCAGGCCCAGCAGGGCTACCAGGGGGATGAGACGCAAGAACCGTTGCATGACACGTGCACCTCTGATGGATGAATTGAGGGTGGTCGGCCACCGTCCCGGGGGCTCTGCCCGCAGCGGGAGGTGTGGGCACAGCATGCAACGGCGGCAGACGGGGTCGCATCTGCGAATGCGCGCATTCGGGGACCTACGTTCCAGCAGCGGGGACTACGCATTGGGCAGGAGCCCGTGCGAGGCCGCCCACACGGCGATCTCCGCCCGCGAGCGGAGGCCGAGCTTCGCCCGGATGTGGTCGGCGTGGGCGTCCACCGTCCGCTCGCTGACCACCAGCCGCTCCGCGATCTCCCGGCTGGTCAGCCCCCGGGCGATGAGGCCCGCCACCTCCCGCTCCCGCGGCGTGAGGGGCGCCGCCTCGTCCGCGGCCGGCGGTGCTTCCGGCGCCGGCGCCCGCGCCTGGCCGATGGCCAGCGCGTAGACCACCACCTCATGGAGCGGCATGGACCGCCCGCGCTGCCACGCCGCCTCGAAGGCCTCCGGGCCCAGCACCGTCCGCGTCCGCGCCGTGGCGTCGTCGTAGATGGGGCGGAGCCACGGGAGCAGCACCGCGCCGGCGGCCTCCCGGGCCACCGCCGCCGCGCCCAGGAGGTGCGCCGCCTCCTCGTGCCGGCCCCGCACCGACGCCAGGCAAGCGATGACGCCCAGCGAGTCGGCGGTGCAGCGGCGGTCGTTCAGCTCGTAGCGGAGGCGCAGGCTCTCCAGCTGGTACGTGGTGGCCTCCTCGTAGTCGCCGTCCAGGAACGCCAGGACGCCCAGCCGGAACAGCGCCCAGGCCTTGCCCCAGGGCACGTCCAGCCTGTCCTCCACGGACAGCGCCCGCCGCAGGTACTCCCGCGCGCCGGCCGCGTCACGGCGGAGCCACGCCACCGTCGCCAGGCCGAACCAGGACAGCCCCTCCAGCATGGCGTCGCCCGTCTCGCGGCCGATCCGCAGGCTCTCCTCCAGGCGCTCCCCGGCCACATCGGCGTCCTCTAGGTTGTAGGCGATCATGCCGCGGAAGGCCAGCGACCAGCCGTAGCGGCCGGGGTCGTCCAGCTCGTGCCAGATGCCGTTGGCCTCGTCCAGGTAGCCCTGGGCCACCTCGAACGCGCCGGTGAGGCCCAGGAGCCAGCCCAGGGCGTCCAGCGCGCACGCGCGGCTGGGCGTGCGCGGGGCTGCCTCCGGGAGCGTCAGCAGTTGCTCCAGCCGCTGCCGGCCCGCCAGCAGGTAGCCGCGGATGTCCCAGAAGAGCCAGAGCAGCCCGGCCAGCATGAGGGCGGTCTGGACGTTGCGCCGGGTGCCGGCGGCCCAGTCCAGGGCGGTGAACAGGTTCCGCCGCTCGCCCTCCAGCTCCTCCAGGACCGCCGGGAGCTGCACGGACCAGTAGCTGGACGCGGCCCGCCGGGCCAGCGACAGGCACCACGCCAGGTGCCGGGCCCGCACGACCTCCTCCTCGCCGGCCGCGCGGAGCTCCTCCAGGCCGTACTCCCGCAACGTCTCCAGCAGCCGGTAGCGGGGCAGGCCCGCGGAGTCCGCCTCCGCCACCACCAGCGACTTGCCCACCAGCTCATGGAGCAGGTCCAGGACCTCGTCCTCCAGCAGGCCCTCCCCGGGGCAGACCGCCTGGATGGCCTCCAGGGTGCAGCCGCCGGCGAAGACGGCCAGCCGGCGGAACAGCGCCCGCTCCCCGGGGGTGAGGAGGTCGTAGCTCCAGCGGATGGCCTCCCGCAGCGTACGGTGGCGGCCCGGGGCGTCCCGCGTGGAGCTCTTCAACAGGTCCAGGCGGTCGCCCAGGCGGGCCAGGAGCGCCGCCGGCGGCAGGACCTTCAGCCGCGGGACGGCCAGCTCAATGGCCAGGGGCAGGCCATCCAGGCGGCGGCAGATCTCCGCCACCGCCGCGGCGTTCGCGTCCGTCAGGGCGAACTCCGGCAGCACCGCGCGGGCCCGCTCCACGAAGAGGGTCACGGAGGAGACCTTCGCCAGCTCCTCCGGCGCGGGGGAGGCCGTCGGGTCCGGCGTGTCCAGGGGCGCCAGCGGGAACTCGTGCTCCCAGCGGAGCTGGAGCGGCGCGCGGCTGGTCACCAGCACCTTCAGGCCCGGCACGGTCTCCAGCAGCTCGCCCACGCACCCGGCGGCCTCCAGCACGTGCTCGAAGTTGTCCAGCACCAGCAGGAGGTGCCGGTCATACAGGATGGTCCGCACGGCGTCCAGGATGGTGCGGAGGCTGCTGTCCACAATGCCCAGGCGTCGGCCCACGGCCGGCAGCACCTGCGACCAGTGGTCGAAGTGCGACAGGTCCACGAAGTAGACACCGTCCGGGAACTGGGGCCGGAGCACGGCCGCCAGCTCGATGGCCAGGCGGGTCTTGCCGGTGCCGCCGGCGCCGGTGACGGTGAGGAGCCGGACGTCGTCCCGCTGGAGGCAGTCCACCGCCAGCGCCAGCGCCTCCTCCCGGCCCACCAGCGCCGTGGGCGCGCGCGGCAGGCCGAAGGACGCCGCCACGGCCGCCAGCTGCCTCCCGTCCGGGGCGACGGGCGGGCTCTGGCCGGCCGTGGCAGGCTCCGCTGTGAGGACGGGCGCGGGGGCCGCGGCGGTGAGGGAGACGGCGGCGAACCGCTCCGTCAGGAGCAGGGCCAGGTCGTTCCCCACCAGGTCCGCCAGCTCCTCCGCCGTGGCGAACTTCTGGTAGGAGACGTCCTCGTCCCGGCGGATGCGGTCCAGCAGCGCGCGCAGGCGCGGGTCCCGCTCCGGGGCCGGCTCCTTCAGGTAGATGAGCTTGGGCAGGCCGGCGGCCAGGCGGTACTCGTCCTCCAGGCCGGAGACATCCATCCCCGGCGCCACCCAGCCGTACTGCTCCCAGTAGATACCGACGAAGACGTCGCTCTGCGCCAGGTACGCCCGGTAGAGGTCTCGCGGCGGGTGGGGCCGCGCACCCAGCTCAAAGAGGATCGGCGTGAGCCGGAGCCCGGCCACGGCCTGCCGGGCTGCCCTCCGCTCCGCCGCCAGCTCCTGGAGCGTGGAGCTGATGAACACCCGCAGCCGCTGGTCCGGCGTCCGGATGGCCGGCGCCGCCGGGGCCACATCCGGCCGGCGTTCCCGCCGTTCGCCCTCCCACGTGGCCATGGTATCTCCCGTCCCACTCCCGGCGGGCGCCTGCCAATGCCGCCATTGTAACAACGCCGGTGGGTTACCGGTAGTAGCAGCGGGAGATACGGCGCACCGTCGCCGGGCGTCACGGCGCCCGGAAGTGGTGGTCCGTCCGGGTGAAGGTGTTGGGATCGTACATGAGGTCCTTGAGGCCCACGCCCTCCCGCACCTGGAAGCCCACCCAGCCCTCGCACCGGCCCCCGCCCGTGAGCTGCGACGGACACTCATACAGCGCAGGACCGTCGAACACCACCGAAGTGGGATCGTACTGGAAACTCTCGGTGTCAATCAGCGTAAAGTCGAACGCGCTGACGAACTGGTTCCGGTCGCTGACGTTCTCGAAGAGCACTCGGAATGCCACGTACCGGTATCCCGGCGCCGGGCGGGAGAACTGGTTGCGAGAGATGTAGGGGTCCACTACCTCCACCAGCGTGATCCGTAGTCCCTCCGCCGTAGCGGACTGGCCCGGCGCCAGCGCGGCCTCATTCTCCCGCGGCGCCGTGGCAGCCTGACCCGCAGGCGTCCCCTCGCCCGCCGGCTGCGCTGCCGGCGCCTCGGTGGAGCGGTCGCCCTCGGTGGCGCCGGGGCTCCCGTCCCCGCTGGCCGCCACGGCGATGATGACGATGATCAACAGGAGACCTACCAGTCCGCCGCAGCCGATGGCCATGCCCCCCAGCAGCTTTCCCATGACGCACCTCCTGTGCATGCGTGATCTGTTCCGGGACCAGCATGGGGGGGCGGCGTGACAGGGTCCGTCGCGTTTGGCGGACCCTTGTCAGAACGCAGCGGCCGGGGTTAGAACAGGGAGCGGGCGGCAGCGGACCATCCTCGCGCGCTGCGGGACGTAAACGCGACGGATCTCGTCGTCTCGCCGTGCTAGAGAGGCGGTATCCCAGAGGGAGGGAGCATATGCGAAGCGAAACCCGGGCAAGCCGCCTGGTCTACCTGCGGGAGCTCTTCTTGGGGAACCCCCGGGGCTTCACGGCGCGCGAGCTTTCGGATCTCACCGGCGTCCACATCCGTACCATCCAACGGGACCTGACGCTCCTGGGCACGGAGCTGGGCGTGGCGCTCTCCCAGGAGGGGAGGCGCTACCGGGCCATCAACGCCACCACCCTGGGGC
>DATCLE010000301.1:0-3784 GCA_036564075.1 Dehalococcoidia bacterium
GGTGGCGGTCCGGCAGCACGTCGTAGACCCGGTGGGAGTAGACGGGCGCCACGGCCTCCGGCCGGCCGGCCTTCACGTCCGCCAGGAACCGGAGGAGGAGGGGGAGGTCGTAGCTCTCCGGGAAGCCCTTACGGGCCAGCAACCCCCGCTCCGCCAGCACGCGGTTGGGGAAGAGGAAGCCGTCCGTGCTCACCAGCTCCACCCGGCGGCGGTCCGGGCCGCGCTCCAGCAGCAGCCGCAACGCCCGGGCTGTGGTGCTCTCCCCCGCGGCCACGCTGCCCGCCACGCCCACCACGAACGGCGCCCCGCCGCCCGCGCTGGCCCGCCGGTAGATCAGCCGGGCCAGGGGCAAGTACGCCTCCGCCAGCTCGGCCGGGCTCACTACCTCGCCGGGCGCCCGGACCCCCGCCAGGTCCGCCTCCGAGAGGGACGGCGGGCCGTCCGCCTCCAGGGTGCTCCACGCCGCGCGGCTCAGGACGCGCCAGCGGGGCGGGGGCGTGCCCTTCGCGTCCGCCGGGCCCCGGCGCTCCCTCATGGCGGCGCGCCGCCCTCCTGGCGGCGCTCTGCGTAGATGCGGTCCGTCTTGGCGGCCATGATGAAGTCGTTCCGGTGCAGGCCGTCGATGGCGTGGGTCCACCAGGAAACCCCCACGCGGCCCCACTCCGTGAGGATGGCGGGGTGGTGGCCCTCCTGCTCCGCCGCTTCCCCCACCCGGACAGTGAAGTCCAGGGCAGTGCGGAAGTCCGGGAAGCGGAAGGTGCGGGTCAGCCGCCGGACCCCCTCCACCTCCACGATCTCCCAGTCCGGGACCTGCGGACGGTACTCCGCCAGCTCCTCCTCTGTCACGGTGGGCTCCCCCCGGCGGCAGGGGACGCACTGCATGGCGGCCAGCCTCTCGGCCATGGCGCACTCCCTCCTGGGCGGGGATGCTCCTCGCCTTGCGGCACCTGTGTCATCCGTACGTCCGGTCTCGCGGGCCGCCGCCACCACCGCCGCCAGGCGCCGGTACCAAGCCAGCTTCTCCGCCCGGCTCAGGCTTCCGTTGCGGCCGCTGGGCGACGGCAGGACGAAGACCAGGCTCTCCCCCAGCCGCTCCGGCTGGAGGCCCAGCCGGCACCGGCGCCCGGCGAACGCCTCATACGCGCCCTTGCCGTTGAACGCCACCACCCGCGGCCGGTAGCGCCGCAGCGTCTCCCGCAGCACCGCCGCGCCGGCCGCCAGCTCCGCCCGCGAGAGCTCCGCGGACGACCGGCTCCAGCGGCCCACCAGGTCCGTGAGCCCGATACCGAAGTCCGGCAGGCGGGCGTCGTCCCGGTAGGTCAGCGGCTCCGGCACTAGCCCCGCCGCGGAGAGCAGCGGCCAGAAGGCGTTGCCGCGCCCCGCGTAGTAGTGGCGGACCTGCGCGGACCGCTCACCCGGGTTGAACCCCACGAAGACCAGGTCCAGCCCCGGCCGCAGGTACTCCGGCAGGTCGCGCTCCGTCACGGCCCCTCCCAGCCCCTGCGGCCCGGCAAGCCGTCCGGCGGGGGATTCCCTCCGTGCTATTATAAGTCGCCCCACCAGCCTTCAGGAGGAGTGCCGTGGCGTACCAGGACATTCTCTACGAGACCGACGGCCGCCTGGCCGTCATCACCCTCAACCGGCCGGACAAGCTCAACGCCCTCTCCAACCGGCTCCGGGGCGAGCTGTTCTACGCCCTGAAGGACGCGGAGGCGGACCCGGAGGTGGGCGTGATCATCCTCCGCGGGGCCGGCCGCGCCTTCTCCAGCGGGTACGACCTGGCCGGCGGCGCCGGCGCGGGCCGGCCGGGGACGGACTCCCCGTACCTGGACCCCAGGACCGGCCTGCCGCCCACGCCCACCACCCGGCCCGGCCCCCAGCAGTGGTCCACCCACGTCCTGGACGTGAACTGGGCCCTGTGGGAGCTGGCCAAGCCGGTGGTGGCCCAGGTGCACGGCTACTGCTTGGCCGGCGGCAGCGAGCTGGCCTCCATGTGCGACTTCCGCATTGTGGCGGAGGACGCCGTCATCGGCTACCCGCCGGTGCGGGCCATGACCACCATGGACATCATGTGGGCCCCGTGGCACCTGCCCATGGCCCGGGCACGGGAGTTCGCCTACCTGGGCGACCAGCTGAGCGGCGCCGAGGCCGCCCGCCTGGGCTGGGCCAACCGCGCCGTCCCGGCGGACCAGCTTGCCGCCACGGCGGAGGCCTTCGCCCGCCGGCTGGCCAACATCGATAACGACATGCTCATGTACTCCAAGCGCGCCGTGAACCGCGCGTACGAGGTCATGGGCATCCGCACCGCCCTCTACGCCGGCGCCGATATCCAGGCCCTCAGCGCCTACCGGCCCGTGAACCGGGAGTTCCAGCGCATTGCGCGGGAGCAGGGGCTGAAGGCCGCCCTGGAGTGGCGGGACGCCAAGTTCGGCGACTACCGCGGCGCCGGACGGGGAGAGGGCGCCCAGGGCTAGCGGCCGGTTGTTACGGACCTGTTAGGGATCCGGCCGCCGGTGTCATAGAAACGTGAGGGGGTCCCTTGCTATGGTGGACCCGTCAGCCGCCGAGTCGGCGCTCAAGGCGGGGGAGCGTCGGCCGGCGGTTTGGCACGCCCGGCGCCTTACCCGTTCGGGTGATCCGCGGCGCCGGGCCGCGGGCTAGCATCCTCCCGTCATAGAGCCCCTACCCCCAGGGCGGGACGGCCGGTTGCCGGCTTCTCTTGCAGAACCGGGTGACACGGTTGAGGAGGGTACTATGGCGAGCCTCAAGTGCAGCCTCTACGGGACCACCGGCGATCTCATCGGCGAAGGGGAGTGCGAGCTACGGGAGGGGAACCGGGCCTCGGTGGTCATGCCGAAGCCCAAGCTGGCGCCCGTCCCGGGCGAAGGGCCGCTCACGCTCATCCTGGTGGACGGTCGCCAGCTCCCCGTGATGCTCCTGGAGACGCGCACCCTGCCGCCGGACGGCTCCGGCACGGAGCGCGAGGCCTACGAGCTCCAGGTGGTTGTCCCGGAGGGGCAGCAGGAACAGAAGGGCCGCAGGGGCCTGGTGGGGGCGGTACGCTCCCTCTTCGGGCGGGGCTGAGCCCCCGCCGCGCTGCGGACGGCACGCCGTGCCTTCGGGGACGGGCGCAACGCCCGTCCCCGCGCCGTGCCCCGGCCCCTCACAGGGGCCGGAGGGAGAACTCCCCGTTCTGGAGGAGCGTGACCAGGTAGAGGATCACCACGCCGATGGCCAGGTTGACGGTGGAGACCGCCACGGAGAGCCGCCGCAGCCCGGCCGCCCGCGCCTGGTCCTCCGGCGGCGCGTCCACCAGCGCCAGCACCCGCGGCCCCAGGACGAAGGCGTGCCACGCCGTCAGCAGGAGCGTGGCCGCCACCAGCGCCAGCTTGATGCCCAGGATGAGGCCGTAGCGCGCGTCGAACATGGCGCCGAAGTCGCCGCCGAAGGTGTCGCTCCGCACTTGGAACGTGTTGCCGACGCCGGTGACCACCAGCACCGCCAGCGCCGCCCAGGAGGCGTAGCCGTAGCGGGCCGTCAGCACCGCCAGGGCGCGCTTGCGCAGGGACGGCTCCAGGGTGCGCAGGGCGGGCAGCGCCGCCAGCGGCAGGAGGACCTGCGGGCCGATCCAGACCGCCGCGGCCATCAGGTGGACCCAGAAGGTGACGGACTCCAGCATGGCCGTGCCCGGTCCCGGCACCTAGAAGATGGGGTTGACGATGATGGCCTGGTCCCGCTCCGGCCCCACGGACACCAGGTCCACCGGCACGCCGATGAGCTCCTC
>DATCLE010000302.1:0-2780 GCA_036564075.1 Dehalococcoidia bacterium
GCGGACGGCCAGCGCCAGGGTCGCGGCGCCGAAGGCGAGGAAGAGGGCGGCGGAGGCCCAGCGGAGGGCCCGCCGGGGCAGGCGGCGGTGCAGCACGGACCCCACCAGGACGGCCAGCGTATCGGCGGCCAGGGTGCCGGCCACGGCGCCCAACCAGACCTGGGCCGGCCGGCCGTGCTGGGCGGCCAGGGAGACGGAGGCGAGCTGCGTCTTATCGCCCAGCTCCGCCAGGAAGAAGGCCAGGGCCACCGTGGGCACGCCGCGGCCGGTGGCCTCCGCGGGGTGGCCGTCCTCGGCGCCGTTGCCTCGGAGGGTCCAGAGGCCGTAGGCGATGAAGGAGAGCCCGGCCAGCGCCTGGAGGAGCCCGCCGGGGAGCGCCAGGCCGGCCAGCCCACCCAGCCCCACGGCCAGCAGGTGCATGGCTCCGGCGGCCAGGGCCACGCCTCCCAGCACCGCCGCAGGGCGGTAGCGGGCGGCGAAGGCCAGGACCAGGAGCTGGCTCTTGTCCCCCAGCTCCGCCAGGGCCACCACGACGAACGAGGCGAGGACCACGAACATCGGCGAACCTCCGGCACAGGGCCAACAAAAAAGACCTTTGACACACCCTCCCGCCGTTGAGGCCGGAGTGGGGTCAAAGGTCTGGCTTATCCGCAGAGGCGGACCGCCGGCACCGGGCCGGCGGCGAACCACCGGCCAGCATGTCGATGCCGGCGCACCGCGGGCGGGCCCGCGGCGAGTTACTCCCCTTTGCAGGCTATTCGGCTGTCGGGTTCCATGCTAGCGGCGCCAGCCTTGAGCGTCAACGCCGCCGGGCCGTTCCCGCGCGGGCGTCGCTTTGACGGCCGGCGGCGGCCGCTGGTATTCTCCGTGGCGGAGTTGCACCAGAGCCGTGCTGCACGGGAAGGAGGAGCCCATGGCCGCTGAGAGCGCGCCCAACTACTACATCGTTGTCGGCGGCATCGACATCTACCGCAAGACCCGCGAGTTGGGCTTCACCATGCACGGCTTCAAGAGCACCCGCCGCAAGCTGGCGGGCGGGATGAAGCCGGGCGACAAGCTCATCTTCTACATCACCGGCGCCAAGAAGCTGGGCAGCGTGGTCACCGTGACCTCGGAGATGTTCGAAGACCACACGCCTGTGTGGTCCAGCGCCAAGAAGCCGCAGGAGGACTACCCCTACCGGGTCAAGATCCAGCCGGACCTGATCCTGGACGAGGATCAGTTCGTGGATGCGCAGCCGCTGGCCATGCAGATGCAGTACACCAAGAAGTGGCCGGCGGAGAACTGGACGCTGGCCTTCCAGGGGAACATCCACCGCATCCCGGAAGAGGACTACCGGCTCATCCGCCGGGAACTGGAGGCGGCGGCGGGGGTCCGGGCGGGCTGAGGGCCGCCTTGCCCCCGCCGGGCCGCCTTCGCTATGCTGTCCGGGGCCGGCCGGCCCCGCCCCAGCGGCTGCCGGCCTCCCGGGAGCGGGCATGGGCGAGGACGAGGACCGAGGCGACATTGTCCGGCTGGGGGAGTCCACGGACTTCGTGGAGGTGGACGGCTGGCGGCGCGCCCTGGAGCGGGCCGGGCTCCGTGCCCGCTTGGTCCAGCAGAACGACCCGTACCTGGGCGGCCGGTACCTGCTCTACGTCTTCCAGCGGGACGTGGATGCGGCGGTCCGGGTGCTGGGCTGGGTCCCGGACCCGTCGCTGGTGGACCCGGCCTACGCGGAGGAGGCGGGATCAGCACGGAGGAGCGGGGACGGCGGCCGGTCCCTACCGGCGTACGTGCCCCTCCTGGCCCTGATCCTCGTGCTTGCCCTCCTCTTCGCCCTGTTGGCCGTCCTGCTTTCGTGATATGGTAGGGGCGTACGCCTCCCACGTTGGGCGGTGAGGAAAGGAGCCGCCGGTGACCCGCCAGCCGCCGGAGCAGGAGCAGCGACGCAAGCTCGTTCGGGTAGCCGCCACGGAGGACCGGCAGGAGGCGGAGGCCTGGTTCCAGGCGCTGAAGCAGGCCGGGATCCCCGCGCGGGTGGCTGTGCGGGAGGACGGCGCCGGAGGGGCGCCGCCCCGCCTGCTGCTGTACGTGCTGGAGGAGGACCGGGAGCGCGCGGCGGCGGCGCTGGCCGGACCGGCCCCCCCAGCTCAGCAGGAGGCGCCCGCCGTGCCCCCGGAGGCCGCCGTGCCCGCCGCCCTGAACGGCGACGCCCCGGCTGAGGCGGCATCGGACGTCCCGGCTGCCGCCCCGGCGGAGCCGCCGGCCGCCCCCGGCCTGGAGGAGGCGCCTGCGCCCGCGGCCCTCACCTTCGCGACCGTCTCCGGCTGGTTGGGACTGGCCTTCCTGGTGGCCAGCGTCATCCTGATCATCCTCTCCATGCAGTGATCCCACTTCCGGTGGAGGGCACCATGTTCAAGGCGTACGTGCTGGTGGTGGCGGACCCGGCAAAGACGCGGCAGGTGGCCGCCGCGCTCCGCAACGTGGAGGGCGTGGTGGAGTGCCACGAGGTGATGGGGCCGTACGACATTGTGGCGGAGGTGGAGGTGGCGGACATCACCGACATCCCGCCCATCCTGGGCCCCCGCATCCGCTCCATCGACGGCGTCCAGAGCACGACGAGCCTGGTGACCCTCCCGGAGCGGGAGTAGCCGGGACCCCCTCAACGCGCCGCCCGTGTCGGAGACCATGGAGACCTACGCCTACCGCGGCGTCGCCGAGATCCGCACGCTAGAGGGGGAGCCCGTGGCGGTGACGGGCTTCTGGGTGAGCATCCGCGTCCCGCCCAAGGGCAGGAT
>DATCLE010000303.1:0-11504 GCA_036564075.1 Dehalococcoidia bacterium
CGAGTGGCTGGAGCAGCAGGCCGCCACCGGCATCCTGGACGTGGACGACCCCGGCGCGCCGGAGGACGACCGCCGGTACCGCCTCCCCGCCGCCCACGCGGAGGTCCTCCTGAACCGGGACAGCCTCTCCTACATGGCGCCCCTGGCGCGCCAGATGGCGGGCATCGCCGGCCCGCTGCCGGCGGTGCTGGCGGCGTTCCGCTCCGGCCATGGCGTGCCGTACGGGGACTACGGCCCGGACACGCGGGAGGGCATTGCGGAGGCCAACCGGCCCATGTTCCTGCACCTCCTGGGCAGCCAGTGGCTGCCCGCCATGCCGGACGTCCACGCCCGCCTCCAGGCGGACCCGCCCGCCCGCGTTGCGGACCTGGGCTGCGGCACCGGCTGGTCCAGCATCGCCATGGCCACGGCCTACCCCAAGGTCCGCGTGGACGGGTACGACCTGGACGCGCCGTCCATTGAGCTGGCGCGCCGGAACGCCGAGGCGGCGGGCGTGGCGGACCGCGTGACGTTCCACGTTCGGGACGCGGCGGACCCCGCCCTGGCCGGCCGGTACGACCTGGTGACCGCCTTCGAGTGCCTGCATGACATGGGGCGGCCCGTGGAGGCCCTGCGCACCATGCGCAGCTTGGCGGGCGGGGAGGGCACCGTCTTCATTGCCGACGAGCGGGTAGCGGAGGCCTTCACCGCCCCCGGCGACGACCTGGAGCGCCTCAACTACGGCTTCAGCGTGCTCCACTGCCTGCCCGCCGGCCTGGCGGACGCGCCCTCCGCCGACACGGGCACCGTCTTCCGGCCGGAGACGCTGCGCCGCTACGCCACGGAGGCCGGCTTCCAGGAGGTACAGGTGGCCCCCATCCAGCACGACCTCTGGCGCTTCTACCGGCTGACGCCCTGAGGCGCCCGGCCCCGCCTCCCGTGGCCCTCCTGCCGGGCCGGTGATAGAATCGGCTCGGAGCCCGCCGGAGACGGGCGGCACGAGGAGGGGCCATGAGCATCGACTACGCGAAGGAGGGGCGCATCGCCGTCGTCACCCTCAACCGACCGGAGCGCCTCAACGCCATCACCCCGGAGATGTTCCAGCAGCTCAACGAGATCTGGAGCGACTTCCGGGACGACGAGGACCTCTGGGTGGCCATCGTCACCGGCGCCGGGGACCGCGCCTTCTGCACCGGCCGCGACCTGGTCCAGGCCGCCAGCGAGGCCGACGGCCGCGTGGGACGCGCCGCCTTCGCCGTCACGCCGGACCGCATCTGGAAGCCCGTCATCGCCGCGGTGAACGGCCACTGCCTGGCGGCGGGCTTCGCCCTGGCCCTCCAGTGCGACCTCCGCATCGCCGCGGAGCACGCCACCTTCGGCAGCATGGGCGTCATGCGCGGCCTCCTGGCCGGCGGCGGCCAGACCCAGCGGCTGGCCCGTTATGTCCCCTTCGCCAAGGCCATGGAGCTCATGCTCTTCGGCGACCCCATCGACGCCCGGGAAGCGCACCGCATCGGCCTCGTGAACGCCGTCGTGCCCGCGGACCAGGTCATGCCCACCGCCCGCGCCTGGGCGGAGCGCCTGTGCGAGCGCGGCCCCCTGGCCGTCCGCGCCACCAAGCAGGCCCTCATGGAGGGCGGCCTCAACTGCCTGTTCGACGATGGCATGCGGCTGGAGAACCGCCTCCACGCGCAGGTGGAACGCTCCGAGGACGCCCGCGAGGGCGTGCGCGCCTTCGCGGAGAAGCGCAAGCCCGTCTTCCGGGGGAGGTAGCCATGAGCGGCGGGAACGGCCGCGGCGCGCTGGACGGCGTCCGGGTACTGGACTTCACCTGGGCCCTGGCCGGCCCCTTCTGCACCATGATCCTGGCGGACCTGGGGGCGGAGGTCATCAAGGTGGAGCACCCCGGCCTCAGCGAGCGCGAGCGCGGCTTCGGCCCCCACGTCCAGGACGTCAGCACCTTCTTCTTCTCCACCGCCCGCGGCAAGAAGAGCGTGACCATTGACCTGAAGACGAAGGAGGGCCGGGAGCTGGTGCGCGGCCTGGCCCGCCGGGCGGACGTACTAGTCGAGAACTTCACCCCCGGCACCATGGACCGGCTGGGCATCGGCTACCAGGCGCTGGCCCGGGAGAACCCCCGCCTCATCTACTGCGGCATCTCCGGCTTCGGCCGCACCGGCCCCTACCGGGACCGCGGCGGCGTGGACATCATCGTCCAAGCCATGGGCGGCATGATGTCCATCACCGGCGAGCCCGACGGCCCGCCCATGCGGGTGGGCGCCTCCATCGGCGATACCACCGCCGGCCTGTTCGCCGCCATCGGCGTGCTGGCGGCCCTGCGGGAGCGCGACCGCAGCGGCCGGGGGCAACTGGTGGACATCGGCATGCTGGACTGCCAGCTGGCCATCCTGGAGAACGCCATCATCCGCTACGCCGCCACCGGCCAGGTGCCCGGCCGCATCGGCACCCGCCACCCGCTGGTCACGCCCTTCCAGGCCTTCCAGACCCGGGACGGCTGGCTGGTGGTGGCCGGTGTCAAGGACTGGCAGCTCTTCTGCGCCCGCCTGGGACGGGACGACCTGGGCTTCGACCCGCGGTTCCAGAGCAACGGCGCCCGCACGGCCCACCACGCGGAGCTGGAGCCCCTCCTCCAGGAGGTCTTCCGCACCCGCACCACCGACGAGTGGCTGGCCGAGCTGGGCGACGTGGCGCTGGTGGCCCCCGTCAACACCATCGACCGCGTCTACCGCGACCCCCACGTGGCCGCCCGGGAGATGCTGGTGGAGCTGCCGCTCCCCGGCGGCCGGGAGGGCACGCTGACGGTCCCCAACTCCCCCGTGAAGATGTCCCGCACCCCCGGCCGCGTTCGCGGCACCGCGCCCGCCCTTGGCCAGCACAACCAGGAGGTGCTGACCGGCCTCCTGGGCCTCAGCCCGGAGCGCGTGCAGGCGCTGAAAGAGGCGGGCGTCATCTGAGCCCCGGCATCCCTAGTGCGGGATGGTGTGCGTGGGGCTGGTTACCCGGTCCAGGCCGGACTTCCAGAAGTAGCCGGGGTGGGACAGTGAGACCACCCTGCCGTAGTACGTGTCGTTGGGCAGGGAGCGGAAGTTGTCGGTGGTGAACTGCCCGCCGTTGTTGGTGGTGCCCGTGTCCGTGCCTACCAGGATGTCGTCGTTGGGGTTGCCGGGCGTGTTGTTCTGCCGCCAGAGCTCCAGGGTCACCGTGGCGCCGGAGACCGCCGCGTCCGTGGCCTCCGCCGCGCAGTCGGCGTCGTTATCGCGGCGGACCGTCACGCGGAGGCGTTCGTCGTGGTTGCGGCCGCGCGTGCTGGAGATGAAGACCAGGTCCCAGACGTACATCCCGGTGGGGAAGCACGGGTGGGACGTGAAGGCGTTGTTGCCGGCCGGGGCCGAGTCCGTGAAGAGGGCGGCGGTGAAGTCAAGCGGCACGCCCACGAGGAGGACGTTCGCCACGGTGAGCACCGCCACCACCAGCATCACTGCCAGGCGGCGCGGCAGCCCGAACCACGTTGGCGGGCGACGGCGGTCCATGGGGCTCGGGTTCGCTCAGGTTCCTTCGTGCAGGAGCACCCTCGCTCCGACTCCGGACGAGATCCAGCACCTCCCTGGCGATGAGCACGGTCAACGGCAGCCCAATGGTGAGCAGGCCGCCCCACACGGTGCGTGCCAGGTGCAGGACGTACCCCATGCGGGGCAGCACCAGCACCACTTTACCACGAACCGCCTCTCCCGGCGTCAAGTTGGGGTCCGGCTGGGCCGCGGCGTCGCCCTTGGTCTGGAGCCAGCGCCTGCCGTCGATGTCCCGCACCTGGAGCACCCGGTGGGTCACCACCCCCGGGGACCGGGCCGCCGCGTAGGTGACAATGTCGTTGGGGCGAACGGCTTCGGCCGTGGTCCGGCGGATGATCACGGCGTCCCCCACCTGGATGGTGGGCGCCATGCTGCCGCTGCTCACCAGCATGGTCTGGTAGCCCAGCAGCGCGGGAACGGTGGTGGTGCAGAAGACCAGGACGGCCAGGAGCATGGCGTAGACCAGCAGGACGTCCACCGCCAGGCCGAACGTCCAGCCCAGCGGCCTGAGCAGGCGGAACCCGTGGGCTGCCCGGCTGCTCCCCATCCGGCCGAAACGCTGTGGAACCGCCATCAGCATGGAGACGCGCCTACCGCGTCGACCCCGGCGGGAACCCGGGCCGGGCGGCCCGGGCCCCGCGGGGGCCGGTCATGATCCCCAAGGAGTCCCGAAGCTACGACTGCTCCGCCATGAACTCGAACGTCGCCGTCGTGGTCTGATTCTGGAGCGTGTTGGCCGCGTTGGCCGGCAGCTCCACCCGGAAGCAGAGGAACTCGCTGGTGCCGGCGGCCAGCGTCCGGTCGCCGGCCTGGGCCCCGGTGGCCGGGTCGCCCACCAGGTTCGTGCCGGCCGTGCTGCCCAGGTCACCCGGGCCGTAGATCACCGTCCCGTTGTTCCCCCAGGTAGCGGCGTTGCACGGCGTGGTGGTGAAGTCCGTGGGCCAGGCCTTGATGGTCAGATCCAGCCCGCCCGCCAGCACGTCCTCCGTGGTAGTGCTGCGAATGGCGTAGCGGAACTGGAGCGTGCCGCTGTTCTGCACCTGCACGCCGCCGTAGGCTACATCGCCCGGCTGCATGGCCGGGCTGGTCCGGGTCACAATGGCCGTGTTGGGGCTGGTGGTGATGTCCACACGGCCCGTGATGAACTGGTTGCCACCCACCGACTCCGTGTCGGTCCAGATGGCGCCCGTGGCGACCGTCAGCACGGTGGCCACAGACATCAGGAACAGCAGGACCGTGGCCGCCAGACGCAGGCCGCTGCCCCTGAGCCGACTCTGCCCGTACGCCGGGGACCCGACATCAGCTCTCATGCGCTACCTCCTGCTACGGAGAAGTATGAGGAGCGGCCCTGTGGCCTCCGCCCCCCCAACGGATGCCATCGGCGCCCGTGCTGCCGGTCCTGGCACAGGTACGCCAGTAGAAGGTACGGGCAGCGGAGGCGCGTCTGGAATCAGGGATTCCCCCCAAGCCGATCATCGGACGCCCCCATTTCTTCCACAGGGACCCCCCGGCCCTCTGCGGGGCCGTTCCCGGCGCCGCGGGGATCGACTCCCCGGCCGCCCGGGAGCAGACCCCTGCCCGCGCCGGAGCTGTCCCCCGCACGCGAAGGGGCGGGCCCTCAAGGCCCGCCCCGATCCGTCCGCTCTCCGGTGACCCCGCCGCCTACGCCCGCGCCCGCTTCCAGCGGCCGGCGTGGAACCGCAGCAGCACCAAGCCACCCCGCACGCTATTCTCCGCCACCGCGCCCAGCCAGGCGCCCGGCACCCCCAAACCCAGGCCGATGGCCAGCGTCCACGCCGCCGGGATCCGCACGCACCAGGTGGTGAACGTCATCACCCCCAGCACGTACCGCACGTCCCCGGCGCCCCGCAACACCCCGGACAGCGCCGCGCTCATACCCATGATGGGGTACGCCAGCACGAAGATGCGCAGCAGCAGCGCCGCCGTGTCCGCCACCTCCCGCTCCGCCACGAACAGCCGCGCCACCCACGGCGCCGTCAGCCCCAGCGTGCCGCCCAGCGCCAGCATCACCACCAGGGAGAGCGTCCGCGCCGTCCGGCCCACCGCCTCCGCCAGGTCCGGGCGCTCCATCCCCATGGCCTGCCCCACGGCGGCCGTCGCCGCCGTCCCCAGGGCGAAGCCCGGCACAATGGCCACCTCCAGGCTCCGCAGCGCGATGGTGTGCGCGGCCACGGCCGTGGTCCCCGCGCTGGCGATGATCCGCGTGTAGACCAGGAACGCCGTCATGAACTGGAGCTCCTCCAGGGTCGTGGGCACCGCCAGCCGGAGGAACCGGCGCAACGCCTCCCCCTCCGGCAGCAGCCCCCGGAGCGACGGCCGGTAGCGGAACCCGCCGTACCCCCGTGCCAGCAGCGCCAGGGAGAGGACCCCGCCCGTCACTCCGGCCAGCCCGTATCCCAGCCCGGACGCGGCCACGCCCAGCTCCAGCCCCACCACGCCGCTGATCAGCCCGAAGGTCACCACCAGGTTGACCACGTTGAGGACCAGCAGCACCGCCATGGGCCAGACGGTGTTGCCCATGCCGCGCAGGACGCCGGCCGCGACGTGCAGGAGCAGGAGGAACGGCAGGCCCAGCGCCGCCAGCCGGATGTACCGGGCCCCCAGGTCCGCAATCTCCGGCTCCGCGCCCATGAGCCGCATGAGCTGCGGCGCCGTCCCGGCCATGGCCAGCGCCACGGCCACGCCCCACGCCAGCCCGGCCGCCACCGCCGTCCGTGCCGCCCGCTCCACCTCCGCCAGCGAGCCGCGGCCCACCGCCCGGCCCACCAACGCCGTGGCCGCCACCTCCGCGCCGAAGGCGCCCGCCAGCGGCACCCAGAACAGCAGCGCGCCGATGCCCACCGCCGCCACGCCGTCCGCCCCCACGTACCGGCCCACCAGCAGTGCGTCCACCGCGGAGAGGATGGAGAGGGAGAGCCGCTCCGCCACCACCGGCCACGCCAGGCGCACCAGGATGGCGCGGATGCTCCGGCTGGGGTCCGCGAAGAGGGAACGGACGGCGGTCTCTTCAGCCTGCAAGGGCGTGCCTCTGGAGGACGGGGTGGGGATCTCCGTACCGCCCAGTATACGCGCTGCGGAGGCAAGGGATGCAGGGCCGGCACACGAAAGAGGGACGCCCGTGGCGTCCCTCCGCTCGTGCCGCGCCCGTGTCCGCTAGGCCGTCACGCCGCCGGCCGCCTGCTCCTGGGACTCCCCCTTGTCCTCCGGCTGGGGCAGGCTGCCCTTGGCCGACCGGATCAGCGCCTCCAGGCTGGCGCCGTCCTCCGGGAACGAGGCCACCGCCGCGGCGATGCGCATCTCCGGGCCGTCCTTCACCGGCAGCAGGTCCGGGTCCTCCCCCAGCTCTTCGATGAGCCGGGTCACCTGCTCCTCCGCGCCGGCCCGGTCCGTCTCCGGCAGCAGCACCACGAACCGGCCGTCCTCGTACCGCGCCACCACGTCAATGGGCGAGGCCGCACCGGCCAGCCGCACCGCCACGCTGCGGAGCACCTTGGCCGCCAGCGTGGGGCCGTACTCCTCCTCGAACCGGCCGATGTCCACCAGGTCCAGCACCGCCAGGGAGAGCGGCCGCTCGTGCTTCCGGGCCCGGTACAGCTCCCGCCGCCCGGCCTCGAACAGGTAGCGGCGGTTGAAGACCCACGTCTCCGGGTCGATGTTCCCGTACTGCCGGGCCCGGTCCTCCGCCTGGTGGGTCCACAACGCCAGCGCCAGGTGCTCCACCAGCTTGCGGGCGGGCTTCAGCCCCGGCGAGGGCCGCCGGTACCACAGGCTGGCGATGCCCAGCCGCCGGCCCCGCGCCGCCAGCGGCAGCGAGATCACCGTGCGGATGTGCAGCACCCGCTGCGCCTCCTCGCACTGCTCCGCGCTGATGGCCCCGGCGAACAGCGCCCGGAAGTCCCCCGTCACCGTGGGCCCGTCGCTCCGCAGGATCCGGGCCCGCTCCCCGTCCACCGGCAGCACCAGCTCCGCCGGGTCCTGGTCCAGCGCCGCGATCACCTTGGAGACCCGCATGTGGTCGATCTCCGCCAGGTGCGCGGCCGTCAGGCTCCGCTCCTCCTGGTCCAGCAGCAGCACCAGCAGGAAGCTGGCGCCCAGGTGCTCCGCCGCCGCGGCCAGCGCCGACTGGATGCAGCGCGCGGGCGTCTCCGCCGCGTACAGCTCCTGGAGGGCGTCCGCCAGCGCCACCCAGTCCACGGACTCGGCGGCCTCGGGCTGCCCGCCTTCGGGCTCCTCCGTCTCCCGCGTCTCCGGCTCCATCTCAGCCCGCTCTTGCACCCGTGCCGCGCCTTCGCGCCCCTCCGTTGCCCGTGCCCGCTCAGACATCCACTGTGACCAGCGCATGGTACCCTGCCTCACGCCGATGCCGTCTCAGGCTCCTCATCCTCGGCGGCCCCGGTGCGACTGCTGGCCTGCACCACCAGCTCGCCGCCGCGCTTGAACACAATGTCGAACTCCTCGCGCAGGGCGTCCACAATCCGCGCGTCCAGCTCGCTCCCCGCCTCCGTCTCCCGGGTGGACAGCTCCACCACGGCGCGCCCATCGCCGAAGCCGCGGAGCATCACCTCCTCCACGCCGGAGAGGCGGGACAGCGCCCGGTGCAGGGCAATGAGGTCCACGTCGCCGCGGCCCGCCGTGATGGTGAGCCGGTGGCGCACCGCCTGGACCGTCTCCCGGGCGTAGGTGCCGCGGGCCACCGCGTCCCGGCCGTCGCCCTCCTCCCGTTCGGGCGTCTCCACCGTCTCGCCGTCCACCGGCGGCTCCTCGTCCGGCTCGGCGGCGGCGCGGGCCGGCTCGCGGCGCCCGTTCTGCACGGGGGCGGGCTCCCGCTCCTCCCGCTCGCCCGTCAGCACCCGCAGCGCCCGGGCGAAGTCCCGCTCCGCCGGGGTCAGCGGCCCCGCCGGCGGCGTCCCCGGCCGGAGCGCCTTCCGCTCCTGGAGGGTTTCCGGCGCCATCAGCGCCAGGAGGCCCGTCCCGTCCATGCCCGCGGCCTGGAGCGCGTCCTCAAACTCCCGGATGCTCTGGAGCAGCGGCTTCAGCTCCGTCAGCGTCCGGCTGATGAACCGGATGGCCTCCGTGGCCTGGGACACGCTCTGGGCCATGGCGCCCAGCAGATCGTCCACCTCGTGCGCGGACGGCCCGCCGCCCTGGTCCGCGCCGGCGGCCTTCTGCCGGGCCGTCTCACCGTCTCCTCGTGATGCCCGCGGTCCGGCGTTCATCGCTTCCGTACACCCCCTCAGCGTCGCGCAGTGCGCGGCGCGCACACCACGCCTACCATGCGTAACGCGGCCGGGGTCCGGCCGTTACAGGCGTCCGGCACCACCTCCGGGACTGCTGTAACATCCCGCCTGCTCCGGCGTTGGCAGTGACAAGAGGGAGCCCCGCCGGGTGGCGGGCGCGGACGGTAGAGTGACGCGGAGGTCCCGTGATGAACGCGTTGACGCGCAGGCTTCGCCCGTTGCTGGCTCACCAGGAGGGGCAGACCCTCACCGAGTACGCGCTGATCCTCCTGTTCGTGGCCCTGGGCTGCATCCTGGCGGTGAGGACGTTCGGGCAGGGGGTCCTTGAGCTCTACCAGCGGGTCCTGGAGGCCTGGCCCAGTTAGCCCCTTCGGCCAGTGCCCCCGGCGGCGGCACGCGGTACCCTCCCCCCACGGGCGCCGCCGACCGGCGCCCCGGACCAGACCGCAGCCGGAGGGCACGCCATGGGGCACGCGCTGCTGGACCTGGGCTGCGGCGCCAAGAAGGCGCCCGGGGCCCTGGGACTGGACCGGTTCCCTTTCCCCGGCGTGGACGTCCTGGCAGACCTGGAGGAGGGGCTCCCCTTCCGCGACAACACCTTCGATGAGGTCCGCGCCGTCCACGTCCTGGAGCACGTCCACAACGTGGTCCACCTCATGAACGAGCTCCACCGCGTCCTGAAGCCGGGCGGGGTCCTGCGGGCCCTCACCCCGTACTGGCGGCACGCCAACGCCATCATCGACCCCACCCACGTCCGCTTCTTCTGCAAACGCAGCTTCCTGCTCTACTGCGACCCCGCGGCCGCCGCCGGCGTCTCCCTCAGCGGCGTCCGCGCCCGCTTCCGGCCGCTCCGCCTGGAGGAGACGGACGACACCGTCTTCGCGGATCTCCAGGCGCTGAAGGACGGCACGGAGCCCGCCGCGCCCCCCGCCCGCGCCGCCGGGCCGTCGCGCGGGGCCGGGGCACGGCTCCGCGTGCGGCTCCGCCGCGACGCCGCCGGCAGCTGCTCCTGGGAGATCGAGGCCGAGGGCGGGGACCCGGACGCCCTGGCCCGCCGCCTGGCGGAGCTGGACGCCCGCCTCCGGGAGCGGTTCGGGCCCGCCGGTTGACGCCCCGCGCCGCCCCGCTCTATAACGGGCGTACCATGCAGCGGCGGCGGGGCTCCCCGCCGCCCCAGGGGGAACGCGCGGCGTGGCTCAAGTTCGAGTGGGCATCATCGGCGCGGGGTTCATCGGCCGCTTCCACGCCCGGGGCATCCGCGGGCTGATCAAGGCGGGCCTGGTGGACGCCCGGTACGTGGCCGTCTGCGACGTGGTGGAGGAGCGGGCGCGGGAGTTCGGGCGCATTGCCGGCCTGCCGCTGGTCACCACGGACCCGGAGCGGCTCATCCGCTCTGACGAGGTGGACGCCGTCTACGTCTGCACCCCCACGGCGCAGCACAAGGCGCTGGTGCTGGCCGCGGCGGCGGAGGGGAAGGCCGTCTTCTGCGAGAAGCCCCTGGCCACCACCCTGGCGGACGTGGAGGAGATGACGGCCGCCGTGACGGGCGCCGGCGTCCCCCACCAGGTGGGGCTGGTCCTCCGCCACTCGCCCGTCTACACGGTCCTCTGGGACCTCATCCAGGACCCGCGCCTGGGCCGGCCCGTCACCGCCGTCTTCCGGGATGACCAGTTCTTCCCCATCCAGGGTCGCTACGCCTCCACCTGGCGGTGCGACTACGCTACCGCCGGCGGCGGCACCCTCATTGAGCACTCCATCCATGACCTGGACCTGCTGCGGTGGCTCCTGGGCGAGGCCGTGGCCATCCGCGCCGAGACGCGCAACTACGCCGGGTTCGAAGGCGTGGAGGACCTGGCCACCGTCCGGCTGGAGTTCGCCTCCGGCTGCACCGCCTACCTGGCCTCCGTCTGGCACAACGTCCTCTCACGGGAGTCCAGCCGCCGCCTGGAGCTCTTCTTCGAGAACGGCTACTTCTGGGTGGACCGGGACTTCGTCACGGAGATCCACTACGAGACGTCCGCCACCGGCGGCATGGTCACCCTCTCCGCGGACCAGGTGGTGGACCGCTACCTGGACCTCATCGGCTGCACGGAGCAGGGCCAGCGGGAGGCGCACCGGGCGGCGCTCCTGCGCTACTCCCTGGAGGACTGCTTCTTCCTGCGCGCCGTGGCCGCCGGGGAGGCGCCCGCGCCGGGCTTTGAGGTGGCGCTGGCCGCCCACCGGCTGGTGGACGCCGCGTACCGCTCCGCCCGGGAGGGGCGGGAGGTGGTGCTGGAATGACCCGCCCTGCCCCGGAGCCGCTCCGCATCCGGGCCGGCCGCGCCTTCACCCCCACGGAGGTCATCCCGGACGCCGCCGTCCTGGTGGAGGACGGCCGCATCGCCGCCGTGGGGCCAGACGCCCGCGTCCCTTCGCCCCCCGGCGTCACGGCGCTGGACGCCGGCGACCGCATCCTGGCGCCCGGCTTCATCGACCTCCACGTCCACGGCCGGGCGGGCCACGCCTGCGGCGCTTCCGCGGCGGAGACCCTGGCCGTGGCAGCGGCGCTCCCGGCCACGGGCGTGACGTCGTTCCTGGCCACGGTGGCCGGCCAGCCGGACCTGGACGCCCTCCTGCGGGCCCTGGCCGCGGCGGCGGAGGCGCGCGGGCGGGAGGGGACCGGTGCCCGCGTGCTGGG
>DATCLE010000304.1:0-11478 GCA_036564075.1 Dehalococcoidia bacterium
CCGGACGCTGCTGCCCTCGTGTACCGGACGCAGGGGAGATGGAGATGCGGTCCGGCAGAGGTCAAGCCGCTAGCGTGCCGGGCTGCCCTGCAACTCCGGCCGGGTGCCCGTCTCGCTCCGGACCATCTTGAACCGGCTGTCGACGAAGGCGCCCTCGTGGATCACCACCAGGTTCGTGTTGATCTGGCCCCGGGCGCTGCCGCCGGGCAGCACCTCCAGGCGCTCCTTGCAGAAGATCTCGCCTTCCACCTCGCCCGCAATGAGGACGTTGCGGGCGTTGATGGTCCCGCGGACCTTGGCCTGCTCCGCCAGGAAGACCGTGCCGTCCGTCTCGATCTCGCCGTTGAGGGCGCCCTCCACGCGGATGTCGCCCTCGCTGGAGAGCTTGCCCTCCCAGCGGGCGCCCTTGGAGACCAGCGTCACCGTCTCCGGCGTCACGGCGGGCGTGGCCGCCACGGCGGGCGGCACGGGCGCCGGCGGCCGTGCCGCGCGGGGCTCCGGCGCGGGCGGCGCCGGCCGCTGCTGGAACGCCGGGGCCGGTGCCTGGGCCGCGGGAAGCTGCTGCGCCGCCTCCTCCGGCTCCTCCGGTTCCGCCGGCTGGTTCAGCGGCGGGAGCGGCTGCGTGTTGCGCCCCAGGAGGTCCAGGCTGTCCAGGTTGTCCACCGGGGTGACCGCCCCCTCCTCGTCGTCCTCGAACACGAACTCCTCGTCGTCGAAGTCCTCGGGCTCACCGTCCAGGCCCCGGTTGATCCGCGTGTACCCTTGGCCTTCGTCGAATCTCTTCTTCTTGAAGAACAAGCCTCCACCTCCGCAGTCCTTGACGCCGGTGGGTCCGCTTCCGTGGTCGCGGGCATGGGCCCCGCACCCAGGGGCCATGAGAGAACGCACCTACCGCGGTAGGTGCCACGTGCCATAGTTACCCATTCGCCCCCGATTGTCAACCGGAAAGCCCGCGCCGGACGGCCGTTCCCGGCCCATCCTGAGCCCCGCGGCCGCTTCCCCGGAGGTTGGCCCGTCCCTCTCTCTGGTGTGATCGTCGGCAGGGAGCGGTGGACGGAGCAGGCTTCCGCCCCCGGCGGCGCTACGGCGGCTCCGCCGGGTCGAAGTAGGGAGCGGGGATCTCGCCGCGCAGGAGGCGGAAGACGGCCGGCACCCGCAGGTGGTGGCCGGCGGAGAGCTCCGGCAGGGCGTCCTCCGGGAAGAACGCCGCGTCCAGGGCCTCCGCGCCCGGCGACGGCTCCCCGGCGGCCTCCACCTGGAACACCACGTGGTACATCTGCGCCTTGACGCGGCTCCGCCAGCGGCGGGAGTCGAAGAGGCCCAGCAGGCGCACCGCCCGCCCGCGCAGCCCCGCCTCCTCCCACAGCTCCCGCTCCGCCGCGCCGGCCAGCGTCTCGCCCACGTCGGCGAAGCCGCCGGGCATGGCCCACAGGCCGTCGTCCGTGCGGCGGATCAGGAGCAGCCGGCCGTCCCGCACCACCACGGCCTCCACGCCCGCCTGGGGGCCCGCGTGGCCCAGGTTGTCCCGGTACGCCGCCAGCACCTCCGCCGCCGGCCGGTGCTCCAGCGCCGCCACCAGGCGGGCCGCCGCGCGCAGCACCTTCTCGTACCGCTCCCGGTCGTAGGACGTCTGGGCGAAGCGCAGCCCCAGGGAGGCGATGGCCCGCAGCTCGTCGGCGACCTCGTAGACGGCGTCGCGGTCGGTCACGGCACGTCCTCCGGCGCGGCGCCGCCGTACGCCTGGTCCAGCAGCTCCACCACGTGGAGGACGCGGCCCGGCAGGCCGCGCTGCCGCAGCCCTGCCTCCAACTGGATCATGCAGCCGGGGTTGGCCGTAGCCACCACCGCCGCCCCCGTGGCGGCCACCTCCGCCAGCTTCTCCTCCAGCAGCCGGGCGGACATTTCCGGCTGCACCAGGCTGTAGATGCCGGCGCTGCCGCAGCAGCGGTCGGCGTGGGGCAGCTCGGCCAGCTCCAGGCCGGGGATGGCGCGGAGGATGCGCCGCGGCGCCGCCCGCACGCGCTGGGCGTGGACCAGGTGGCAGGAGTCTTGGTACGTGGCCCGGACGGGCACGGGACGCAGGCCCTCCAGCGCGCCCGGCAGGTCCGCCAGGAACTCCGTGACGTCCCGCACCAGCCCGGCGAACCGCTCCGCCTTCCCGGCGTAGGCGGGGTCCCCGTGGAGCAGGTGGCCGTACTCCTTCATGGCGGCGCCGCAGCCCGCGGAGTTGACGACCACGGCGTCCACCCCTGCCGCCAGGAAGACGTCCAGGTTGTGGCGGGCCAGCCGCCGCGCGGCGTCCAGGTCGCCCGCGTGGGCCAGGAGGGCGCCGCAGCAGCGCTGGGCGGCGGGGACGGTCACCTGGTAGCCGTTGCGGACCAGGGCCCGGATGGTGGCCCGGTGGGTCCGGGCGTAGACGGCGGGCATGACGCAGCCGGAGAGGAGCGCCACGCGGCCCCGCGGCGGCCCCGAAGGCCGGTACGTCCGGCCGGGCCGGAAGGCGCCCTCCCGCAGGTCCGGCAGCGCCGCTTCTAGCCCGTCCAGGCTGCCGGGGAGGCGCCGCAACAGGCCGGAGCGCCGGAGGAGCCGCTGGGCACCGGACCGCTGGTAGAGGCGGAGGAGGGCGGCCGCCGCCCGCACGCGGCCCGGGTGGGCGGCCAGGTGCCGCAGGGCCAGGCCCTGGACGGCGCGACGGAGCGCCGGGCCGCGACGGGCCCGCAGGATCTGGGCGCGCGTCGCCTCCATCATCCGGCCGTAGGGCACCAGGGAGGGGCAGGCCGCCTCACAGGCGCGGCACTGGAGACAGAGCTCCAGGTGCGAGACCACCGCGTCCGTCAGGCCGGTGCGGCCCTCGTGCAGCGCGCGCATGAGGGTGATGCGCCCCCGGGGCGACTCCATCTCCAGCCCCGTGACCACGTACGTGGGGCACTCCTGGGCGCAGAGGCCGCAATGGACGCAGCGGTAGAGGTCCGCCTCCTGGGGGGCGTCCGGTCCGGCGAAGGCCGAGGGCCCGCGGGGGGCGTGCGGTTCCGTCACGGCTCAGATCCTCCCCACCATGCGGCCGGGGCTCAGCAGGCGGCCCGGGTCCAGGGCCTCTTTCACCCGCTGCATGAGCGCCAGGTCCGGCCCCGCGGGCCCGAAGACGTCCAGCCGCTCCTTCACCGCCCGCGGCGCCTGTTCCACCACCGCGGCGCCCCGCATCTGCCGGGCGGCCTCCGCCAGCCCGGCGGCCGCCGCGGCCAAGGCCTCCGGCTCCGGGCTGCGCCAGTAGGTGTAGACGGCGCCGTTGCCCGCCCGCGCGATGACGGCGGGCGTCAGCCCCGCGTGCTCTCCGGCGCGGTGGGCGGCCGCCACGGCCGCCGGGACCTCCGTCGGGCGGACCGCCAGCTTCACGATCATGTCCGCCGGGTCTGCCTCCGACCGGCCGAAGTCCCGGACGCGGCGCCAGAAGGCGTTGCGCTGCTCCCGCTCCAGGTACGTCACTTCGCGGGAGCCACCGGCCGTCGCCTCCCGCACCAGGTCGCGGCCCATGCGCTCCACGGCGCGGCGCGGGCCGCCCAGCTCCGCCGCCAGGACGTAGGCGGCCTCGCCCGGCTCCGAGCGGGTCTCCTCCGTGAGCAGGCGGGAGGCGTGGGGGCCCACCAGGTCCAGGGACATGGGGGTCCAGCCCGCCGCCAGCAGGCGGAGCGCCACGGCCATGGCCGCTTCGCAGGAGTCGAAGACGGCCAGCACCGTGCCGCGCCCGCGGGGGAGTGGCGCGACCTTGAACGTCGCCTCGGCGATGACGCCCAGCGTCCCCAGCGAGCCGACGAACAGCTTGGGCAGGTCGTACCCCGCCACGTTCTTCACCACGCGACCGCCGCCGTGCACCACCGTGCCGTCCGTCAGCACGGCGGTGACGCCCAGGAGGCGGTCCCGCACGGTGCCGTACATGAGCCGCCACGGCCCGCTGGCGTCGGCGGCGATGACGCCGCCCACCGTAGCGCGTTCCGCCAGCGGCGGGTCCAGGGGCAGCATCTGGCCGTGCTCGCCCAGGATGTGCTGGAGGACGCGGAGGGTCATGCCCGCCTGCACCGTCACCGTCAGGTCTGCGGGTTCGTACTCCACCACGCGGTTCAGCTCGCCGGTGGCCACCGCCAGGTGGTACCGCTCCGGCGGGTTGCCCAGGCCGGCCATGGTGCCGCCGCCGTAGGGCACCACCGCGGCGCCCAGCCCGTGCGCCACCCGCAGCACGCCGGACAGCTCGTCCAGGGAGCGGGGGAGGGCCACCGCCGTGGGCGCCAGGCCGTCCACCACGTAGCCGTCCACCCACTCGGCGGCGTTGATCCCGCCCGCGCCCACCACGGGCTCCAGCGCCTCCTGGAGCGCATCCACCGTGGGTCCTTCCGCCATCAGATGTACGCGTCCGGCAGGCGGGCCAGCGGGTTGCCCGCGCGGAACTCGCCGCAGCCCTTGTTGGTGGGGAAGACCTTACCGGGGTTGAACTGCTCCCCCGCGCCGAAGGCGGCCCGCAGCCGCCGCATGACGTCCATGTCCTCCTCGCTGAAGATCCAGGGGAGGTAGTCCCGCTTCTCGTAGCCCACGCCGTGCTCGCCGGTGATGCTGCCGCCGGCGTCCACGCACAGGCGCATGATCTCGCCGCCGGCGTCCAGCACCCGGCGGGTGGCGTCCGGCTCCCGCTCGTCGAACAGGATGCAGGGGTGGAGGTTACCGTCCCCGGCGTGGAACACGTTGGCCACCCGCAGGCCGTGCCGCGCCACGATCTCGTAGACCTGCCGCAGCACCTCCGGCAGGCGGGTGCGGGGCACCACGCCGTCCAGGATGTAGTAGTTGGGGGCAAGCTGGCCCAGGGCGCTGATGGCGCCCTTGCGCCCCGCCCACAGCCGCTCCCGGTCCTCCGCCGACTCCGCCACGCGGACCTCCCGCGCGCCGTGCTCCGCGCAGATGGCCGCCACCTCCTCCGCGGCCTCCGCCACGTACTCCCGCAGGCCGTCCACCTCCACCAGGAGCACGGCGCCGGCGTCCGGCGGGTAGCCCAGGCGGTACGCCGCTTCCACGGCGTCCATGACCGGCCGGTCCATCATCTCCAGCGCGGCGGGGACGACGCCCGCGGCGATGACGGCGGAGACGGCCCGGCTGGCGCCGTCCACGTGGTCGAAGATGGCCAGGAGGGTGCGCACGTCCTCGGGCTTCGGCAGGAGGCGGACGGCGGCCGCCGTGACGATGCCCAGCGTCCCCTCCGAGCCCACCACCACGCCGCGCAGGTCGTAGCCGGGGCGGTCCTCGCCGCGGCCGCCCAGCCACACCAGCTCGCCGTCCGGCAGCACCAGCTCCAGCCCCAGTACGTGGTTGGTGGTGGTCCCGTAGGCCAGGCAGTGGGGGCCGCCGGCGTTCTCCGCCACGTTGCCGCCCAGGGTACAGGCCTTCTGGCTGGAGGGGTCCGGCGCGTAGTAGAGGCCGTAGGGGGCTACCGCCTGGCTGAGGGCGGCGTTCACCACGCCCGGCTGCACCAGCGCCACCCGGCTGGCGGCGTCCACCTCCAGGATACGGTTCATGCGCGCCGTGCCGATGACGATGCCGCCCTCGCACGCCACGGCCCCGCCGCTCAGCCCCGTCCCGGCGCCGCGCGGCACCACCGGCAGGCCGTGCTGGCGGGCCAGGCGAACCACCGCCGCCACCTGCTCCGCGTCCGCCGGCAGGACCACCGCGTCCGGCAGTGCCCGCTCGATAGTGGCGTCGAACTCGTAGACCAGCAGGTCCTCCGGTCGGTGGACCACGTACGCCGCGCCGACGATGCCCTGGAGCTGGGAGAGGAGGCCCTGGGCCAGCACACTGCACCTCCCGTGGACGGCCCCCAGTGTAGCACGGCGCGCGGGGCGCCTCCACTCCACCGGTCCGGTCACGCCACCGCCGGTCCCTCGGGAAGATCCCCTTTGACGCGGAGGCCGCCGCCGCGTATGGTGAGGGGGCGCCGGGCATCCCCCGCCCGGCCCTTCCCACCCCGCCCTGCCGGAGGAACCCCGGTGCCCAACGAGTGGCTCACCCTGACTGAGGCCGCCGACATGCTCGGCATCTCCTCCTGGACCGCCCGCCGCTGGGTGCGCGACGGCCGTCTGCACGCGGAGGTCCGCGCCGGGCCCTACGGGCCGCAGTACTACGTGCCCGCCATCCAGGTGGAGGCTATCCAGCGGGCGCGGCAGGAGCCGCTGCCCGGCGTGGACGGCGGCGCCGCGCCGGAGCCGGCCCGGCCCGCCAACGGACGCCGGTCGGAGGCAGCGCCGCCCGCGGCCCCTGCCGCCGGCACGGTCGCGGCGCTGCGGGCAGAGCTGGAACGGCTGGCCCGGCACCAGGAGGAGCGGTGGCAGGCGATGTCCCGGGAGCTGGCGGAGCTCCGCCGGGAGCTGGACGAGCTGCGCCGGTCGCTGGGGGAGCCGCCGCCGGGGGACGGGCCGGAGAACGGGCGCCGGCGGCGTCGCTGGCTCTGGTAGCGGTCCCCGGCGTCGTCACGGGCTGCGCCGGGGGACACCCGCTGCGCGTCAGGTGGCTGAGCCCCGCCCGGATCTTCGGCCATGGTCCGCGCCTCCGTCCTGGGACTGGTCCTCCTCTTCGCCGCGGGCATCTGGCCCCACTGGTACGGCCACGGGCCGCGGCACGTGCCCCAGTACGGCGTCAGCTTCAGTTGCCGCCACGCGGAGTGGCTGGGGCTGGACTGCGTCCAGACGTACCGGGCACTCCTGGACGACCTGGGCGTCCGCCACCTCCGCCTCTCCGTCCACTGGTGGGAGGTGGAGCCGGAGCCGGGGCGCTTCACCTTCGACCACGTGCGGTGGCTGCTGGACGAGGCCCACGCCCGGGGCGCCCGCGTGGTGCTGTCCGTGGGCATGAAGGCCCAGCGCCACCCGGAGTTCTACCTGCCGGACTGGCTGCGGCAACGGGCCGCCCTGGAGCCGTGGCGGTCTCCCGCGGCGGACCCGCTGGTGGCGGAGCGGACGGTCCTCCTGGTGGAGAGGACGGTGCAGGCGCTGGCGGACCACCCGGCCATCGAAGCGTGGCAGGTGGAGAACGAGCCGTACATGTGGAACCCCCGTCTCTTCGGGCCGGGCCGCTCCCACGGCTGGTGGGTGACGCGGGATCTGGTCCTGCGCGAGATCGAGGCGGTGCGCCGCCACGACCCCCACGGCCGCCCGGTGGTGGTCACGCACTCTAGCTGGACGGTGCTGGATGACACGTGGCGGACCATCCTGGAGGACGCGGACATCCTGGGGCAGGACCTCTACTTCCGCCGCCAGGTGGGGCCGTTCTCGTCCTTCTACCTGGAGCCGTACCGCACCGGCCCCCTGGCCCCGAACTTCCGCCGCCAGGCGGAGGCGGCGCAGGACCGGGGCAAGGCGCTCTGGATCATGGAGTTCCAGGCGGAGCCTCACGAAGAGGCGGCCGTCCGCGCTCCCACCGCCGACGAGTCCGGCAGCCTGACGCCGGAGCGCTTCAACCACTACCTGGCCATGGCGGAGCGGTCCGGCGCCCAGCGCGTCTATCTCTGGGGCGCCGAGTGGTGGTACTTCATGAAGACGGTCCACGGGGACGGCTCCTGGTGGGAGGCCATGCGCGGCCTCCTGGCGCTGGAGCCGGGCCGCGGCGAACGCCTCTGAGGGGCGCCGGACCCCTCCGGCCGTTGCTTGACGTTTCTCCCGGCCGGGCTAGAATGCCGGAAAGGGCTCCGCACCTGGGCCCCGGCGCAGCAAGGAGGAGGAGAGGCCGTGGCGCTTCCGCTGGAGGGCATCCGGATCATCGACTGCACCATCTGGCAGCAGGGCACCTACGCCACCGCGCTCCTGGCGGACATGGGCGCGGACGTGATCAAGGTGGAGGGCCCGGACGCGCCGGACCCCGGTCGAGCCCTGGCCACGCCCGGCCGGCCGGACCACGGCCTGAGCGCCTACTTTGAGTGCCACAACCGCAACAAGCGGGGCGTGGTGGTGGACCTGAAGCACCCGGACGGCCGGGGCGTGCTGCTGCGGCTGGTGCGGACGGCGGACGTCTTCGTGCAGAACATGCGGAAGGGCGTCATGGAGCGGCTGGGGCTGGGGTACGCGGACCTGGCGCGGGAGAACCCGGCCATCATCTACGCCTCCGCCTCCGGCTACGGCCCGGAGGGCCCGGACGCGACGCTGCCCTCCATGGACATCATGGGCCAGGCGCGGGGCGGCTTCGTGAGCGTGAACGGGGAGCCGGCGCGGCCGGTGCCGGCCTTCGCGGGGATGGCGGACCAGGTGGGCGCCATGCTCCTGGCCAACGGCATCCTGGTGGCGCTGGTGCACCGGCTGCGCACCGGCCAGGGGCAGGAGGTGGACGTTTCGCTCCTGGGCAGCCAGGTGGCCCTCCAGGCGTTCAACATCACCAGCTACCTCTTCGGCGGTAGGGTGCCCCAGCGGCGGGCCCGGGAGGAGGCGGCGCCCCTGTGGAACACCTACCAGGGGAGGGATGGCCGCTGGTTCGTCATCGGCCTGGCGCAGGGCGACCGCTGGTGGGAGGGCCTGTGCACCGCCATCGGCCGGGAGGACCTGCGGACCGACCCGCGCTTCGCCGACATCCGCGCGCGCCAGGCGAACGGGGCGGAGCTGGTGGCCATCCTGGACGAAGTCTTCGCCGCGCGGCCGTGCGAGGAGTGGGTGCGGACCCTCTCCGAGGCGGGGCTCATGTGCGCGCCCGTGCAGGACTACGCGGAGGTCTGCGCGGACCCGCAGGTGCGGGCCAACGGCTACGTGATCCCGGTGGAGCACCCGTCCGGCGCGCGGGTGGAGATGGTGGGCCACCCCATCCGGCTCAGCGCCACCCCAGCCACGGTGCGCCGCATGGCGCCGGAGTTCGGCGAGCACACGGAGGAGGTGCTGCTGGAGGCCGGCCTGACGTGGGAGGAGATCACGCGCCTGCGGGAGTCCGGCGCCATCGGCCCCCGGGAGGCGCGCGTGGGCCGGTAACGGCGGTGGCAGGGCGGCATGCAACGGCCACCCATCCTGGACGCCGCACCCGCCTGGATGCGCCGGCGGCGGCCGGTCCGCCTCTCCGGCCCGGCCGCGGCAGCCGCCGCCTGCGGCGCCGTGAGCCTGGCGCTGGGGGTGCTGTTCCTGGCCGCCATGCTCCGGGGGACCGGCGGCGGCCTCACGGCGCCCCTGGACGACTCCTACATCTACTTCCAGTACGCCCGTAACCTGGCCGCCGGCCGGTTCTACGCCTACGGCCCCGGCGAGCCCTACTCCACCGGCTCCACCAGCTTCCTCTACCCCTGGCTGCTGGCCCCCGGCTTCCTCCTGGGCCTGGACGGCCCGCGACAGGTGCTCTGGGCACTGGCCGTGGCCACCGCCCTCCTCTGGGCCTCCGCCACGCTCCTCTACGTCCTGGCCGCCCGCTGGCTGGGCCGCGGCCCGGCGGTGCTGGCGGTGGCCCTGTTCGTCCTCTCCGGCTGGACCCTCTGGGGTATCTTCAACCTGATGGAGACGGGCCTCTACGTGGCCCTGATCCTGGCGTCGCTCCTGGCCTGGGACCGGGGCCGGGAGGACGGCCGCTTCCTGGCCTTCGGCGTGGCGGGTGCCCTGCTGGTGCTGACCCGCCCGGAGGGGGTGGCCCTGGCCGCCGTCCTGGCGGCGCTGGCCCTGGCGGACCGGGCCCTGGCCGCGGGGCGCGCCGGGCTGGCGGACCGCCGGCTCCTGGCCCTGCTCCTGCCCGCGGCGGTTGCCGCCGGCTACGCCGGGCTCAACCGGGCGCTCTCCGGCAGCTTCACCACCAACGGGCTGGCCGCCAAGTCCATCCTCTACGCCCCGGGGCTGGACGGCTGGGACGTGGCCGGGCACATGGCCCGCTCCTTCACCACCTTCCTGACGGAGCCGTTCTCCTCGGCGGAGTACGTGCCGCCGCTCATGCTGTTGCTGGCCGTGGTCGGCGCCGCGGGCAGTGCCTACCAGGACGCGGCACGCCGGCGCGTGGGGCCTGGCAGCGCCGCGGCCGCCCTCTTCCTGGTGGGGTTGGCGGCCACCTCCCACAACATCAACCCGTGGCTGCACTGGTACCGGTACGTGGCCGGCTACCAGCCGCTCTTCGCGCTGCTGGCGGTGGCCGGGCTGGTCTGGACGGCGCGGGCGCTGCGGGCGCAGCCGGGGCCGGCGCTGTGGGTCGGCGGGGCGTACCTCCTGCTGTTCTCCGTCCCTACCGTGGCGGCCTTCGCCGACCGCTACAGCGGCGCCGTCTCCGACATCCGGCAGCAGCACGGGGAGGCCGCCGCGTGGCTGCGGGAGCACGTGCCGGAGGAGGATACCGTGGCGGTGAACGACGCCGGCGCCCTCCCCTACCTCTCGGGCCGGCGGATCTATGACCTGGTGGGCTTGGTCACCAACGGCGCCGCCCCGGCCATGCGCGCCGGCCCCGGCAGCGTCATGGAGCGCCTGGAGCGGCTGCCGCGGGAGGAGCGCCCGGCCTACTTCGCCATCTACGACGACTGGTTCCAGGGCCAGTTCGCCGCGCTCCCCATGTTCCGGGAGGAGCACCGGCTCCACCTGGAGTCCGTGACCATTGCCGGCGGGCAGGACAAGGTCATCTACCGGGTGGACCGGGGCGCCTTTGGGTCCGGCGAGATCATGGCGGAGGAGCACGGCCAGGGCGAAGGCTGGCGCGTGGTGGACGCCGTGGACGTGGCGGACCTGGAGGACGAAGCGGCCCACGGCTACCGCATCCTGGACGCCGCGGGGCCGGGCGTCCCCGCGCCCACGCTGATCCGCCAAATCCTGGCGGGGTCCGGCGCGCTGGTCCTGGACGGCGGGCGCGAGGGCACCCGGGGTGAGGCGTTCACCCTGCGGGTGGCGCCGGACCGGCCCGTGCGGCTGGTGCTGCGCACGGACGGAGCATGGTCCGGCACGCGGGACGTGTACGTGGACGGCCGTTTCGCCGGGCGGCTGGAGCACGACGCGCCGGGCGGCTGGATCGAGCCGGAGCTGACGGTGCCCGCGGACCTGGTGCGCTCCGGTCGGCTGCGGGTGGAGGTCCGGCTCCAGCGACCCTCCGGCGTGGAGCGGTTCACCAGCTTCCACTACTGGGCGTTGCAGCCCGGCTGAGGGCTACCTGTCCAGACCGTAGAGCCGCTGGGCACAGGCGGGCGGCTGCGGCGCAGGCGGCGGCGCGTCCGCCGGGGCGGTGGGGATGGGCTCCGTGGCCACGGTGGCCTGCGCCCGGAAGATCTCCCGGCCCGTGTCCCAGTACGAGCTGTCGCCCCAGCGCTCCTTCATGTACCGCCACCACTCCACGCCCCAGAGGTAGACGCGCGACGCGCCGGAGTGGTTGGCCAGGTCCACGTTCTGGCGGAGCAGCCGCGGCGTGATGCTGGCGATCTCCCCCGGCCGGAGGCGGGTCACCGTCTCCTGGGCCTCGTCCGGCTCCGCCTGGAGCTCCGTCAGCCACAGCTCCTTCCCCTGTGCCCGCGCCGTTCGCGCC
>DATCLE010000305.1:0-27286 GCA_036564075.1 Dehalococcoidia bacterium
CCTGTTGCCCCCTACAAAGGACGTACATCAACCCCGCCGGCCACCCCGCACCGCCGGACCGTCCGGCTCCCAGCCGCCCTGACAGATCGCCGCATCCCGAAGGACCTGACCCGCGTCCGTCGGTATCCCCGCCGGACCATCCCAACCTGTGCGAGGCTGCCGCCTGTGACCGTGACCGCGCTTCGGCGCCTGGGAGAGCCGCCGCCCCGTCGCGTGGCGGTCCTCCGGGCGCTACACCTGGGAGATCTGTTGTGCGCCGTGCCGGCGCTCCGGTCCCTGCGGGCCGGGCTGCCGGACGCGGAGATCGTCCTCATCGGCCTGCCGGAGGCGCGGGAGTTCGCCGCCCGCTTCGACGCGTACCTGGACGGCTTCCTCCCGTTGCCCGGCGTCCCCGGCCTGCCGGAGCAACCCCCGCAGCCGGAGCGTATCCCCGCCTTCCTGGAGGCCGCCCGCCGCCTGCGGTTCGACCTGGCCGTCCAGCTCCACGGCAGCGGCGCCGTCACCAACCCGCTGACGGCGCTGCTGGGCGCCCGCCTCACGGCCGGCTTCCACCCACCGGACGGCCCCTGCCCGGACGCCCGCCGCTTCCTGCCGTACCCGGCGGCCGGGCCGGAGGTCCGGCGCCTGCTGCGGCTGACCGCCTTCCTCGGCCTGCCGGACCGGGGCGAAGCGCTGGAGTTCCCGCTGCGGGAGCCGGACGAACGCGCCCTGCGCGCCCACCCGGCGGCGGCCTCGCTCCGGCCCGGTGGCTACGTCTGCGTCCACCCCGGCGGGCGCGGCCCAGCGCGGCGCTGGCCGCCGGAGCACTTCGCCGCGGTGGCGGACGGGCTGGCGCAGCGGGGGCTCCGCGTGGTCCTCACCGGCACGGCTGCGGAGCGGGGCATCGCCCGGGCGGTAGCGGGGGCGATGGGGACGGAGCCACCGCTGGACCTCACCGGCTGCACCTCCCTGGGGGCGCTGGCGGCGCTGCTGGCCGGGGCGCGGCTCCTGGTCTGTAACGACACGGGCGTCTCCCACCTGGCAGCGGCGCTGCGGCGGCCCAGCGTGGTGGTCTTCACCGGCTCCGAGCCGGAGCGGTGGGCCCCGCTGGACCGCGACCGACACCGGGCGCTGGTGCGGCCGCAGCCGGAGGCGGTGCTGGCGGAGGCGGACCGTCTGTTGAACCGGGAGGGGATCCATGCTGCCTAGCGGCTGGGAAGCCGTGCGCCGCATCCTGGCGGTCCGGCTGGACAACATCGGCGACGTGGTGATGCTGGCGCCTGCCCTCCGCACCCTGAAGCGGGCGCTGCCGGAGGCGTCCATCACCCTCATGGCGTCGCCGGCGGGGAGCCAGGCCGCGCCGCTCCTGCCCTGGGTGGACGGCGTGCTGGTCCACCGGCCCGTCTGGCAGGACGTCTCCGGCCGGATGCCGCTGGACCCGGCCCGGGAGCTGGCGCTGGTGGAGGCCGTGCGGGCGGGCCGGTACGACGCGGCGGTGGTGTTCACCAGCTTCTCCCAGTCGCCGTACCCGCCCGCCTACGTCTGCTACCTGGCCGGGATCCCCATCCGGCTGGGCCAGTCCAAGGAGTTCGGCGGCGGGGTGCTCTCCCACGCCGTGACGCCGCCGCCGGACGGGGCGCACCAGGTGGACCGCAACGTCCACCTCTTGGAGTCCGTGGGCTTCCGCCCCGCGGGCAGACACCTGGAACTGCGCGTACCGGAGGACGCCCGGCAGGGAGCCGCCCGGCTGCTGCGGTCGGCGGGCGTGGACCCGGAGGAGCCGTACGCCGTCCTGGCGCCGGGGGCTAGCTGCGAAGCCCGCCGCTACCCGCCCGGGCGGGCCGGGGCGGTGGCGCGGGCGCTGGCGGCGGAGGCGGGCCTGCCCGTGGTCCTGGTGGGCAGCGAGCGGGACGCGGCCGCCGTGGAGGCCGCCATGGCCGCCGCCCTGGGCCGCGGCCGCGGCCCCGCCGGGGGCCGGGTGGTCTCCCTGGCGGGCCTCACCACCGTGCCGGAGCTGGCGGCCATCGTCCGGGGCGCGGCGCTGGTCATCGGCAACAACTCCGCGCCCATGCACCTGGCGGACGCCTTCCGCCGCCCTCTGGTGGTGACGTACTCCGGCACGGACCGGGAGGAGCAGTGGCGGCCGCGGACGGCCCCCGCAGCGCTGCTGCGGCGCCCCACACCGTGCTCGCCGTGCTACCGGTTCACCTGCCCGTACGGCCTGGCCTGCTTGGACATCCCGCCCGCGGAGGTGGCGTGCGCCGCGCTGGGCCTGCTGGCCCAGTCCGCCGGCGAGCGGCGGCGGGCCGGCCCCACGCCCGCGGGCTCGGGAGGCGCGACGTGAACCGAGGGACGGGCATGCGACCGCTCCGCGTACTGACGTGGCACGTCCACGGGAGCTACCTGTACTACCTGGCGCAGGCGCCGCACCAGTTCTACCTGCCCGTCAAGCCCGGCCGGCCGGAGGGCTACGGCGGCCGCTCCGGCCACTTCCCCTGGCCGGACAACGTCCTGGAGGTGCCGGCGGAGGAGGTGCGCCGCCTGCCGCTGGACTGCGTGCTGTTCCAGTCGCGGCGGAACTACCTGGAGGACCAGGAGGCCCTCCTCTCGCCGGCCCAGCGGCGGCTGCCCCGCATCTACCTGGAGCACGACCCGCCCCGGGAGCACCCCACCGACACCCGCCATCCGGTGGACGACCCGGAGGTGCTGCTGGTCCACGTGACCCCCTTCAACGACCTCATGTGGGACAGCGGCCGCACCCCCACGCGGGTCATCCAGCACGGGGTGCTGGTCCCGGAGGACGCCCGGTACACCGGGCGGCTGGCGCGGGGCGTGGTGGTGGTGAACGGCCTGGCACGGCGCGGCCGCCGCCTGGGACACGACGTGTTCCAGCAGGCCCGGTCCCAGGTGCCGCTGGACCTGGCGGGCATGGAGTCGGAGGCGCTGGGCGGCCTGGGCGACGTGCCCCACGGCCGGCTGCCCTACGTGGTGGCGGCGTACCGGTTCTTCTTCAACCCCATCCGCTACACCAGCCTGCCCCTGGCCGTCTGCGAGGCCATGACGGTAGGCCTGCCGGTGGTGGGCCTGGCCACCACGGAGATGGCCACGGTGGTGGAGAACGGCGTCTCCGGCTACGTGGATACGGACGTGGCGCGGCTGGTGGAGCGGATGCGCGCGCTGCTGGCGGACCCCGCGGAGGCGCGGCGTCTGGGCGAGGGCGCCCGGCGGACGGCGCGCGAACGGTTCAACATCCACCGGTTCGTCCGGGACTGGAACGAGGCGCTGGCCCTGGTGACGGGAAGCCGTCCGGCCCCTGCGCCCACCGTCCGGGCGGCCGCACAGAGGGGAGGGGAGGCATGACCAGACGGATCGCGCTCATCAGCGAGCACGCCTCGCCGCTGGGGATCCTGGGGGGCGTGGACAGCGGCGGGCAGAACGTCTACGTGGGGCAACTGGCCAAGCACCTGGCCGCCCTGGGGTACGACGTGGACGTCTTCACCCGCCGCGACAGCGAGCTCCTGCCGGAGACGGCGGAGTGGGTGAACGGCGTGCGCATTGTCCACGTGCCGGCCGGGCCGCCCCGCTTCGTGCGGAAGGAGGAGCTGCTGCCCTACATGGACGAGTTCACGGCGTACGTGCTGCGGTTCTTCCGGCGGCAGCGGCGCCGCTACGACGTGGTCCACGCCAACTTCTGGATGTCCGGCCTGGTGGCGGCGGAGGTAAAGCGGGCCCTGGGCATCCCCTTCGTCGTCACCTTCCACGCCCTGGGCCGGGTCCGGCGCTTCTACCAGGGCAGCGCCGACGAGTTCCCGGACGCCCGGTTCGAGATCGAGGACCGGATCGTGGCGGAGGCGGACCACATCATCGCCGAGTGTCCGCAGGACGAGGAGGACCTGATCCGGCTCTACAACGCGGAGCCCTCCCGCATCACCATCATCCCCTGTGGCTTCGACCAGACGGAGTTCTTCCCCATCAGCAAGGCGCTGGCGCGGGTGGCGCTGGGCTTCGCGCCGGAGGAGCGGATCATCCTGCAACTGGGGCGCATGGTACCGCGGAAGGGGATCGATACCGTCATCCGCGGCTTCCAGCGGCTGGTGCAGGGCTACGGCGTGGCCGCCCGGCTTGTCATTGTGGGCGGCGACTCCGACGAGCCGGACCCGACGGCGACGCCGGAGATCGGCCGGTTGCAGCGGCTGGCCCGTGAGCTGGGCGTGGCGGAGCAGGTGCTGTTCGTAGGGCGGCGCGGCCGGGATGTGCTGAAGTACTTCTATAGCGCGGCGGACGTCTTCGTCACCACGCCCTGGTACGAGCCCTTCGGCATGACGCCGGTGGAGGCCATGGCCTGCGGCACGCCGGTCATCGGCTCCAACGTGGGCGGCATCAAGTTCACCGTGCGGGACGGCGAGACGGGCTACCTGGTGCCGCCCAACGACCCGGAGGCGCTGGCGGAGCGGCTCAACCACCTCTACAACCACCCGAAGCTGCTGAGCGTCTTCCGGCGGCAGGCCCTGCGCCGCGTGAACGACCTCTTCACCTGGGGCCACGTCACCGCCTCCATGGCCGCCCTCTACGAGGAGGTGCTGGCCGCCAGCGGCCCGGCCCAACGCCTGGAGGCGGAGCGGCTGGCCATCATCGACCGGGGGTTCCGGGGCGTCATCGATACGTTGCGGCAGTCGCAGCAGCACCTGCGGTCGGCGGTGCTGGACGCGGCGGAGACACTGGCGGCGTGCTTCGCCCGCGGCGGGAAGGTGCTCATCTGCGGCAACGGGGGCAGCGCCGCGGACGCCCAGCACTTCGCCGGGGAGCTGGTGGGCCGGTTCCGGCTGGCAGAGCGCCGGGCGCTGCCCGCGCTGGCGCTGACGGCGGACACGGCCGTCCTGACGGCGTGGTCCAACGACGCGAGCTATGACCAGGTATTCGCCCGACAGGTGGATGCGCTGGGCAGCCCCGGAGACGTACTGGTAGGCATCAGCACCAGCGGCCGCTCGCCCAGCGTGGTGCGGGCGCTGGAGACGGCGCGGCGGCGCGGCATGGCTACCGTGGGCCTGCTGGGCCGGGACGGCGGGCCGGCGCGCCGTCTCTCGGACGTGGCGGTCATCGTGCCGTCCTCGGACACGCAGCGGATCCAGGAGGTCCAGATCCTGGTCATCCACCTGCTGTGCGAGCTCATCGAAGAGCGGCTGGCCGGCGGCGAGGAGGCGGCCCCCACCGCGCCGGCCCGCCGGCGTGGTGCCCGGCAGGGGCGCGGTCCCCGGCCGGAGGCCGCGCCCGCGGAGGGACGGAGCCGTGGTTGAACTGAAGGGGTCGGTGGCCCTCATCACCGGCGGCGGGCGCGGCCTGGGCGAGGCCACGTGCCGGGCCCTGGCCGCAGCAGGGGCCGCGGTGGCGGTGGGCGACGTCCGCATGGACCAGGCGGAGCGGGTGGCGCTGGAGGTGCGCGCCGACGGGGGCGACGCGATGCCCCTCCGGCTGGACGTGGCGGACGAGGATCAGGCGGAGGAGGCGGTGCGCCAGACGGTGGCCCGGTACGGGCGCCTGGACGTGCTGGTGAACAACGCGGGCGTGGACGTAACCCTGCCCTTTGACGAGCTCTCCATCCAGGAGTGGGACCGCATCCTGGCCATCAACCTGCGGGGGCCCTTCGTAATGGCCAAGTACGCCTTCCCGGAGATGCGGCGCCGGGGCCGGGGGCACATTGTCAACGTGGTCTCCACGGCGGCCAAGCGGGCCTGGGCCAACGCCTCCGCCTACCACGCCACCAAGTGGGGCCTCCTGGGCTTCAGCCACGCGCTCCACGTGGAGGCGCGGGAACACAACGTCAAGGTGACCGCCGTGGTGGCCGGCGGCATGCGGACGCCGTTCCTGCTGGAGCGGTTCCCGGACATCGACGTGAGCACGCTGCAGAACCCTGCCAACGTGGCGGAGACCATCCGGTTCATCCTCACCCTGCCGGACGAAACGGTCATCCCGGAGGTGCTGGTGCTGCCCCTCCGGGAGACCTCCTGGCCGTGACGCCATGAGCGAGCGAGCGGTGTTCCTGGACAAGGACGGCACGCTGGTGGAGGACGTGCCCTACAACGTGGACCCCGGACGGCTGCGCCTGACGCCCGGCGCGGCGGCGGGCCTGCGCCTGCTGCACCGGGCCGGCTACCGGCTCATTGTGGTCTCCAACCAGTCCGGCGTGGCACGGGGCTACTTCCCGGAGGCGGCGCTCCGGGCGGTGGAGGCCCGCCTGCGACAACTGCTGGCGGCGGCCGGGGTCCCGCTGGCGGGC
Source organism: Dehalococcoidia bacterium (assembly GCA_036564075.1). Taxonomy (GTDB): domain Bacteria; phylum Chloroflexota; class Dehalococcoidia; order DATCLE01; family DATCLE01; genus DATCLE01. Next base: position 6,254 of record DATCLE010000305.1, read on the forward strand.
TTCTACTACTGCCCGCACCACCCCGCGGGCGCCGTCCCTGCCTACACCACTGCCTGCCTCTGCCGGAAGCCCGCACCCGGGCTGGTCCTGCGGGCCGCCCGGGAGCAGGGCGTGGACCCGGCCCGCTCCTGGCTGGTGGGCGACATCCTGGACGACGTGGAGGCGGGCCGGCGGGCGGGCTGCCGGACGGTCCTCATCGATAACGGGAACGAGACGGAGTGGCGGCCCGGGCCGTTCCGGACGCCGGACTGCGTGGCCGCGGACCTGCTGGCGGCGGCGGAGGTCATCCTGGCGGAAAGCCCCACGGCGGGCGCCCGGTCCGGGTGGGGAGGAAGCCCATGAGCAGCGGCCTGTCGCGCCTCATCGAAGCCTTCGCGGGGCTGCGCGTCCTGGTGGTGGGGGAGGCCATGCTGGATAGCTACCTGCACGGCAGCGCCAGCCACCTGTGCCGGGAGGCGCCCGTGCCGGTGGTGGCGGTGTCGGGCCGGACGGACGCGCCGGGCGGCGCCGCCAACACCGCCGCCAACGCTGCCTCCCTGGGCGCGGACGTGACGCTCCTCTCCGCCACCGGCGACGACGAAGAGGGGGCCGGCGTGCGGGCGGCCCTGGCGGCGCACGGCGTCCGGACGGACCACGTGCTGGCGGCGCCCGGCCGCCGTACCCTCACCAAGCGGCGGGTGGTGGCGGACGGCCAGATGCTCCTGCGGTTCGACCAGGGGAGCACGGAGCCGCTGGACCCGGAGACGGAGGCGGAGCTCTTGCGGCGGCTGGCGGCGCTCTACCCCGCCTGCGACGCCGTCATCGTCTCCGACTACGCCTACGGCGTCCTGACGCCCGCGGCGGTGCGGGCGGTGGCGGCGCTCCAGGCGCGGTGGCCGCGGGTGCTGGTGACGGACGCCCGGGAACTGCGCCGGTACCGCGCCGCCCACCCTACGGCGGTGAAGCCCAACTACAGCGAGGCGGTCCATCTGCTGGGCGAGCCGGAGCTGGCGGGCGCCGCGGCCCGCGTGTCGCAGATCGCGGACCACGCGGGGCGGCTGCTGGACCTGACCGGCGCCCAGATGGCCGCCGTGACCCTGGACACCGACGGCGCGCTGGTCTTCGAGCGGGGCGGCCCGCCCTACCGGACCTACGCCCGGCCGGAGCGCCACGCCCGGGCGGCCGGCGCCGGCGATACCTTCGCCGGGACGCTGGCGTTGGCCCTGGCGGCGGGGGCGGACGTGCCGGCGGCGGCGGAGATCGCGTCGGCGGCGGCGGCCGTGGTGGTGGGGAAGGACGGGACGGCGGCCTGCACCCGGCAGGAGCTGCGGGCGTACCTGGTGGCGGAGGACAAGTACCTGGCGGACCGCTCGCTCCTGGCGGACCGGGCGGAGCTCTACCGGCGCCGGGGGCTGCGCGTGGTGTTCACCAACGGCTGCTTCGACATCCTCCACCGGGGGCACATCACCTACCTGAACCGCGCCAAGGCCCTGGGCGACGTGCTCATTGTGGGCCTGAACAGCGACGAGAGCGTGCGGCGGCTGAAGGGTCCGGGCCGGCCCATCAACCCGCTGGAGGACCGGGCCCAGGTGCTGGCGGCGCTGAGCTGCGTGGACCTCATTGTGCCGTTCCAGGAGGACACACCGGAGGAGCTCCTCCGCATCATCCGGCCGGACCTCTTGGTGAAGGGCGGCGACTATACCCGCGAGACGCTGCCGGAGGCGCCGCTGGTGGAGCGGCTGGGCGGCGCGGTCCAGATCCTGCCCTACGTGGAGGACCGCTCCACCACGGGCATCATCGAGCGGATCCGGCGCGCGGGCGCGGCGGCCGGGAACGGCGGCCGGCGGGAGGACGCATGACGGCCTGGGAGCGGGCGGAGCGCGTGCTGTGCGTGCGGCTGGACGCCGTGGGGGACGTCCTCATGACCACGCCGGCCATCCGCGCGGTGCGGGAGTCGCGGCCGGGCCGCCGGGTGACGCTGCTGACGTCGCCCGCGGGGGCGGAGGCGGCCGCCCTGGTGCCGGAGATCGACGAGGTGCTGGTGTACGAGGCACCGTGGATGAAGGCGGCGCGGCCGCGACCGGCGGCGGCTGACCTGGCCACGGTGGAGCGCCTGCGGGCAGCGGCCTTCGACGCGGCGGTCATTTTCACGGTCTACAGCCAGAGCCCGCTGCCGGCGGCGTTCCTCTGCCACCTGGCCGGCATCCCGCTCCGGCTGGCCCACTGCCGGGAGAATCCGTACCTGCTCCTGACGGACTGGGTGCCGGAGGCGGAACCGGAACGGCTGATCCGGCACGAGGTCCAGCGGCAACTGGACCTGGTGGCGGCGGTGGGGTGCCGCACCATGGACCGCCGCCTCTCTCTGCAGGTGCCGGAGACGGCCCGCCGCCGCGCCGAGCGGCTGCTGGCGGAGGCCGGCGTGGACCGGAAGCGGCCGTGGGTGGTGGTCCACCCCGGCGCGTCCGCCCCCTCGCGGCGGTACCCGGCGGAGTCCTTCGCGGCGGCGGCCCGCCATCTGGCGCTGGAGGCGGGCTGGCAGGTGGTCCTCACCGGCGGCCGGGGGGAGGTTGGGCTGGTGGAGGCCGTGCGAGCCATGGCGGGCGTGCCGTCGGCCTCGCTGGCGGGGCAGATGACGCTGGCGGACCTGGCGGCGGTCATTGCGCTGGCGCCGCTGGTCATCACCAACAACACCGGTCCCGCGCACATGGCGGCCGCCCTGGGCACGCCGGTGGTGGACCTCTACGCCCTCACCAACCCCCAGCACACGCCCTGGCTGGTGCCCCACCGCGCCCTCTTCCACGACGTGCCGTGCCGGAACTGCTACAAGAGCGTCTGTCCGGAGGGCCACCACAACTGCCTGCGCCTGGTGCCGCCGGAGTCGGTGGTGGAGGCGGCGCTGGCGCTCTCCCGGGAGACGGCCGGGCGGACGGGGGTGGCGCCGTGACGGCGGCGGTGGACGTGCTCATCCCCACGTACCGGCGGCCGGCGGCGCTGGCGGTGACCCTGGCCTGCCTGGTGGGCCAGACGTTCCGCGACTTCCGCGTGGTGGTTTCCGACCAGACGGAGGCGTTCGACGCGACGGCGGCCGGAGAGGTCCGGGCGGTCCTCCGGGTGTTGCGCGCCCGCGGACACGCGGTGGAGACGCACCGCCACCTGCCCCGCCGCGGCTTGGCGGAGCACCGCCAGTTCCTCCTGGACCGCGCCGCCGCACCCTACGCCCTGTTCCTGGACGACGACGTGATCCTGGAGCCGGACGTGCTGGAGCGGATGGTGCGGGCCATCCGGGAGGAGGGCTGCGGCTTCGTGGGGTGCGCGGTCATCGGCCTGAGCTACGCGGGGGACGTGCGGCCCCACGAGCAGGCCATTGAGCTGTGGGAGGGGCCAGTGCGGCCGGAGACGGTCCGCCCGGGCACGCCCCAGTGGGAGCGGTACCGGCTCCACAACGCGGCGAACCTCTACCACGTGCAGCAGCGGCTGGGGGTGACGGGGGCGACGCAGCGGAAGTACCGGGTGGCGTGGACCGGCGGCTGCGTCCTGTACGATGCAGCCAAGCTGCGGGACGTCGGCGGCTTCTCCTTCTGGCGGGAGCTGCCCCCGGAGCACTGCGGCGAGGACGTGCTGGCGCAGCTCCGGGTGATGGAGCGCTACGGCGGCTGCGGCCTCATCCCCTCCGGCGTCTACCACCAGGAGCTGCCCACCACCGTCCCGGACCGCCGGGTGGACGCCCCCCGGGTCCTGCGCTGACGGATCGCCGATGCTGACGCCACCCTTCCCCGTGGAGCCGGGCGTGCGGAAGATCGCCGTGCTGCGGGCCAACGGCCTGGGCGACTTCATCTTCGCCCTGCCGGCGCTCGCCGCCCTGCGCGCGGCCTACCCGGAGGCGGAGATCACGCTGCTGGGCCTGCCGTGGCACGCGGCGTTCCTGCGGGGACGGCCCGCGCCGGTGGACCGCGTGGCCGTGGTGCCGCCCAGCCGCGGCATCTACGAGCCCGGCGGCACGGCGGACGACCCGGCGGCCCAGGAGGCGTTCTTCGCGGCCATGCGGCGGGAGCGGTTCGACGTGGCGCTCCAGATGCACGGCTCCGGCCGCAACTCCAACCCCTTCCTGCGGCGGCTGGGCGCGCGGCTCACGGCGGGGCTGCGGGGCCCGGACGCGCCGCCGCTGGACCGCTGGGTGCCCTACATCTTCTACCAGCCGGAGGTGGTGCGCTACCTGGAGGTGGCCGCACTGGTGGGCGCGGCGGCGGTGTCCCTGGAGCCCCGGCTGGCCGTGACGGAGGCGGACCTGCGGGAGTCCCGCGCGGTGGTCCCGGAGGACGGCCGGCCCCTGGCGGTCCTCCACCCCGGCGCCTCGGACCCGCGCCGCCGCTGGCCGCCGGAGCGCTTCGCCGCCGTGGGCAACGCGCTGGCGGCCGCCGGGGCCCGCGTAGTGGTGACGGGCACGGCAGAGGAGGCCGGACTGACACGGGCGGTGACGGCCGCCATGCGGCGGGAGGTCGTGGACGCGGCGGCACGGCTCTCCCTGGGCGGGTTGGCCGGGCTGCTGGCCCGCTGCGCCGTGGTGGTGGCCAACGACACGGGACCCCTGCACCTGGCCCTGGCCGTGGGCACGGCATCGGTGGGCGTGTACTGGTGCGGCAACGTCATCACCGCCGCACCGCCCACGCGGGCCCGGCACCGGCCGGCCATCTCCTGGCGGCTGGCCTGCCCCCGCTGCGGGCTGGACTGCACCCGCGCCCGCTGCGACCACCGCGACTCCTTTGTGGCGGACGTGCCGGCGGCGGAGGTGACGGCGGCCGCGCTGGAGCTGTTACGGGCGGAGAGCGGCCTTCCGGCGGGATCTTGACCGCGTGGTATACTTGGGGCACCAAACGGCACCCCGGGAGGCCTGAGGCGCTATGCCGCTCTACGAGTACCGCTGCGGTTCCTGCGGCCGGACGTCCACCCTCTTCACCCGCCGGATCGGTGCGCCGGTGGACGCCCGCTGCCAGCACTGCGGGGGCACGGAGATGACGCGGCTCGTCTCCCCCTTCGCCCAGCACAAGACGCTGAAGACGAAGCTGGAGGAGCTGGACCCCAAGTACGACAAGATGGTCGAGGCGGCCGACAACCTGAAGGGGGACGACCCCTTGAACCGTCTCCTCCAGGAGCCGCGAAACCAGGAGTGGGCGAGGACCAACGAGTGAACGAGCTGCGCCCGCACCCCGTTCCGGACGGAGCTCAGGCCCGGCCGCAGCCTCCGACCCAGCCGGAGGAGCGGCCGTTCCCCGGCGCCAACTGGTCCGCCAACCCGTGCTTCGGCTGCGGGCCGGACAACCCCCACGGGCTGAAGCTCACCTTCCACCTGGAGGAGGGCCGCGCCGTGGCCCGCTTCCACCCGCAGGAGGTCCACCAGGGCTTCGCGGGGACGCTGCACGGCGGCCTGCTGGCCACCCTCCTGGACGAGGCGCTCATCTGGGCGCTGGTGCTGCGCGGCGTCTGGGCCCACACGGCACGCCTCAACATCCGCTACCGCCGCCCGGTGCCCATGGACACGACGCTGGTGGTGACCGGCGAGCTGGTGCGCAACCGCGGCCGGAGCCTGCTGGCGCACGGCCGCGTGAGCGACGAGGCCGGCACCACCTACGCGGAGGCGGAGGGGCTGTTCTTCCGCATGCCGGACGAGGTCCGGGACTCCCTGTGGCAGCGCTACGGCATCTCCTAGCGGGGCGGCCTCACTCCGGCACGGGGGCCAGCCACGGCTCCGCGGCCCACCCCAGGCCCGCCAGGTTCCACCACCGGTAGCCGTCCGCCTCCTGCGGCCCTCCGGCCACGGCGGCCCGCGTGCCGTCCGGCGCGCATTGGATCACCGCCGCGTTGACGGACGGCTCCGTACGGATGTTGAGGCAGTCGCCGGTGCCGCGCACCTCCACGGCGGTGCCCCGCCGGATGGCGAAGGTGCCCCCCACGAAGGCCGGCGGCCCCGCCGGATCCCCCAGGACGAAGTACCGCTGCTCCAGCGTGGCGCCGGCCGACGACCAGACCAACCGTAGGCCCGTCTCCCCGGCGGGGACGCGGGCGCAGACGCGGCCCACGGCCTGCTCCCCCGGCTGGAGGTCCGCGTCCAGCGCCTCCGGGATGGCCCCGCAGGCTGTATCGGCGCCGGCGGCGCTGTAGGTCCGGCCGCCCGCCAGGACGGCGAAGTGCTCCTCCGCCACCCGGAGGGGTCGCTCCCCGGTGTTGGCCACGCGGAGCCGCACCAGCACCATGCGCACGTCCCTGCCGGGCGGCTGGGCGGCCGGGTCCGCCTCCGCCACCACGCGCCAGGCGTCGAAGTCCACGTCCACCACCGTCAGCTCCAGCCCGCCCGGCAGGACGGCGGGCCGGGCCGGCTCGAAGGCCTCCTCAGGCGTGGTGCCGCCCGGCGTCACCTTCGCCCCGGCGTCCCCGTCGCGCCGGACGTAGAACACGCCGGCAGCCACGCCCGCGGCCAGCAAGACCCCCATGCCCAGCAGCACGCTGCGCCTCACACCGCACCTCCCACGCCGGAACAACGAAGCCCGCCTGTCCTGCACGGGCGCGCAGCCCCTACGGACGGCGGGGAGGCGGGTGAAGGAAGACCGGGCCCCTGTACCCCGGAGTCTAGCCCCGGCCCCGGCGGCGCGTCAACGCACGTCTCGGCCGTCCCGCCGCCGCCGGGGCCGGGGCGGCCAGGGGTCCCCGGCCGGCGGCCCGCCCGAACCCCGCGCCGGCGTAGACGGCCGCGGTGACGTTGGCCACGGCCACCAGGAGGAGCACGACCCGCGTGCCGAAGAGGTAGGCCAGGGCGCCGGTGAGCACCAGCGGCGCCATGGAGCCCAAGGCGCCCAACATCCCCTGCACGGCGAAGATGCGGCCGTGGACCGCCGCCGGGGTCCGCTCGTAGAGGACGGTGCGGGCGGCCACCAGCACCACGGAGTAGGCGAAGCCCAGGGGAAACGCCAGGACCGCCGTGAGGGTCAGCGGGGAGTAGACCAGCCGGTCCGGCCCCAGGGGGACGAGGTCCGCGGAGGCGGCCAGACGGACCAGCTCCGGGTTGAAGGCCAGGGCGGCCAGCCCGGCCACGAAGAGGGCGAAGCCGGCGGAGACCAGCGCGGGCGTCCCGGCGCGCCGGGCCAGGGCCGGCACCAGCCGCAGGCCCAGGAGCACGCCCAGCGCCGCCGGGGCGAAGACGTACACGGCGTTCTCCGCCGCCAGGCCCACGATGTCGCTGATGTACATGGGGACCAGGGCCACCAGCACGGGGAGGGAGGCGTTGGTCAGCACCACCTGCACCATGGCGGTGTAGGCGGCGCGGTCCGCGCGGAGGGCGGCCCAGGCCTCGCGGAAGGCGGCACGGAGGGCCACGGCCCGGCGGGCGGCCCCGGCGTCCGCCCGGTCCCCCAGGCCGGGGATGCCGAAGGAGAAGAGGGCGGCCAGCAGGAAGAGGCCGGTGAGGAAGGAGAAGAGGACGGCGTCCGTGGAGAGCTTGAGGACCAGCGGCGCCAGGATGACCATGCCCAGCACCTGTGCGGCGGTGCCGATGAAGTTGAGGACGGCGTTGGCGCCCACCAACTGCTCCCGCCGGACCATGGCGGGGACGGCGGCGGACTCCGCCGGGGAGGAGAACTGGCTGACCACCGCCAGCCCCATGGCGGTGAGGTAGACGGCCAGGGGACCGCGGTCCGAAAGGAGGTAGCCCAGGCAGACGCCCGCCCGCGCCAGGTTGGTGAGGATCAGCACGGCCCGGCGGGGGAGGGCGTCCACGACCGCGCCGGCCGCGGGACCGGCCAGGACGGACGGGACGATGTAGGAGAGCACCAGCAGGCTGCTGTGGATGCTGGAACCGGTGCGGTTCACCACCAGCACCAGCAGGGCGAAGAGGGCGGCGTTCTGGCCGGTGTGGGAGAGCAGCCGCGCCACGGAGAACCGGCGGAAGCGGAGGTTGGTCCGCAGGGAGTCCCGCCCGGCGAGGGGCGGCTCCAAGGGCGGGGGCGGCTCGTTGCCGAAGTCCAGCGGGACGGGGCGCATGGCGCCAGTGTAGCCCAGAGCGCTGCCGGCCGCCACGCAGGCCCGAAGCGACCCGGGCCTGGCGCCCGGGCCGGCCGCCGGGCTACTCCCGGCCGCTGAAGGTGACCCGCTCCGGCTCGATCTTGAGGACGATCCGCCGCTCGTTGGGGTCGCGCGCGGGGTAGCGGTCCCGCCCCAGGTACTTGCGGGCCAGCCGGTCGATGTGCTCGTCGGCGCCCTCGTGGACCAGATCCACCACGCGACCGCGGATGGCCGCCCAGTAGTACGGGTTGTCCTGCCGCATCACTTCCACGGCCACCCGGGCGTCGCGCCGGACGTTGCGCTCCTTCTGGCGTCCTTCGGCGGTGTTCACCAGGACGTAGACGCCGTCGAAGTCCACCCAGACGGGGGTGACCTGCGGCGAGCCGTCCGGCATGAGGGTGGCCAGGTGCGCGATGTTGGGCTCCTGCAGCAGCCTGGCAACGGGTTCGGGGACAGCAGCACCCATAGGTCCTCCTGTGCCGGTGATCTCGGGGGCCGGGCGCCGGGCGGGCTCAGGAGCCGCCGGAGAGCCGGGCCTCCAGCTTCTCGATGCGCTCCCGGAGCTCGCGATTCTCCCGGAGCGCCTTGTCCAGGTCCTCCCGCAGCGTGCGGACCTCCTCCTTGCGCTCCTGGCCCTCCCGGATCTCCCGCACCGCCTCCCGGGCGCGGCGGACTGCCCGGCCGTCCGGGTCCCGCTCGGCCACGCGCTGGAGCGCGGGGATGGACTTCGGGTCCTTGAGCTCCGCCAGCGCGCCGATGGCGGAGAGACGGACCATGAGCCACGGGTCATCCAGCAGCGACTCCACGTGCTCCCGCAGCTCGTCCCGGTCCTTGACGACGTCGCCCAGCTTGCCCAGGGCCCGGGCGGCCGCCTCCCGGGCGCGCTGCGGCCTGCCGTACCGCGTCCACTCCCGCAGCAGCGGCAACGTCTCTGGGTCCTTCAGCTCGCCCAGGCCCTCCAGGGCCAGCGTGCGGATCACGTCCGCGTAGGAGTCCCGGTCCAGGGCGGCGGTCAGGGCCTCCCGGGCGCGGGCGGCGCGGATGCGGCCTAGCGCCTTGGCCGCCTCGCCGGCCACGTAGTAGCTCTCATCGCGTTCCAGACGTTCCAGGAGGGGTCCGGCGGCCGCCTCGTCGCCCTTGAACTCGCCCAGGGCCTGGACCACCGCCCGGCGGACCCGCGGCTCCGCCACGCCCAGGCACGCGATCAGGGCGTCGCGGGCGCCGGGGGTCTTGAGGCTGCCCAGGGCCTTGGCCGCTTCGACGCGGACGCCCCAGAAGGGGTCCTCCAGCACAGTCTGCCGGAGGGCCTCCACGGCCTTGAGGCCGCCCTTCTTGGCGATGGTCTTGGCGGCACGGATGCGGCCGGTCACGTCATCGTCGTGCCGGAGGGCGTGGTAGAGCATCTCCTCCGGCAGGGAGAGGTCCACCGTCTTCAGGAGGGCGTTGCCGGGGTCGAAGCGGGCCAGGACGGGCTTCTCCGGCAGCGGGACGAAGAACGCCTGCTCCCGCTCCGAGAGGTGGACGCGCACGCGGCGCTCCTCACCGGATGGCAGCGTGAAGGCCAGCTCCACCGGCATCCGGTAGACGGCGGCGGTGTTCTCGTCCTCCTGCTGCGTCTGGGTCACCTTGAAGCGGGCGGTCTTCGCCTCCTCATCCCACGCGTACTCCACCTTCAGGTCCGGGTGGCCGCCCTTGTGGATCCACTGGTCGAAGAACCAGCCCAGGCTGCGGCCGGTGGCCTCCTCCACGGCCCGCTCCAGGTCACCCGTCACCACGGTGCCGCCGGCGTTGCTCTTCAGGTAGTGGCGGATGGCCTTGAAGAAGCGGTCATCCCCCAGGACGTAGCGGAGCATGTGGAGGACCAGGGAGCCCTTCTCGTACAGGTGCCGGTCGAAGATGTCGATGGGCTCGCGGTAGACGCGGTAGACCACGGGCCGGCGGTAGCGGCCGCTGTCTTCCCCCAGGTAGATCTCCGCGTTCTGGTAGAGCTCGTAGCGGGCGTCGTCCAGCCCGCGGTGGTGCTCCGTCCAGAGCACCTCGAAGTACGTGGCGAAGCCTTCGTTGAGCCAGGCGTTGGCCCAGTCCCGGCAGGTAATCAGGTCGCCGAACCACTGGTGGGCCAGCTCATGGGAGACCAGGCCATCCATGGCCTGCTCCACGTCCGGCCGGGCTCGCTCGTCGTACAGCAGGCGGTCCGTCATGGTGGTGGCGGAGGTGTTCTCCATGCCGCCAAAGATGAAGTCCTGGACGCAGACCTGGGCGTACTTGGGGTACGGGAAGGGGTAGTCCAGGAGGCGGGAGAAGTGGCGGATCATCTCCGGCGTGCGGCCCATGCCGCGGCGGGCGTCCTCCTCCCGGCCGACCTGCCCGTAGTAGAGCACCGGCACCCCGTCCGCCTCCTCCCGGACCTCGAAGAACTCGCCCGCGGCGAAGGTGATGAGGTAGATGGAGTGCGGCGTCTCCTGGCGCCAGTGGACGGTCTTGGTGCCGTCGCCGTTGTCCCGCTCGGAGAGCAGGACGCCGTTGGAGACGGTGCGCCAGGAGGCGGGGACGGTGGCCAGGACCTCACTGGTGGCCTTCTCGTTGGGGTAGTCGTGGCAGGGGAACCAGTAGTGGGAGTCTTCGTCCTGGCCCTGGGTCCAGACCTGCCACGGCTTGTCCGGGTAGCCTTCGTCCGGGCCGGTGATGTAGAGGCCGTGGCGCGGCCGGGCGCTGTAGCGGGCCACCACCGTGACCTCCTCCCCGGCGTTGCGGGGGCGGTCCAGGTGGACCGTCAGCGTCTCGCCGGAGTGCTCGAAGCGGAGGGGCGTCCCGTCCGCCAGCGTCACCGCCTGGATCTCCATCTCGCCGGCGTCCAGGCGGACCGTGGCCAGGCCGTCGTTGATGGGGACCAGGGTGTTGGCGCAGACGGCGGAGAAGCGGCGCTCCGGCAGGTCGAGCTTCGTGATCTCGATGCGGACGTGGCGGGTGTCAAAGTCGCGGTCGGGAGCGTAGCGGGGTTCGTCGCCGGGGAGGGCGAAGGGGCGGCGATCGGCGGCCAGGGCGCGGCCGCAGAAGCGAAGGCCGTTCATGGGCATCCTTCCTTCAGGGAGTCTGTGGCGCCTCAGGGGCTCAGGCTGCCCAGATCATAGGGTCTAGACGCGGTTTGTGCAAATGGAGACTAACTGTGCTGCATCGACGAGCGCTCAGATTCAAGGAACACAGATAGAGAACAGAAACGTTGCGTCCATAGGTTGACAGGTCCCACTTGACAACGAGCATCCACGCGCTCTAGATGGTGCTATTCCGCAAAACATCTCCCCCTATACAAGTCAAATCAGTTCGCCATGGCGCCATGATACAAGGAGGTGATCACCACACTACACTACGGGGAATAGAAGATGATCCCGGATCGGTACAGCGGCCGTAGTTGCAGACACACAGTGGTAGGGTCCGTACTACGGAACAACATACGTGAACACGTGGAATGACTCTGAAATCGGACCGATTACGGCGGGCTGGTGTGGCGGCGGAATCTGGGGCGGAACCTACTACGACTACGGCTCAGTCACGACGTATGCCACCCTCTGACCGGATGCGTGAACCACGGACGTCCGGGGGTTTTGGGGCTGGCAGTACCAGGGATCAGGATTCGGTACCGGACATGGGTACCCAGAAGAAAGAGCGAGACGGCACCCGGAGGATGCCGTCTCGCTCTTCTCAGGATGCCAGAAGCCCTTTCTGCAAGCCCCCTCACGCCCTCACGCACTGCTTCCAGCCTTCTGTGATCGATGTTCAGCCACGTGCAGCCCTACTTCTCTAGCCCGTGTGGCCACATCGGCCAGTCACATCCGTCCGCCCTCACCCGGCCGCCGCAGCGAGCGCCGCGTGGCGGAAGCAGTCCACCGTGTGGTCGTTCACCATGCCCACGGCCTGCATGAAGGCATAGCAGATGGTGGGGCCCACGAAGGTGAACCCCCGGCGCCGCAGGTCCCGGCTCAGGGCCTCCGACTCCGGCGTCTGCGCCGGGACCTCTGCCGGCGTAGCCCAGCGGTTCACCAGCGGCCGGCCGCCCACGAACTGCCAGGCGTAGTCCGCGAAGGAACCGAACTCCTCCTGGACGGCCAGGAAGGCGCGGGCGTTCTGGACGGCCGCGTGCACCTTGGCCCGGTTCCGCACGATCCCGGGGTCCGCCAGCAGCGCGGCCACCTTCGCCTCGTCATAGCGGGCCACGCGCTCCGGCTGGAAGCCGTCGAAGGCGCGGCGGTACGCCGGGCGCTTGCGGAGGATGGTGGTCCAGCTCAGCCCCGCCTGCGCGCCCTCCAGGATCAGGAACTCGAACAGCGTCCGGTCGTCCCGGACGGGCACGCCCCACTCCTCGTCGTGGTAGGCCACGGAGAGTGGGTCGGTCCCGGCCCACCGGCAGCGCACCACCACGCCCCTCCTAGACGCCCACCTGCGGCCGGACATCCCGCGCCAGCCGCTCGATGTTCTCCAGGGCGCGGTCCATGTCCGCGAAGCTCAGGTCCAGGGCCACGTGGCTCACGCCGGCCTCCCGGTAGCGGGCCAGCCGCTCCGCGGCCTCCCCCTCGGCGCCGGGGCGCAGCGGCACGCCGGTACGGACGGTCACGGCCAGCGTGGCCGGATCCCGGCCCGCTGCCTCGCACAGCTCCCGGAGCCGGCGGGCCGCCTCCTGCACCTGCTCCGGCGTGGAACCGGCCCCGTGCCAGGCCTGGCCGTAGCGGACGGCGCGGCGGAACCCCGGCTCCGTGTTGCCACCCACCCAGATGGGCGGGTGCGGCTGCTGGACCGGCTTGGGGGCGAAGCCCAGGTTGCCGATGCGGTAGTACCGGCCCTGGAAGCTGGGGTCCTCCAACGTCCAGAGGCGGCGGAGGATCTCCAGCTCCTCATTCAGCCGTCCGCCGCGGTCCTCGAAGGGGGCGCTCAGCGCCTCGAACTCCTCCCGCAGCCAGCCGGCGCCCACGCCCAGGATGAGCCGCCCGCCGGACAGCACGTCCAGCGTGGCCAGGACCTTGGCGTGGAGGACCGGCTCCCGCATGGGCAGCACCAGGACGGTGGTCCCCAGGGCAATGCGGGAGGTGACGCCCGCCACGAAGAGCAGCGTGGACAGCGGCTCCAGGAACGGTGTGTCCGGCCCGGCGCCCATGCGGCCGGAGGGGTGGTACGGGTAGCGGGAGCCGTAGTCCCGCGGGACCACCACGTGGTCGCTTACCCAGAGGGAGTCGAAGCCCAGGGCCTCCGCGCGGCGGGCGAACGCCGCCAGGTTCTCCGGCGTGGCGTTCGGCCCCACGTGGGGCAGGTGCAGGCCAACCTTCATACCGCTCTCCTCCGCCGGCCGCTCAGGCGACCAGCCGCTCATAGATGCGCTGGAGTTCGTGCGGGTCTTCGGCGTCCACCTGGACGCTGTGCAGGTCCACGCCCGCGGCGGCCTGCTCCGCCAGCCGCTCCCGCGCCGCCTCCACCGAGTCCGTCACCAAGCCCAGCGCCTGCTGGAGGTCCCCCGGCACCGCCGCCGCGCCGGCCCGCGAGCCGCCCTCCTCCCAGGCCTGCCGGATCCGGTCCGCCAGCTCCCCGTAGCCCAGCCGCGTCACGTGCTCGTAGTAGAAGACGCCCATCCGGGCCACGTAGAAGGCGAAGCCGCCGGCCACGCCGGCCCGCGCCCGCTCCACGTCCTTGGTGATGACGATGGTCCCCGGCGACCGCACCACCAGGTCCGCGGGGTTCCGCCCCGCCTTGGCCGCGGCGTCCCGGAACCCCTGCACCAGCTTGGGCAGGTCCCCCACCGGCGTCCAGATGGGCAGCCAGCCGTCCGCGATCTCCGCCGTCTGCCGCACGCTCCGCGGCGAGAGGGTGGCCAGGTAGACGGGGATGTGCTTGCGCACCGTCTCGAACCGCAGGGTGAAACCCCGCTGGAGGTGGAAGATCTCCCCCTCGTACTTCAAGGGGGTACCCGCCATGAGCAGGTTGATGATCTCCACGTACTCCCGCAGCCGCCGGAGCGGCTTCTGGAACGGGACGCCGTGGAAGTGCTCGATGACGTTCGCCCCGCTGGTCCCCAGGCCGATGATCATCCGGCCGCCGGAGAGCTCGTCCAGCGTGGCGAAGTGCTGCGCCAGCGCCGCCGGGCTGCGGGAGAAGACGTTCACAATGCCGCTCCCCACCTGGATGCGGGACGTCCGCTCCACAAGCTGCGTCATCATGGTGAAGGCGTCCCGCCCCCACGCCTCCGCCACCCAGACGGAGTGCACACCCGCCTCGTCCGCCGCCCGGACGCGCTGGAAGGCCCGCTCCCGGTCCAGGTTGCCCTGCCAGTCCACGTTCACCGCTAGCTGGTAGCCCACAACACTCCTCCTCTGGCCCGGCTGGCCACGGCCCGGCGGCCGGAGCGACCGGCCCGTCCCGGGTGCCGGTTCGTTACGTCAACTCGTGGCGCCCTGCCCTGTCCGGCGGGCCCGCACGGCCTCCCACCACCCATGGAAGCGGGAGGGCGGCAGCGCCCCCTCCCGGTACAGGGCCTGGATGCGGTCGAACTCCTCCCGGACGGCCTGGACGGTGGCCGTTGGGTCGCCGTCGTTGCGGATGACGAAGTCAGACGCCGGCTCCCGCAGGGCGGGGTCCCGCTGGCTGGCCAGGCGCTGGTCCGCCTCCTCCTCCGTGAAGCCGTTGCGGGCGATGAGGCGGCGCCGTGCCTCGTCCCTGTCGCAGGTCACCAGCCACGTCTGGTCGCACCAGGCGGAGTAGCCCGCCTCGATGAGGTTGACGGCCTCGATGACTGCGGCGCCGTCCGGGCCCAGGGAGTCACGCCAGCCGTCGATGACCCCTTTCACCGCCTCCCCAATGTTGCCGATGGCCTCCGTGAGGCGGCGCATCTCCTGGGGCTTGCCGAAGACCTTGGCGCCCAGGATCCGGCGGTCGATGAAGCCGTCCGGGCCCACGATCTCGCGACCGAACGCCGCCACCACGCGGTCGAACCCCGGCGTGCCGGGGTCGTAGAGGCGGTGGACCAGTTTGTCGGCGTCGCAGTAGGCGGCGCCCAGCTCCTGTAGCGTTCCACAGACCAGGCTCTTGCCCGAGGCGATGGAGCCGGTCACGCCGATGATGAGCGGCATGGGTCAACCTCCGGGCCGGTGGGGGATGAACCTCCCGCATGGTACCACGGGCGCCGCCGTTCGTGCAGCGGGGGCACGGCTACGGGCCAGGGGCGCCGCCGGCGCGGAGCTCCTGGAGGCGGCGCCAGAGGCGGTCCCACACCAGCCGCCGCTCCGCCTCCGTGAGGGGCCGGCCCAGCAGCGCCCGGCAAGCCACCACGGCGCGCCCGGCCAGGAAGCCCCACGTCTTGGGGCGGTCCGCCAGCCAGCCCTCCACCACGTCCCCGTGCTCCGCCACCGTGCGCTCCACGGCGGCCGCCACGGCCGCGTCCAGATCCATGCGTCTGCGTCCCTCCGGGGGCTGGCACCATGGTAGCGGCGGTGTGCCCCGCGGTCGAGCGCGGCGGCCCCGCCCCCAACTTCCTCCTGACAAAACGTTAAGCTTTTCCATGCGCCGCGCCGCTTCCTCCATTGCTATGTTCCCGGTAGCCCTGCCGGAGGCCCAACGAGGAGGAAGTACGGCATGAAGCGGAAGCTGTTCATCGAAGAGCTGCAGCGACGCCGCAACACGTCGCCGCCCATCTTCACCACGCTGGCCATCGGCGAGGAGTCCTTCGTCATCCCACTGCCGCCGCCCATCAAGCTGCCGTGGCCGCCGTCCTTCCCCTGCCACGACGTGACCACCATGGCGCTGGGCGAAGAGGCCGGTTGCTGACCCCGCAACGGAGGGCACCATGAGCCGTCCGCCCTCGGTGGGCGTGGTGGGCGTGCCCGGCGAGCCGCACGCGGCCTTCGTGCTGGAGCGGCTGGCGGCCCGCGGCGTCCGGCCGCTCTTCATCCGCACCTCGCCGGAGGCGTCGGCGCCGCAGCTAGTCCTGGAGGACGGGCGCGCCCGCTACGGGGACGTGGACCTGGACGGGGTGCCCGTCTTCTACCTGCGGACGCTCTACGTGGGCCTGCTGATGCGGGAGGACGAGCCGGACTGGTACACGGAGTACGCGGCGGACCGGGAGCGGCAGGGCGCTTGGGTCTCCTGGCTGCGGATGGCCGCGGCGCGCTCCCTGCTGGTGAACCCCGCGGAGGCCAACGAGTTGCACCGGCTGAAGCCGTACCAGCTCCACCTGCTGCGGGACGCCGGGGTCCCCGTCCCCGCCACGCTGGTCACCTCGGACCCGGAGGCGCTGCGCCGCTTCTGGTCCCGCCACCGGGAGGTCATCTACAAGCCCGTGGCGGGCGGCGCGCTGGCCAACCTGCTGCGGGAGGAGGACCTCACGGAGGACCGGCTGGAGGCGCTGAGCCTGGCGCCGGTGCTGTTCCAGGAGTACGTGCCGGGCCGGGATCTGCGGGTCTACACGGTGGGCGGCGAGGTGGTGGCCGCCGGGGTCATCCACGGGAACGGCGTGGACTACCGCGCCGGGGAGGGCCGCATTGACCTGGTCCGTCCGGAGCCGGCCGCGGCGGAGCTGGCGGTGCGGGCCGCCGCCGCCGCGGGCTGCCGGTTCTGCGCCGTGGACATGAAGCAGGCTCCGGACGGCCGGACGGTGGTGCTGGAGTGCAACCCCTCTCCTATGTTCCTGGGGTTCGACCGGAAGGCCGGGGCGTGTGTGGGCGAACGGCTGGTGGACTACCTGGTGGCGAAGGCCGCGGAACCGTGACCGCCGCCGCGGGCAGCCCCGTGGCGCTGGACCTGGAGTACGGGCCGCTGGGCCGCGATTCCTGGTGGCTGCGGGCGCCGGACGGCGCCTTCCTCCAGGTGGACGGCGGCACGCTGGCGGTGCTCCGCGCCGTGGACGGGCGGCTCCCGCCGGAGGACGCGGCCCGGGAACTGGACCTGGACCGGGACGATCTGGCCGCCCTGCTGGCGGCGCTGGCCGCCCACGGCGCCCTGCGGCCCGGGGCCCGACCGTCGCTGCGCCCCGCGCAGCAGCCCCGGGACGGGGCGCGCGTCTGGCTGGCGGCGCTGGCCCTGGCCGCGGCCCTGGGCGCGCTGGCCCAGGCGTGCTTCTTCCTGCTGGGCCGCCCCAGCCTGACGGTGACGGGACCGGCGGCGCTGGCGGCCCTGCTGCTGGTGCTGGCCACCGTGCCGCTGCACGAGGGGGCCCACCGGCTGGCGGCGCGGGGCTGCGGCACCGTGCGGCTGGGCCTCACCTGGGCCGCCGTCTTCCCCACCCTCTACGTGGAGGCGCAGGGGGCCTGGGCGCTGAGCCGGAGCCGCCGCTGCGCCATCGACGCGGCGGGCGTGGCGGCGGACACGGCGGCGGGCGGCGCCGCAGCCCTGGCGGCGCTGCTGGCGCCCGCGGCGGCCCCCGCCGTCACGGCCTTCCTGCTGACGCAGTTCGCCCGCACGGCGCTGGCGCTCAACCCCCTCCTCCTGAGCGACGGCTACTGGCTCCTCTCCGACCTCACGGGCGTGCCGAACCTGAGCCGCCGCGCGCGGGAGAGCCTGCGCGCCCTGCGCCTCCACTGGCTCACGGCCTACGCGGCGCTGAGCTACGCCTGTGCCGGGCTGGCCGCGGGCCTGCTGGCCCTCTTCCTCATCTCCGTGGTGGCGGCGCTGGCCCGGGCCCTCTGAGCCCGCGGGGCGTCATGCCGGCGCCTGCGCCGCCAGGAACTCCAGCACCGCCTGCTTGTACCGCTCGTCCGGCACGGCGGTGAGGTGGTCCTTCCCCGGGATGGTCACGAAGCGCGCGCCGGGGATGGCGGCCGCCAGCTTGTCGGCAGAGGCGAAGGCCAGGTCGTCCTGCTCCCCCACCACCACCAGGACCGGGATGCGGACCCCGGCCAGGGCGGCGGGGTCATAGGTGGGACGCGGACGGCGCATGCAGGCGGCCAGGGCCTGCATGTCGTTCCCGCTCCGCTCGGCGAAGGCGCGGAAGCCGCGGGCCGTGGCGTCGGCCATGGCCGACGGGTCGCCGGACTCCAGCGCCCGGGCGATGGTCTCGTTGTTGCGCGGGCGGCCGTAACCCAGCACCGCGCCGCCGATGCCCGCCAGCACCACGGAGCGGAAGCGGTCCTGGTGGCGGATCAGCAGGTTCAGCGAGATCATGCCGCCCATGGAGTAGCCCATGAGGTCGGCGCGTTCCACGCCCAGGTGGTCCATGAGGCGCACCACGTCGTCGGCCATGACGTTGTGGTCGTAGGCGGCGGGGTCGTAGAGCTTCTCGGACTCGCCGTGGCCACGGCAGTCCAGGGCGATCACCTGCCGCCCGGCCGCCGTCAGCCGGTCGAACCAGCCGGTGGCCTGCCAGTTGCCGCGGAGGCTGCTGGCGAAGCCGTGCACCAGGACCACGGGCGGGCCCTGGCCGGCCACCTCGTAGCGGATGGTCACCCCATCGGAATTGAACGTCGGCATCCTCCCCCTCCTGACGTCGCTCCGCCCGCGGGCGGGTGGTGGCTGCCAGTGTAGCAGGGCGGCGCACCCTTCGCACGCGCACCCCCCTCGACAAGCGGGCAGGCGTCTGTTAGAACTGCGGCAGCAAGCCCGGCGCCAGGACGCCGTGAGGGGGAGGGAGGCCATGGTTGTGGCCGCGGACGCCGTGGACATGGACCCGGAGGCGCTCCAGCGGGTGGAGCGGCTCTTCCACGACCAGATCGCCCGGGGGGAGCACCCCGGCGCGGCGCTGGCCGTGTACCGGTACGGCCGGCCGGTGCTGGACCTCTGGGGCGGCGTGGCGGATGTGGAGACGGGCCGCCCGGTGAGGGAGGACACCCTGTGGGTGCTGTTCTCCTCCACCAAGCCCCTGGCTTCCGTCTCCGTGCTGAAGCTCATCGAACGGGGCCAGGCAGCGCTGGACGATCCCGTGGCCCGCTACTGGCCGGAGTTCGCCCGGAACGGGAAGGAGCGGGTGACCATCCGCCACATCCTGACCCACCGGGGCGGCTTCCCGCTGACGCCGGAGGGCCTGCACTGGTCCACGTGGCGGGACTGGGACGCGGTGGTGCGGGCCATGGAGGAGGTCACGCCCCGCTGGGAGCCGGGCACGGTGAGCGCCTACCACCTGCTGAACCACGGCTGGGTCTGCGGCGAGCTGGTGCGCCGCATCGACGGGCGGCCGTTCCCGCAGTTCCTACGGGAGGAGATCACGGAGCCGCTGGGCATGCACGATACCTACGTGGGCCTGCCGCCGGAGCTGGAGCCGCGGGTGGCCAAGCTCCACCCCATGGAGGACGTGCCGGAGCAGGAGCAGGGGACGGTACGGACCTTCAACCGGCCGGAGGTGCACCAGGCGGTGGTCCCGGCGGGCTGCGGCATCGCCACGGCGCGGGACATGGCCCGCTTCTACGCGGCGCTGGTGAACGGCGGTGAGCTGGACGGCGCGCGGATCCTGGAACGGGCGACCATCGAGCAGGCGACGCAGGTGGAGATCGACGGCGATACGGACGCGGTACTCTCCACGTCCGGCCTGGCCACCACGGTGCGGCGGGGCCTGGGCTTCAACCTGGGCGGCGTCCACCCGTTCAGCAGCCGCATGGGGATGGGGTCCACGGCGCGCACCTTCGGACACGGGGGCGCCGGTACGTCCATCTGCTGGGCAGACTGGGACCTGGGCGTAGCCTTCGCCTTCATCCCCAACGGCTTCCGCGGGCGGGAGACTCTGGCCCGGCGCTGCCTGGAGCTCTCCGACGGCGTGCGGGAGGCCTGTCGGTAGGGAGCATGGCGGAGATCGAGGTGCGGGCGGCCGCCGGCGCGGGCGGCTGGACCGTGGACGTGACGGTGCGGGAGGGCGGGACGGAGACGGCCCACCGGGTCACGCTGAGCCGGGAGGACTACCGGCGGCTGACGGGGGAGGCCGTACCGCCGGAGGAGTTGGTGCGGGCCTCCTTCCACTTCCTGCTGGAGCGGGAGCCCAAGGAGTCCATCCTGCGCCGGTTCGACCTGCCGGTCATCGGCCGGTACTTCCCGGAGTACGAGGCGGAGATCCGCCGCCGCCTGGGGGGCTGAGGCCGGGGCGCCTCACGCGCCCCGCCGCTTGAGCTCCAAGAGGCTCCGCGTCAGGCGGCGGGCGTCGGCCTCGCGGCCGGCGGCCTTGTAGGCGCGGGCCAGCGGCGGGCCCCACTCCAGCGGCGGCAGCCCGCCCCGGGCGGCGCGGCGCAGGGCGCGGATGGCGGCCTCCGGGTTGCCCGCCAGCAGCGACTCCCGGCCGCGGCGCAGCCAGTCCTGGGGCCGGAAGAGGCGCTCCACCAGGGCCCGGTCCTCCACCCGGTACAGCACCAGCACCAGGGACGGCTCGTCGTCCGGCTCCAGCGCCGTCAGTTCCAGACCCGCGGGCCCCGCCACCTGGTTGAAGCGGTCCTTGAGGCCGGTGGCCCAGCCGCCGAACTCCACGGGGTCCGCGTACCAGCCGCCCACGCTGCCGTTCACCCGCAGGCTCAGCGCCGCCGCCGGGCCGCCCAGGCCCAGGAGGCGGACCGCCACGGGCCGCCCCAGCCGCGCCGAGTGGTCCCGCAGCCACTCCACCACCTCCTCCGTGTTGGGCGGGTTGATGACGGCCTCCATGGCGCCGGTCCGGCCGCGATCCGCCGCGGCGCCCTCGTAGAAGCGGGGCGGGTCGAAGGCCGGGCGGCCCTGCCGACGGTTCTCGCGGCGGCGGGCCTCCATCTGGGCTTCGGTCATTACGCCGGCCCGCAGCAGGGCCGAACGGACGCTGGCTGTCAGGCGCATGCTCCTCCCCGGGGCACGGGACAGCCCCGCACCCTCCACCTCCCAGTGTACAGGCCGGAGGGGCGTTCGCGCAGGGGGGTCCGGCGGCCGCCGGGCCCTCAGCCGCCGGCGACCAGGCGCGGGAAGCGGGGCGGCCGCCGCTCCTGGAACGCCGCCACCCCTTCGGCGAAGTCCGGCCGGCGGACGCTCTGGTCCATGAGCCGCTCCGTCTCCGCCAGGGCCGGGCCCAGCGGGACCATCAGGTGGCGGTAGACC
>DATCLE010000306.1:0-1814 GCA_036564075.1 Dehalococcoidia bacterium
CCGCCAGGATCTGTCCCTTCACCGGCCTCACCGGCAGCCGCAGGCCCAGCCAGGAACCGTACAGCCCGCTCCAGGAGCCCGCCGCCAGCACCACCGTCCCCGCGGCCCACGTGCGGGAGCCCGCGCGCACCCCCGTCACCCGGTGGCCCTGGGTCAGGAGGCCGTCCACCTCCACCCCCTCCTCCACCGTCGCGCCGCGGTGGACGGCGGCCGCCGCCAGCGCCTCCACCAGCCGGCCGGGGTTGAGCTGCGCCTCCCGCGGCGAGAGCACGGCGGCCGTCACCTCCGGCGAGAGGGCCGGCTCCTCCGCCCGCGCCGCCGGGCCGTCCAGCCAGTAGAGGGGCAGGAGGCCGCCCTGCCACGCCAGGCGCTCCCGGAGATCGGCCGCCTCCGCCTCGTCGAAGGCGGCGCGGAGGATGCCCGTCTCCCGCAGCTCCACGTCGATGCCCGCGTCCTCCCGCACCGCCTCCGCCAGCTCCCGGTGCCGCTCCAGCGCCGCCAGCGCCGGGCCCACCAGCGGCCCCAGGCTGCTGGCCTCCGTCAGCGGCGCCAGCATCCCCGCCGATGCCGAGGACGCCTCCGCGCCGACCCGGCCGCGCTCCAGCACCACGGCCCGCACGCCGCGTCGCGCCAGCTCGTACGCCACCGCGCAGCCGATGACGCCGCCGCCAACAATGGCCACGTCCGCCGCCCGCTCCATGCCTCAGCGCTCCTCCCGCGGGGCCGGCATCCCGGCGACCCCGTACCGCTCACGCGGCGCGCTCAGCCGCCGCCCACCATGCGCACGATCTCCACCACGTCCCCGTCCTGCAGCGTGACGGAGGCATAGTCCGCCTTGCGCACCACCTCGCCGTTTACCGCTACGGCGATGAGCCGGGTGTCGATGCCGTTCTCCGCCAGGAACCGGGTGAGGGGGATGGCCGCCGCCAGGTGCCGCTGCTTGCCGTTCACCGTAAGGGAGATCATAGTCCGTGTACGTCAGCCCGCCGTGAGCGCCGCCCGCAGCGCCCGCGCCGCCGCCTCGGGGTCGGCGGCCGCCAGGACGGCGGAGACCACGGCCACGCCGTCGGCGCCCGCCGCCAGCACCGCCGCCGCGTTCCCCGCGTCGATGCCGCCGATGCCCAGCAGCGGGAGGGGGCCAGCGGCCGCGCGGACCCGCCCCAGCAGCCCCGGCCCGGCGGCGCCGCCGCCGGGGTGCGACCGGCTGGGGAAGACGGTGCCCACCACCAGGTAGTCCGCGCCCTCCCGCGCCGCGCGGGCGGCGCCCTCTGCGTCGTGCACGGAGCGGCCCACCAGGAAGCCATCCGGGGCCAGCCGCCGCGCCGCCGGGACCGGCAGGCCGGCCTCCGGCAGGTGGACGCCGTCCGCGCCGGCGGCCAGCGCCACGTCCAGCCGGTCGTTCACCACCAGGAGGGCCCGCCCGCGGGTGATCGCCCGCAGTTCCCGGGCCAGCCGGAGGAGGTCCCCGGCCGGGAGGTCCCGCTCCCGGAGTTGGACCAGGTCCACGCCGCCGCGCACCGCGCGCTCCACCGCCGCGGGCAGGTCCGGCGCCAGCGTTCGGTCCGTCACCAGCGCCAGGCACGGCCGGGGCAGGCCGGGCATGGCTACGGGCGGGTGCCCACCACGCCCTCCACCGGGCTGCTGGCGGAGGCGTAGGGCTTCCGGGGGATGCGGCCGGCCAGGTACGCCTTCCGGCCGGCCTCCACGCCCTGCCGGATGGCCTCCGCCATGAGCGGCGGGTCCCCCGCCAGGGCGATGGCGGTGTTCACCAGGCAGGCGTCCGCGCCCAGCTCCATGGCCAGCGCCGCGTCCGA
>DATCLE010000307.1:0-8461 GCA_036564075.1 Dehalococcoidia bacterium
GCCGACTCCGTCTCCTGCTGGACCTGGCGGATCAGGTCCGCGATCTCCTTGGTGGCCTGGCCGGAGCGCTCCGCCAGCTTGCGGACCTCCTCCGCCACCACCGCGAAGCCCTTGCCGGCCTCCCCGGCCCGCGCCGCCTCAATGGCCGCGTTCAGCGCCAGGAGGTTCGTCTGCTCCGCAATGTCGTCGATGACCTCAATGATGGAGCCGATCTGCTCGGACCGGGCGCCCAGCTCCCGCACGCGGGCGGCGGTGGCCTCCACGGCGCTGCGGATGCGGGCCATGCCCTGCGTGGCCTCGTTCACCGCCGTGGCGCCCTGGAGGGCCGCCTGGTAGGCGTCGTGGGCGGCGCCGGCCACCTGCTCCGCCCCGGCGGCCACTTCGTCCACGCCGGCGCGTACCTGGGCCATGGCCTCTGTGGCCTCCGTCACGCCGTGGGCCTGGGACTCGGCGCCCGCGGCCACGCCGTCCACCCGGGTCACCAGCGCGCTGATGGCCGTGGAGGTCCGCCCCACGGCGGAGGTCTGCTCCGCCGTGCCGCGGGCTACCTCCTGCACGGCGCTGGCCATCTGCTGCATGGCGCCGCTCACCTGCTGGGTGATGCTCTCCAGGTTGGCCGCCGTCTGGAGCACCTCGTTGGCCGTACCTTGCACCTGGCCCGTGAGGGACTGGAAGCGGTCCGCGATGCTCTCCGCATACGCCTCCAGCACCAGCTCCTTCTCCAGGCCCATGGCCCGGCTCACGGCCCGCCAGGCGGGCAGGATCCGCCACGGCCGGAGGACGTAGTGGCGGAAGAGGAGGCGCTGGATCAGGAACTCGCACTGGGTGTGGGCGGTGAGGTACCAGCGGCTGGGGATGCCGCCCCACGCGTAGAGGATGCCCACCGTGAGCCGGTGGGAGATGAACTCCTCACCGTAGGGCGGCTGGAAGATGCTCACCATGGCGCGCCGCTGGGACTCCTGGAGCCGCTCCCGCGTGTTGTTGGAGCCGGTCACCAGCGCCCGGAACTCCTCGAAGCTCCAGAGGTGGTCGTAGAGCTCCTGGGCCAGGCGCTCCGCGTGCCGCTCCATGAGCGGCGCCAGGCTGCGGAGGACGCTGAAGTCCCGCTCCGTCAGCCCCACCACGCGCAACCGCTGCTGCCAGGCGCTCCCCCTGAGCCCGAACTGGTCTAGGTACCGCTTGATGGCTTCGCCGGCGAAGTCCCGCACTGTGCCGTCCCCCCTTCAGGCCGTGCTGAGAGGCCTGGCGGACCTTCCACCGCCGGGCCTCCTGAGGCGTGTACGAAGGTATCCCCGTTCTCGATCATCGTCCGCGGGGGCGGCCGTCTTCACTACGGGAAAGGCCTGACCTTGCGGCGGGGCCTCCCCGATCTTTGGGCGGGGGGCCGCCGGGCGGGCCGTTGACAGCAGGCGCGGGGCTGGTAGCCTCTATCACGTACCCCCGGCGCGCAGGAGGCCCCGCCGTGGCACTCACGGACCTGGTACCGGATCCCTCGCTGACCCCCGTGCTGGACGCCGTCCAGGAGGCACAGGACACGGGCGAACGGTTCCTAACCTGGCTGGACCAGAGCGCTCCCGGCCTCATCACCATTGTGGTGCTGGCGCTGGCGGCCAACTACGCCGTGCGGCGGCTGGCGCCGGAGGCGGTGAAGCGGGGGCTGCGCCGCCCGCGGGCCTCCGAGACGGAGGCCGAGTTCGAGAAGCGGGTGGAGACGCTGGTGAGCGTCTTCCAGCACACCGCCAGCGTGGCCATTGTGGGCGTGGCCATCCTGACGGCGCTGCCCAAGCTGGGGCTCAACATCACGCCGCTGCTCACCGGCCTGGGGATCACGGGCCTGGCGCTGGGCCTGGGCGCCCAGACGCTGGTGCGGGACGTGATCAACGGCATCTTCATCCTCCTGGAGGACCAGTACGGCAAGGGCGATGTGATCAGCGTGGGCGCCGTCACCGGCCGGGTGGAGGAGGTGAACCTGCGCCGGACGGTGGTGCGGGACATCAACACCGGCACCGTCTACAGCATCCCCAACAGCGCTATCTCCATCACGGGCAACCTGACGCGGGGCTGGTCCGGCATTGACCTCAACGTGACGGTGGCGTACGAGGAGGACATCGAGCGGGCGCGGGAGGTCATCGACCGGGTGGGGAGCGATCTGGCGGCGGATCCGGCCTGGGGGCCGAGGATCACGTCGCCGCCCCGCGTGGCCCGGGTGGAGGGGCTGGAGGACGCGGGCGTGGTGCTGCGGGTGCAGGGCGGGGCGCGCCCGGGCGAGCAGTGGGCCGTCACCGGGGAGCTACGGGCCCGCATCAAGCGCGCCTTCGAAGAGGCGGGCATCAAGCGGAAGTCCGCCTAGGAGGGCGGGGACGCTCTAGGCCCCCTGGCCGCCCACGGTCCCGATCTCCGAGCGGATCTGGATGGCCCGGATGAGGTCGCCGCGGGTCACCAGCCCCTGCACGCGGCCGTCCTCCATCACCGGGATCTGGTTGATGTCGTGCTGCTGGATGATCTCCAGCGCCGTCCGCACGTCGTCGCCGGGGCGCAGCACCTTGAGGCGGTCCGCCGGCGTCATGATCTCCCGCACCGGCGTCCGGTCCCAGCGCTCCCGTGGCACCTCCTTCACGTCCGAGAGGGTCACCAGGCCGATGACCCGCCCGCCGTCCACCACGGGGAACGCCCGCCGGCTGTGGGGCAGGACGTGGTCCTCCACCAGGTCCCGCACCGTGATCCCCTCCGGGACCGGGTCGAAGTCCGGCTGCATGATGCTGCCCACCGTCACCCCGCGTAGCGCCCGGTCCAGCAGCGTCTGCTGGAGGCTGCCCTCCGAGGCGTTCTGGAGGAACCAGCCGATGAGGATGAACCAGATGCCGCCGATGATGTTGCCGGCGAAGAAGGACAGCACCCCCAGGCCCATGATGCCGTAGGCCACCAGGGTGCCTACCCGCGCCGCCGTCCGCGTGGCCTCCACCAGGTTGTCCTTGACGCCCCAGAGGATGGAGCGCAGCACCCGGCCGCCGTCCAGCGGGAAGCCCGGCAGCATGTTGAAGATGGCGATGGCGATGTTGATGACGCCCAAGTAGCCCAGGACGTTGGCGTACTCCTCAGCCGTACCCCGGAGCGCCAGCCACCCGGCGGCGAACACCACCCCGATGGCCACGCTGGAGGCGGGCCCCACCACCGCGATCCAGAACTCGTCCCGGGCCGACTCCGATTCGCGCTCCAGGTTGGAGACGCCGCCGAAGACGAAGAGGGTGATGCTGCTCACCCCGATCCCCCGCCGCTTGGCGACGATGGAGTGGGACAGCTCATGGATCAGCACGGAGCCGAAGAAGACGAGGCTGATGACCCCGCCGGCGATCCAGCGGAAGGTGGCGCTCTCGTCGTCGAAGAAGGTGACGGCGAAGGACCACGTGAGCAGCACGAAGATGAGCAGCCAGCTCCAGTGGACGCCGATGTCGATCCCGTAGATCCGGCCGATCTTGAACGAACTCTGCATGGCAGACGCTCCCGTGCGGGGTTACCCCTTGATCACGCCGATGGGCCGCGTACGCACGATCCGGCGGGAGATGCCCGCGCGCTCCAGGACCTGGACCACGTCGGCCACGTCCTTGTACGCCTCGCTGGCCTCCTCCGCCAGCAGGGACCGGTTCTGCGCGCGCACCAGGATGCCCTGGGCGCGCATGCGGGCCACCAGGTCCACGCCCCGGAGAGCGCGCTTGGCCTGGTTCCGGCTGAGGACGCGCCCGGCGCCGTGGCACGTGGAGCCCCACGTCTCCGCCATGGCGCGGTCCGTGCCCACGCAGACGTACGAGTACCGCCCCATGTCGCCGGGGACCAGCACCGGCTGCCCGATGCCGTGGTAGACGGCCGGCACCTCCGGGTGGCCGGGCGGGAACGCCCGCGTGGCCCCCTTGCGGTGGACGCAGACCGTCACCTCCCGTCCCTCCCAGCGGTGCCGCTCTAGCTTGGCGATATTGTGGGCCACGTCGTACACCACGGCCAGGTGCGCGCGCGGGCCCTGGAACAGCCGGGCGAAGGCCTGCCGTGCCCAGTAGGTGATCATCTGGCGGTTGGCCCAGGCGAAGTTGGCCCCGCAGGCCATGGCGGCCAGGTAGCGGCGCCCCTCGTCGGAGCGGATGGGCGCGCAGGCCAGCTGGCGGTCCGGCAGGGAGATGCCGTACCGCCCGGAGGCCTCCTCCATCACCTCCAGGTAGTCCTGGCAGATCTGGTGGCCGAAGCCGCGGGAGCCCGTGTGGACGAACACCAGCACCTGGCCGGGCTCCCGGAGGCCCATGATCTCCGCCGCCCACGGGTCGAAGATCTCGTCCACCACCTGGACCTCCAGGAAGTGGTTGCCGGAGCCCAGGCTGCCCAGCTGCACCAGCCCGCGCTGCTTCGCGCGGTCGCTCACCTCGGCGGGGTCGGCGCCGGGCAGCCGTCCGCGGGACTCCAGCACGTCCAGGTCTTCCGGCAGCCCGTAGCCGTGCTCCACCGCCCAGCCGGCACCGGCCACCGCCGCGTCGTCGATGTCGGCGCGGGAGAGGCGGAGGACGGCCTGCTGGCCCACGCCAGCGGGGATGTCCCGGTAGAGCTGGTCCACCAGTTCCTGGAGGCGGGGCCGGACCTCCTCCTCGCGCAGGTCAGAGCGGAGCAGGCGGGTGCCGCAGTTGATGTCGAACCCCACGCCGCCGGGGGAGACCACGCCGTCCTCCGCGCGCATGGCCGCCACCCCGCCAATGGGGAACCCGTAGCCCCAGTGGATATCCGGCATGGCCATGGAGTAGCCCACAATGCCCGGCAGGCAGGCCACGTTGGCCACCTGCTCCAGAGCCTGCTCGTGGGCCATGGCCGCCAGCATCCGCTCGTCGGCGAAGATGAGGCCGGGGACCCGCATGCCGGGCTTGTAGTCCGCCGGCAGCTCCCACCGCTGGTCGTCGATCTTCCGCAGCAGCTTCCGCCAGTTGACGGCTCGTGTGGTCATGGCCTGCGCGGGCCGGACGGCCGCCCTCAGATGTCGAAGATCACGCGTACCCGGGCGCCTCCGTCCTCCCGCTTCACCTCCAGTTGATGGTAGGTCACCGCCTTGATGGGGGTGCGGATCTCGTGGCGCTCCGGCGCGTAGCGCTCCCCCAGGGCGCTGGCCTCCAGCTCCGTCGCCGTGATCCTCTGGATGGTAAACCGCCTGTAGAGCATGCGGTCTGTCTCGAAGTGGTAGAGCAGCTCCGAGAGCCAGCGGACCAGCAGGTGCTCCACGTCCCGACCGCGGACGGAGACGTCCGTCCCGTCGTGCTCCTGCACGCGGTCCAGGTCCGTCATGATGGAGAACATGCCGGCGGCGGCGTTGGCGAAGGCCTCCGCCAGGGAGCGGCCGCGGGCCACCACCCCCACGTCTGCGGTGTGCTCCAGGATCTCGAACGGCGGCTCCCGTCCTGCGGCCATGCTGCGTCCCTCCCCGTCTATTGTACCGGTTGTCGTCGCCGGGGGCTTGCGAACGCGGCGGGATTGGGGCAGCATGGGGGCGGCCGCCGCCGGCGGCTGGGGGAGGTGCGGACCGTGGACCTTTCCACCCGTTCGGGCACGGTAGGGTTCCAGCGCTGGGCGCTCCGGCTGGTGGCCCTGACCCTGGCCTGGAACGTCGTCGAAGGCGTGGTGGCCCTGGGGGCCGGCCTGCCGGCGGGCTCCATTGCGTTGGTGGGCTTCGGGCTGGACTCCTGCATCGAAGTGTTCGCCGCGGGGGTCGTCCTCTGGCGGCTGCTGGCCACGGACGGGGCGGACGAAGCGGCGGAGCGGCGGGCCGTCTTCCTCATCGGCGTCTCGTTCTTCGTGCTGGCGGGCTACATGGTGCTGGAGGCCGGCCGCACCCTCTACGCCCGGGAGGCCCCGGAGGCGAGCGCGCCGGGCCTGGTCCTGGCGGCGCTCTCTCTGGTGGTGATGCCCGCGCTGGCGCTGGGCAAGCGGTGGACGGCCCGCCGGCTGGGCAGCGTCTCCCTGGAGGCGGAGTCCACGGAGACCTTCATCTGCGCGTACCTCTCCTTCACCCTCCTCCTGGGCCTGGGGCTGAACGCCGTGGCGGGCTGGTGGTGGGCGGACCCCGCGGCGGCCCTGGCCATGGTGGGCTTCGTGCTCCGCGAGGGGTGGGAGGCGGTGACCAAGCGCGACCTCTGCTGTGACGTCTGACGGCCCGCCCGGACGGCCTGCGCGGCCATCCTAGCAGCTCCGCCACGCTCCGGCATCACCCGAACGGCGCGGGAGGGGGCGCTCCGGGCCCCTTGGCCGGGGCGGGGCCGCCGTGCGATACTACGCGCGCCGGGCGGGGCGCATTACCGGTAGGCCCGGCCCTGCGGCCACGCAGGCAGCCCAACCCGCGTTGGCGGAGACTCTGCACGGGAGGAGCGGAATCGTGGTCAAGGAAGCGAGGCGTGTCACCGATTGGCGGGAGTACTACCAGCAGCACGTGGTCTCGGCGGAGGAGGCGGTGAAGGCGGTGCAGTCCGGCGACACCGTGGCCATCCCCATCTTCCCGCCGCGGAGCCTCCTCCAGCCCCTCTACAACCGGAAAGAGGAGCTCCGGGACGTGACGCTGCGGATGCTGGCACCCGCGGCGGACCCCGGCTGGTTCCGGCCGGGGAGCGAAGCGTCCTTCAACGTGGAGTTCGAGCTGTACATCGGCGACTTCGCCCGCTTCGTCACGGACGAGCGCCGCGGGACCTACCTGCCGGACCTCTTCTCCCTCATGTTCAAGGGCTACGACGAGCGGCCGGGGGAGACGCCGGAGGCGGACGTGGTGCTGGTGACGGTCTCGCCGCCCAACCAGCAGGGGTACGTCCACTTCGGCGTCCATAACTGGATGAAGCGGGCCTACGTCCGGCGGGTGCGCACCGCCATCGCGGAGGTGGACCCCACGCTGATCCCCGTCCACGGCGACGTCTGGGCCCACGTCTCCGAGTTCGACTACTTCGTGGAGTACCAGCCGCCGGTCTTCGGGCGCGAGCAGTTGGAGCAGGTGCTCCAGGGGGTGGATGAGGCCCGGCGCGCGGAGTGGCTCAAGCTGGCGGAGGAGGCCGGCGTCCAGGCCCTGGCGCCCCTGGCCGGCGTCATGACCGCCGTCTCTCCGGACGACGCACGCCGCTTCCTGGGCATGCTGCCGCCGTCCCAGGAGGTGAAGACCATTGCCGGCTACCTCAGCGAGCTGATCCGGGACCGGGACTGCATCCAGATCGGCACGGGGGAGCCGTCCCGCCTCATGCCCAACCTGGGCGTGTTCGATAACCGGCAGGACCTGGGCCTGCACACGGAGCTGGGCTCGCCGGGCCTGGGCCGGCTGGTGCGGGACGGGGTGATCACCGGCAAGTACAAGAGCATCAACCGGGGCAAGGCGGTGGCCACGGCCTGGACCGGCTGCGACCAGAAGGACTTCGAGATCATCGCGGACAACCCGGCCTTCGAGCTGTACGACCCCACCTACGTGCTGGACCTGCGCACGCTGTCGCAGATCGAGAACTTCGTGGCCATCAACAACGCCATCACCATCGACTTCTTCGGCCAGATCAACTCGGAGTCGGTGTTCGGGCCGCGGATGATCAACGGGAGCGGCGGCCAGCCGGAGATGCACCTGGGCGGCATCCTCTCCCGGGGCGGCCGCTCCATCACCCTGGTGCCGTCCACGGCCATGGGCGGCAGCGTCTCCCGCATTGTGCCGCTCATGGAGGCCGGGTCCATGGTCACGGTGCCGCGCTTCTTTGCGGACATTGTCATCACGGAGTACGGCGTGGCGAAGCTCTGGGGCAAGAACCACCGCCAGCGGGCGGAGGAGCTCATCAGCATTGCCCACCCGGACTTCCGGGCGGACCTGCGCCAGGAGCTCCAGAAGCTCCTCTACCCCTGAGGGGCCGGGGTTCCGGCGGCTGGCACGGGGGCGCGTCCGAGCGGGGCGCGCCCCCGTGCGTGCTGCCCGCGCCGTCCTGCCCCGGCGCGGCGTTACCCCAATCGGGCGAGGCGGCAAACGAGAGGTGAGGGTAGGGTGCCGGTAGGACCATGAGCGTGGTGTTGAGCGGCGGACTGAAGGACGTGGCGCGCATGGCGGTGCACCCCGCCCACGATGAGAGACGACCGGAGCGGACGGCGCGCATCCTGGTGGTGGACGACGACCCGGGCATCCGGAGCCTGCTCCAGGAGCTCCTGGACTGGGAGGGGTACCGGGTGGAGACGGCGGGGGACGGGGCGGAGGGGCTGGCCCGGATCCGGGCGGCGCCGCCGGACCTGGTGCTCCTGGACCTGATGATGCCGGGGCTGGACGGCTGGGAGGTCTACCGGCGGCTGCGGGCGGACGGGCCGCGGGGGGTGCCGGTGATCCTGATCACGGCGGGGGTGCTGGCGGCGCGGGCGCGGCAGGAGTTCCCGGACGCCCCGGTGGTGGGCAAGCCGTTCGACCTCGACCACCTCCTCGCCGTCATCCAGCAGCACCTGG
>DATCLE010000308.1:0-5041 GCA_036564075.1 Dehalococcoidia bacterium
GCGGGCCAAGGTCTACCGCCGCATCCACAAGATCCCCGACGACCTGGGCACCGGCGTCAACGTCCAGGCCATGGTCTTCGGCAACACGGGGCCGGACTCGGGCACCGGCGTGATGTTCACCCGCAACCCCTCCACGGGCGCCCGCGAGCTCTACGGCGAGTACCTGCCCAACGCCCAGGGCGAAGACGTGGTGGCGGGCATCCGCACGCCCAAGAAGGTGGCGCACCTGGCGGCAGAGGCGCCGGAGATCTACCGGCAGCTCCTGGACATTGCCAAGTCGCTGGAGCGGCGGTACCGCGACATCCAGGACATCGAGTTCACCATTGAGCGGGGGAAGCTCTACATCCTCCAGACGCGGAACGCCAAGCGGACGGCGCCGGCGGCGGTGAAGGTGGCGGTGGACCTGGCGGAGGAGGGCCTCATCGATAGGCAGGAGGCGGTGCTGCGGGTGGAGCCCTCAGACATTGTGCAGCTCCTGCTGCCGCGGTTCGACCCCCAGGCCAAGGACGAGGCGGTGGCGCAGCGGCGCCGCATCGCCCGCGGGCTGAACGCATCGCCGGGCGCCGCCACGGGCAAGGCCGTGTTCGACGCGGACCGGGCGGTGGCGCTGGCGGACCGGGGGGAGGCGGTGATCCTGGTGCGGCCGGAGACCAACCCGGACGATGTGCACGGCATCCTGCGGGCGGGCGGCGTGCTCACCAGCCGCGGCGGCATCACCAGCCACGCTGCGGTGGTGACCCGCGGCCTGGGCAAGCCGTGCATTGTGGGCGCCGAGGAGATCAAGGTGGACCTGGAGCGCCGCGAGCTGCGCGTGGAGGAGGTGGTCATCCGGGAGGGGGAGGAGATCAGCATCGACGGCACCACGGGCGAGGTGTTCGCCGGGGCCATCCGCACGGTGATGCCGGAGCTCATGGAGAACCGGGAGCTGCTGACGCTGCTCTCCTGGGCAGACGGGTTCCGCACCCTGGGCGTCCTGGCCAACGCGGACTACCCCACGGACGCCGCGCAGGCGCGGGCGCTGGGGGCGGAGGGCATTGGCCTGTGCCGGACGGAGCACATGTTCTTTGAGACGGACCGGCTGCCGTACGTGCGGGAGATGCTGATCAACGCGCCGGAGGCCACGCGGCTGGAGGAGGCCGTGCAGGACGTGCGGTCCCGCCTGGAGGCCGCCGCCTACCCCAACCGGCCGGCGCTGGAGCAGGAGCTGGCCGCGGCGGAGCGGGCACGGGACGCCTCGCCGGCGGTGCGTCGCTACAGCGACGCGCTGGCCCGCCTGGCCGAGTTCCAGATGGACGACTTCTCCGGCATCCTGGAGGCCATGGCCGGCCGGCCGGTGGTGATCCGGCTGCTGGACATGCCGCTCCACGAGTTCCTGCCCAACCACGACGACCTGCTCCGGGACGTGACGCGGCTCCGCACCGCCGGCGGGGACGAAGGGGAGCTGGCCCGCAAGGAGGAGATGCTGCGGCTGGTGGAGTCCCTGCGGGAGGCGAACCCCATGCTGGGGCACCGCGGCTGCCGCCTGGGCCTGACCTACCCCGGCGTCTACGAGATGCAGGTGCGGGCCATCATGGCCGCGGCCTGCCGGCTGAAGCAGCACGGCATGGACGTGCGGCCGGAGATCATGATCCCGCTGGTTAGCCACGTGAACGAGCTGAAGCAGCTCCGCGCCCGGCTGGAGGCGGTGGCCCGGGAGACCATGGAGCAGATGGGCGTGGAGGTCCACTACCGCTTCGGGACCATGATCGAGGTGCCGCGGGCGGCGCTGACGGCGGGCGAGATCGCGGCGGAGGCGGAGTTCTTCAGCTTCGGCTCCAACGATCTGACCCAGATGACCTTCGGCTTCAGCCGGGATGACGCGGAGGGGAAGTTCCTGGGCTTCTACCGGGAGCACGGCATCCTGGCCAACAACCCGTTCCAGGTGCTGGACCGGAGCGGCGTGGGCCGGCTGATCCGCGTGGCCACGGAGGAAGGCCGCAGGACGCGGCCGGAGCTCACCGTGGGGCTGTGCGGGGAGCACGGCGGTGACCCCAGCAGCATCGCCTTCTGCCAGGAGGCGGGGCTGACCTACGTGAGCGCCTCGCCCTTCCGGGTGCCGGTGGCCCGGCTGGCGGCGGCGCAGGTGGCCCTGGGCAAGAAGTTTGAGGAGGTCCAGCGGGAGGCGTGACCGGCCCGCTGCGGGACGCTGCGGACCCCTGAGGGGCGCCCGGCCGGGCGCCCCTCACGTCTTGGGCTTGGCCACGTCCACGTGGACCTCCCGGCCGTGGAGCACCAGGCTGCGGGCGCGCTCCAGCACCTTCCGTGCCGCGCCGCGCTCCACCTCCACGAAGGCGAAGTTATCGAACAGGTCAATGGTGCCCACGGCGGAGCCGGGGATGCCGGCCTCCCCGGTGAAGGCGCCCACCACGTCCTGCGGCCGGATCCCCTGGCGGCGGCCGGCGTCCAGGAAGAGGCGGGTCATGCCGGCCTCCGTGGGCACGCCCTCCTCCGCCGCCGCAGCCGCCGCCGGGACCGCCCGCGGCCGGGCACCGTCGGTGCGGTCGGCCAGGGCCAGGGCGGCGGCGGCGATCTCCAGCGGGTCGTACGCCTCCGCCATCTCCTCCACCAGCAGGGTGTACGGCTCCCCGACGCCGGACTTCAGGATCTCCCGGAGCGATTCCAGGAACGCCTCCCGCCGCCGGCTGGCGATCTCCGCGGGCGTGGGCAGCCGCATGGGCTTCAGCTTCTTCTGGATCAGCCGCTCAATGACGCGGAGCTGGCGGATCTCCCGCGGCGTCACCAGGGTGATGGCGTCCCCCTTGCGGCCCATGCGTCCCGTCCGGCCGATGCGGTGGACGTAGCTCTCCGGGTCGTCCGGGATGTCGTAGTTGATGACGTGGGTCACGTCCGGAATGTCCAGCCCGCGGGCGGCCACGTCCGTGGCCACCAGGATATCGATGCGGCCGTCACGGAAGGCCCGCAGCACCCGCTCCCGCTGGGCCTGGCTCATATCGCCGTGGATGGCGTCGGCGCCGTAGCCGCGGGCCTGGAGGGCGGAGGAGAGGGCGTCCACCTCCCGCTTGGTGCGGCAGAAGATCATGGTAGAGGCGGGCGTCTCCAGATCCAGGATGCGGCTCAGGGCGTCCAGCTTGGCCCGCTGGGGCGTCTCGTAGTAGACCTGGCGGGTCTGGGGGACCGTGAGCCGCTCCCGCGCCACGGCAATGCGCTCTGGCTCCCGCAGGTACCGGCGGGCCAGCGCCTCAATGCGCGGCGGGATGGTGGCGGAGAACAGGGCCGTCTGGCGCTCCGGCGGGATCTGGTCCAGGATGAACTCAATGTCCTCAATGAAGCCCATGTCCAGCATCTCATCGGCTTCATCCAGGATCACCGTGCGGACGGTCTCCAGGCGGAGGGTGCCGCGGCGGATGTGGTCCATGACGCGGCCGGGGGTGCCCACCACCAGGTGTGCCCCGGCGCGAAGGCCGCGGAGCTGCCGGTCATACGCCTGGCCGCCGTAGATGGGGAGCACCGCCACGCGCCGGTGCCGGCCGATGGCGTAGCTGGCCTCCGCCACCTGGACGGCCAGCTCCCGGGTGGGTGCCAGGACTATGGCCTGCACCTCCCGCCGCTGGGGCTCCAGCCGCTCCACAATGGGGATGGCGAAGGCCGCCGTCTTGCCGGTGCCGGTCTGCGCTTGGGCCACCACGTCCCTGCCCTGGAGGAGGAGCGGGATCGTCTGCGCCTGCACGGGCGTGGGCTCCTCGTAGCCCAGCTCGTCGATGGCGCGGAGCACCTCGCTGCTGAGCCCCAGCTCCTGGAACGTTGCGGGCATGGGTCCAACCTCCTCACCGCAGGCGGGCTGGCCGCCTGTTCGGGTGGATCCAGTGTACCATCTGCCGGCCGGGGGTTCCCGCTGCGCGGGCCCTGCCGGTAGGATGAGAGGACCATGCAGGAAGGACGATCCTACCGGCCCGCCCGCCGGCGGCCGCGGCGGAGCCGCTGGCTGGTGGCGGGTGCCGTGGCGGTGCTCATGGTCTCGGCCGGAGCCGGCTACGTGGCCCTCCGCACCGGCGGCGGCTCCGCGGGGCAGGAGCCGCCGGCCACCGTGGTGGCCCGCCAGACGGCCACCGGCACGCCGGAGCCGAGTCCCACCGCTGGGGGGGCGGCCACCGCGGCCCCCTCCGCCACGCCCGTCCCGGAGCCCACCGCGGCGCCGTCCGTGGTGCCCGTCCGGCGGGACCCGCTGGACCTGCTGGTGCTGGTGGACAAGACCCACGCCCTGCCCGCCGGCTTCGAGCCGCCGGACCTGGTGGCGCTGCCGCAGGAGTGGTGGTCGCCCAACTTCGGCGGGCATACGCTGCGGCAGGAGGCCGCCGCCGCCCTGGTGCAGCTGCTCCAGGCCGCCCGCACGGCGGGGTTCGAGGTGCGGGTGAGCTCCGCGTACCGCTCCTACCAGGAGCAGGAGCGAACGTTCCAGTACTGGGTGAGCGTGCTGGGGCTGGAGGAGGCGCAGCGCAGCAGCGCCCGGCCCGGCCACAGCGAGCACCAGCTCGGGACGGCGGTGGACCTGACCAGCGCCGCCGTGGACTGGCAGCTGGTGGAGACCTTCGGGGCTACGCCGGAGGGCCGGTGGCTGGCGGACCACGCCCACGAGTACGGCTTCGCGCTCAGCTACCCGGCGGGGGCGGAGGCCGTTACCGGCTACGTGTACGAGCCGTGGCACTTCCGGTACGTGGGGCGGGAGGCGGCCCGGCAGTGGCGGGAGAGCGGGCTGACCCTCACGGAGTTCCTGGCGCCCTACAACCGGTGAGCCCGCTGCGGCGCGGGCGGACGTGCCGGGGCCGGCGATGCCTCAGGCATCGCCGGCCCGCGGTCAGGGAGGTGCGCCTGTCCGGGCCCTGGGGCCCGGGAGCCGCCGTCGCTAGCGGGTGCCGCGGAGGCGGGGGTCCAGCACGTCCCGCAGGCCGTCGCCCAGCATGTTGAAGGCGTAGACGGCCAGGAAGATGGCCACGCCGGGCCAGATGGCCAGGTGCGGGAAGCTGACCATCCAGCGGCGGGCGTC
>DATCLE010000309.1:0-2458 GCA_036564075.1 Dehalococcoidia bacterium
TGCTGGCCCGTAAGGGCTTCCCGGAGAGCTACGACCTCCCCCTCCTCCTCCGGTTCCTGGCGGACGTGAAGGCCGGCCGGCCGGAGGCCGTGGCGCCCGTCTACTCCCACCGGGTCTACGACGTGCTGCCGGACCGCCACCAGACGGTCCGGCGGCCGGACATCCTCATCCTGGAAGGCCTGCACGTCCTCCACCCGGGGGACGGTACCTCCGGCCGGGTCCCGGACTTCCTGGACCTCTCCGTCTACGTGGACGCTGAGGAGGCGGACATCCAGGCCTGGTACGTGCAGCGGTTCCTGGCGCTGCGGGAGGAGGCCCGGCGGGATGAGGCGTCCTTCTTCCGGCGGTTCCTGGACCTGCCGGCGGACCAGGCGGAGGCGCTGGCGCGGCAGGTCTGGCGGGAGGTCAACCTGGTGAACCTGCGGGAGCACATCCTCCCCCTCCGGGAGCACGCCGACATTATCCTGGAGAAGGGGCCGGACCACGCGGTGCGGCGGGTCCGCCTGCGGGAGCCGTAGCGCGGCGCCTCGCCCGGACGGGGGACGCCCCCGCCCGCAGCCCGGGGTACGCTGGAGGAACCGGGGACCGTCCCCGGGCCCCGAGGCGGCCCTGGGCCAGCAGGAGGTTCGTGTCATGTCCTTCCAGTCCATCAACCCGGCCACGGAGGAGATCCTGGCCACCTTCGACGAGTTCACGCCCCAGCAGGTGGACCAGGCGCTGGAGCAGGCGGCCCGGGCCTTCGACGCGTGGCGCCGCACCTCCTTCCAGGAGCGGTCGCGCCTGATGCGGTCGGCGGCGGCCTACCTGCGGCAGCACCAGGCGCGGCTGGCCGGCCTGATCACCGCGGAGATGGGCAAGCCCATCGCCCAGGCGGAGGCGGAGATCGAGAAGTGCGCCTGGAACTGCGACTACTACGCGGAGCACGCCGCCGCGTTCCTGGCGGACCAGCCCGCGCCCAGCAGCGCCGCGGAGAGCTACGTGGCCTTCGACCCGCTGGGCACGGTATTGGCCATCATGCCGTGGAACTTCCCCTTCTGGCAGGTGTTCCGCTTCGCGGCGCCCGCCCTCATGGCCGGCAACACGGCCGTCCTGAAGCACGCCGCCAACGTACCCCAGTGCGCCCTGGCCATTGAGGAGGTCTTCCGGGAGGCGGGCTTCCCGGAGGGCGCCTTCCGCACCCTGCTCATCCCCAGCGGCGCCGTGGCCGGCGTCATCCAGGACCCGCGGGTGAGCGCCGTGACCCTCACGGGGAGCGACACGGCCGGCTCCAAGGTGGCGGAGGCCAGCGGCCGGGAGGTGAAGAAGACGGTCATGGAGCTGGGCGGCTCCGATCCGTTCGTGGTCCTGGAGGACGCGGACCTGGACGCGGCGGCCCGCGTGGGCGCCACGGCGCGGAACCAGAACACGGGTCAGAGCTGTATTGCCGCCAAGCGGTTCATTGTGGTGGACGCGGTGGCGGACGCCTTCCTGGAACGCTTCGTGGCGGAGGTGGCGCGCCTCCGTGTGGGCGACCCGGCAGAGCGGGAGACGGACGTGGGGCCGCTGGCCCGCGACGACCTGCGCGAAGGGCTGGAGGGCCAGGTGCGCCGCTCCGTGGAGCAGGGCGCCCGCACCGTCCTGGGCGGCCACCGGCCGGAGCGCCGGGGCTACTTCTACGCCCCCACGGTGCTGGCGGACGTGACGCCGCAGATGCCCGCCTTCACGGAGGAGACCTTCGGGCCGGTGGCCGCCGTCATCCGCGCCCGGGACGCCGACGAGGCGGTCCGCCTGGCCAACCGCTCTAAGTACGGGCTGGGCGCGGCGCTCTGGACGGCGGACCTGGACCGGGCGCGCCGCCTGGCGCGGGAGATCGAAGCCGGGAACGTCTTCATCAACGGCATGGTGGCGTCTGATCCGCGCCTCCCCTTCGGCGGGGTGAAGCGCAGCGGCTACGGCCGGGAGCTGAGCGAGTTCGGCATCCGGGAGTTCGTGAACGTCAAGACGGTCTGGATCGGCCCGGCGCAGGGCACCCCGGCGTCGACGCCGGCGGAGTAGGAGCGAACGCCGTGAAGGCCAGCGACCTGCTGGTCCGCTGCCTGGAGAACGAGGGGGTCCGGTACGTCTTCGGCCTGCCGGGGGAGGAGACACTGGACGTGATGGACTCCCTCTCCCGGAGCGAGCAGATCACCTTCGTCACCGTCCGGCATGAGCAGGGTGCCGCCTTCATGGCCAACGTGTACGGCCGCCTCAGCACCTACCCCGGCGTCTGCCTCAGCACCCTGGGCCCCGGCGCCACCAACCTCCTCACCGGCGTGGCGGACGCCAACCTGGACCGGGCGCCGCTGGTGGCCATCACGGGCCAGGCGGCGCTGGACCGCGTCTTCAAGGAGTCCCACCAGTACCTGGACGTCATGGGGCTCTTTGCGCCGGTGACCAAGTGGAACGCCCGCGTGGAGCTGCCGGAGACGCTGCCGGAGAT
>DATCLE010000310.1:0-9563 GCA_036564075.1 Dehalococcoidia bacterium
GGCGGTGAGACGGCGGAGGGCGTGCCCGTCTTCAACACGGTGCAGGAGGCGGTCCGCCAGGCCGGCCCGGTGGACTGCTCCCTGATCTTCGTCCCGGCCGGGGGCGCCGCCGACGCCATCCTGGAGGCGGCGGACGCGGGCATCCCCCTCATTGTCTGCATCACGGAGGGGATCCCCGTGCAGGACATGGTGATGGTGAAGCGCGCGCTCCAGGGGAGCGGGAGCCGGCTCATTGGCCCCAACTGCCCGGGCGTCATCACACCCGGCGAGTGCCGCGTGGGCATCATGCCGGGGGACGTGTTCTCCATGGGCAGCGTGGGCGTCATCTCCCGCTCCGGCACCCTGGTCTATGAGGCGGTGGCGCAGCTTTCGGCGCGGGGCATCGGCCAGTCCACCTGCGTGGGCGTGGGCGGCGACCCCGTCATCGGCACGTCCCAGGCGGAGGCGCTGGCGCTGTTCAACGAGGACCCGGAGACGGCGGCCGTGGTGCTCATCGGCGAGATCGGCGGGAGCGCGGAGCAGGAGGCGGCGGCCTACATCCGGCGGGAGATGCGGAAGCCGGTGGTGGCGTTCATCGGCGGGGCCACGGCGCCGCCGGGCCGCCGCATGGGCCACGCGGGGGCCATCATCGCCGGGAACACGGGGACGGCGGAGGCCAAGAAGCAGGCGCTGCGGGAGGCCGGGGCCGTCATCTGCGACAGCCCGGCGGAGATCGGCCTCACCATGGAGCGGGTGCTGAAGGAGCGCGGCCTACTGTAGCAGCGCCCCGGCAACGAACGTGAAGGGGCCGGGCGTGACGCGCCCGGCCCCTTCGGCGCGCCCGCCGTACCGTCGCGCCGGCTGCCCCGCGTGCTCTTCAATTACTTTAATTAATGGTAGATACACGCCCGGCCGGGGCGAGCCGTCCTGCTGCTGAGGGGCGACGCGTGGGTGCACGGGCAGCGCCGGGCGGCGGCATGGTGGGAGCGCGACGGCGGCGCGGCGTCGCCGGAGCCGTGCGGCGGTCCCGCCGCGCTACTCCGTCACGTGCCGGGTGCCCGCCCGACGGCGCAGCCACCCGGCGGCCACGATGACGCCCACACCGATCACGTAGAGCACCAGCAGCGCCGATGCCAGAAGGGAGCCCGGGGCGCGGAAGTCCAGCCCCTCCCGCGGCACCACCTCCGGCAGGCCGCCCTCGCCGGAGCGGAACGTCTCGTCCACCGGCGTGCCGCCGATGGTGCCGGTGATGCGGAAGCTGTACTCCCCCAGGGCCGGCGGGACGAAGACGCCCTCGTACCGGCCGGGCTGGTCCGGCACGGCCCGCAGGGGCACCGGCGAGGCCCGCCGGGTCTGCTCCACCACCACCGCGCCCTCCACCGTCAGGGTCCGCTCTAGGCCGGGCACCGGCTGTCCCGTCCGCCGGTCCGTCACCTCCAGGACCAGGGCGTTCCCCTCCTCCAGGTACGGCGGCTCGTGGGCGTAGCGGACCGTGATCTGGTAGTCGCCCACGGTCCGGGTGACCTCGTCGGCCAGGACGGCGGCGGGGAGCAGGGCCAGGAGCAGCGCGGCGGCAGCGGCCGCGAGTCGGAACGGTCGCACGGAGGTCCTCCTCAGCGGTAGGACGGTGGACGGGGCGGCCGGGCGCCCACGTCTCCCACCTCCATGGTACCAGCCTCCGGCGTCT
The DNA here is from genome assembly GCA_036564075.1 of Dehalococcoidia bacterium. Lineage (GTDB taxonomy): Bacteria > Chloroflexota > Dehalococcoidia > DATCLE01 > DATCLE01 > DATCLE01. The sequence goes on from DATCLE010000310.1 coordinate 1,667, forward strand.
GGCGCTGCCCCCCGCCGGGCGCTCCCACAGGCCGGGGGGCGCTTGACAGCGGACCCGCGGCGCCGCTACCCTCCAGGCTCCGCAGCGGGACGCCGGCCGTCTCGTACCGCCAGGAGCCGTGCCGTGCCCGTGACCGGCGTCCTTGTGGTGGAGGGCCGCCGCGTGACGGCCACGGGGCTGCCCACGCCCTTCGTCCCGCCCGATGGCCTGCTGACCCGCGTCCACGCCGTCTGCACGGCGGCGGACGGCCGCGTTGTCCTGGTCTCCGGCAGCGGGCGGGCGTGGTGGCTCCCCGGCGGCGGCCGCGAGCCGGGGGAAACGCCGGAGGAGACGCTGGCGCGGGAGGTGTGGGAGGAGATCTGCGGGGAGGTCACCCGCCGGGCCTACCCGGGCAGCAGCCGCTTCGACGCCCCGGACCACCCGGGCGGCCGGCGGACGGGGTACCACGCCCGCTACTGGGCGCGGGTGGCGCTCCACCCCTTCCGGCCCGCCTTCGAGACCGCGTTCCGTTGCCTGGTCCCGCCGTCTGCGTTCCGGGACGTGCTGGAGTGGGGGCAGGACCCCACGGCCGGCGCCATCCTGGAGGCCGCCCTGGCCGCGGAGCGGAGCCACCGGTGACCAGGGCCGGCCAGCGGCGGCCAGCGCCGCTCCCCCGCCGGGCCGCGGCGCGTGGGAGGCGACAGGGGCGCGGAAGGGCCGCTTGACAACCTTTGACCCGGCATTATAATCGCACCATCACTCTCACTCTTACGAGCACGTGAGAGTACCAGGGGGAGGTACGGCATGCAGGAGGACAACTACTGGATCAGGCTCCAGCGCAGGGCGGTGAGTCGGAGGCGGTTCCTGCAGGCCACGGCGGGAGGTGCCGTGGGGCTGGCCGGCGCCACGCTGCTGGGGTGCGGCGAAGGCGGCGGTGGGGAGGAGGAGGTCACGCCCAGCGTCCTCACCCCACGGGTCAACACCAGCGACCGAGCCACCCGCGGCGGCATCTACCAGGGCGTGACCACCGCGGACGTCACCAACCTGGACCCGCTGGCCTCACCCTCCTTCACGGCCCACGTGGTGGCGGGCTGGATCTACCCGCGGTTGCTCCACTACAAGCCGGGCGAGGGCGATAACCCCGCCACCGGCGAGGTGGAGCCGGGCCTGGCGGCGGAGTACGAGTTTGTGGAGCCCACGCGGCTGGTGCTGAAGCTCCGGCCCAACGCCGTGTGGGACGCGCGTCCGCCCACGAACAAACGGCCGATCACCGCGGACGACGTGGTCTTCTCCTGGAAGAAGTTCGAAGCCAGCTCCATCTCCCGGCGGGACTTCGCCAACTCCGCCAACCCGGCGGCGCCCGTCACCAGCATCGAGGCGCCGGACAAATCCACGGTGGTCATCCGCACCAAGGAGCCCTTCGCGCCGCTCCTGCGGTCCCTGGCCTTCTCGCCCTACCTGTCCATCATGCCGCAGGAGTCCGACGGCCAGTTCGACCCGCGGAACGACACCCGCGGCGCCGGGCCGTGGATCCTCCAGAACTACGAGCGCAGCGTCAAGTTCGAGTACCGCAAGAACCCCGACTGGTGGAACGCCGACAAGGTCTTCCTGGACGGGTTCGACTACCCCATTGTGCCGGAGTACCAGTCCATCCTGGCGCAGTTCCGGGCGAAGCAGGTCTGGAGCTACGCCATCCGGCAGGAGGACATCATCGATGTCAAGCGGGAGTTGCCGGAGCTCAACCTGTTCCTGAGCGACTTCGACCGCGCCTGCTGGGGCATCTACTTCGGGCTCCAGGAGGGCTCCCCCTTCCGGGACCCGCGGGTGCGGCAGGCGGTCTCCATGCTCATCGACCGGGACGCCTGGATCGCCAACTTCTACAACACCCCGGCCTTTGAGGCGGCTGGCTGGCCGGTGGAGGTGCGCTGGCACAGCAACATCTCCTCCGGCTTCGAGGGGTTCTGGATGGACCCGCGGAGCGACGAGTTCGGCGACAACGGGAAGTACTTCAAGTACGACCCGGCGGAGGCCAAGAAGCTGCTGGAGGCCGCCGGCTACCCCAACGGCATCCAGACGGACATCATCTTCATCAGCACGCCGCAGTACGGCACCACGTTCCCCCGGCACGCGGAGGTGTTCAAGGGCTTCCTGGAGGACGGCGGGATGTTCCGCCTCAACCAGGTGAACCCGGACTACGCCACGGAGTACCTGCCCAAGTACTACTTCGGCCAAGGGGACTTCCAGGGCATTGTGGTGGGCGCGTTCACCACGTACCCGGACGTGGGCCAGTACATGATGGCGTACTACCACAGCCAGGGCGCCCGCCAGAAGACGGCCCTGGGCGGCCGCAACGGCGACTCCCGCTCCGACCGGCTCATTGAGCAGCAGATGACGGAGGTGGAGGACGAGGAGCGCCGGATTGAGCTGGTCAAGGAGTGGCAGCGGTACATGGCGGAGCAGATGCTCATTGTGCCGTACCCCGGCCAGTCCCAAGGCTTCAGCGTGAACTGGCCGTGGGTGGGCAACATCGGGTACTACCGGGCCTACCACGCCTACACCGCCCCCAGCGAGACCCTCATCTACTGGTGGTACGACCAGAGCAAGCACACCGCGTAGCCGCCGCGGCGGCGCCGGGGCCCGGCCCCGGCGCCGCCCGGTCCGGACCGGGGCGCGCTGCCTGACACCACCCCCAGGGGGCATGAGATGGGACGGTACGTTGTCCAGCGGCTGATGCTGGCCGTGGTCACCCTCTTCCTCGTCACGATCATCGTGTTCACGCTGCTGCGCGTGGTGGTGCCGCTGGCCTACGCCGATGCGGTGGACATCATCGCCGGCGAGTACGGCCGCAACGACCCGGATCTGATGCAGAAGCTGCGGGAGGAGTACGGGCTGACGGAGTCACTCCCCAAGCAGTACCTCTCCTGGATCGGCGATCTGCTCCGGGGCGACCTGGGCCACTCCCTGTTCAACGGCCGGGCCATCACCACGGAGATGAAGAGCCGGCTGGCCGTGTCCGTGGAGCTGGGGCTGGTGGGGCTCATCTCCTCCGTCCTCATCTCCGTGCCGCTGGGCGTGGTGGCCGCCGTGCTGCAGGACCGCTGGCCGGACTACACCTTCCGCACCACGGCCATCCTGCTGGACAGCGTCCCCAGCTTCTGGATCGCCATCCTCATCATTGTGCTGGGCTCCGTCTGGTTCAACTGGGCGCCGCCCCTGGAGTTTGCCCAGATCTGGGAGGACCCCGTGGCCCACGTCAAGATCATGCTGATGCCGGCGCTCATCATCGGCCTCACGCCCAGCGCCGGCCTCATCCGCATTGTGCGCACGCAGATGCTGGAGGTGCTGCGGCAGGACTACATCCGCACCGCCCAGGCCAAAGGCCTGTCTGACCAGGCGGTGGTGCTCCGGCACGCCCTGCGCAACGCCCTCCTGCCGGTGGTGACGGTGCTGGGCCTGAGCCTGCCCACCCTCATCGCCGGGACCGCCATCTTCGAGAGCATCTTCGGGCTGCCGGGCATGGGACGGTACCTGGTCTCCTCCGTGGGCAACCTGGACTACCCGGTCATTATGTCCACGAACCTGATCTTCGCCGTCCTGATCGTGATGTCCAACCTGCTGGTGGACCTCTCCTACGCCTACCTGGATCCCCGGATCCGGTACTAACCAGGAGGTGGCGCCGTGGCGTACCCTTCCATTGCCGAGACCGTCGATGCGGGGTGGCTGCCGGCCCGTGAACGGCCGCGGCCGGTACGGGCCCTGCTCTGGCTGCTGTCCTTCGCCCGGAAGAAGCCGCTGGGATTCCTGGGGATGATCATTGTGCTGAGCCTGGTGGCCACGGCGCTCCTGGCGGACGCCATTGCCCCCTATCCGCCGGACAAGATCGACCTCCGGAACTCGCTGGAGGGGCCCAGCCGGGAGCACCTGCTGGGGACCGACCGGAACGGCAAGGACACGCTCTCCCGCCTGATCCACGGCGCCCGCATCTCCATGTACGTGGGCTTCGGCGCGGTGGCGCTGGGCTCCACCGGCGCGGCGCTGCTGGGGATCACCAGCGCCTACCTGGGCGGCTGGGGCGACAAGCTGATCCAGCGCTTCGTGGACGCCTGGCAGGCCATGCCGGGCCTCATCATCCTCATCACGCTGCTGGGCATTGCCCGGCGGATGCCGGACATCGATATGGTGCTGGCCATGGTGGTGGCCATCGGCATCTTGATCATTGCCGGGCAGTCCCGCGTCATCCGCTCGGCGGCGCTGGCCACCATGGCCACGCCCTACGTGGAGGCCGCCCGGGCGCTGGGCGCCGGGGGGCCGCGGATCATCTTCGTCCACGTGCTGCCCAACGTCCTGCCGCTGGTGCTGGTGACGGCCACCATCTCCCTGGGCGGCGTCATCCTGGCGGAGGCCAGCCTCAGCTTCCTGGGCTTCGGACCGGACGGAGAGCCCTCCTGGGGCCAGATGCTGAGCCTGGACGGGCGGGAGTACATGTCCAAGCAGCCGGGCCTGGCCATCTTCCCGGGCCTCGCCATCGGGCTGGCCGTGTTCGGCTTCAACATGTTCGGCGACGCCCTACGGGACGTGCTGGACCCCCGCCTCCGCGGCCGCCGCTAGGCCGCAGCCCGCACCGAGACCAGGGTGCCACGGAGCATGCCGGGGCCCGTACGGGCCCCGGTTGCGTTTCCGGGGAGGGGGCGGTATCCTCCCTCAGCAGCCCGGCCCGCAGCCGGGCGGGAGGAGGGAGCATGGTGCCGGAGGAGGGCCCCCCGCCCGGGCCTCCCCGCCGGCCGGCCATGCGGCGCATCGCCGTCATGGGCTCGTCCGGGTCCGGGAAGTCCACGTTGGCGCGCCGGCTGGGGGAGATCCTGGGCCTGCCGGTGGTCCACATGGACGCCCTCTTCTGGCGGCCCGGCTGGGTGGAGGCGCCGGAGGAGGAGTGGCGCGCCCTGCACGACGAGGCCGTCCGGGGCGATGCCTGGGTCATCGATGGGAACTACAGCCGGACCCTGGAGACGCGCCTGGCCCGGGCGGACACGGTGGTCTTCCTGGACCTGCCGCGGTGGCGCTGCCTCTGGCGGGTCCTGTGGCGGCGGGTCCGCTACGCCGGCCGCGTACGGCCGGACATCGCGCCCGGCTGCCCGGAGAAGGTGGACTGGGAGTTCCTGTCCTGGATCTGGCGGTGGCACGCCGAGAGCCGCCCACGGCACCTGGCGACCCTGGGGGAGCACGCGCGGGAGAAGGACGTGGTGATCCTCCGCAGCCCGCGGGACGTGCGGGCGTTCGTGGCGCAGGTGGAGCGGGAGGCCGGGGCGGCGGCCGGCGCCCACGTTCGCCTTGAAGGGCCGCCGGGTCCGTGGTAGAATTTCCGTGAGCGCCCGGAGGCGGACCGCCCCCGGGTTTGCCTGCCGGATCGCCATCCGGCGTCCGTCCGGAGACGGGCGGGGCGTGGAGGGATCGCATAGTGGTCTAGTGCGGCCGCCTGCTAAGCGGTTACCCCCGTTTGGGGGTCATGGGTTCGAATCCCATTCCCTCCGCCACACCACCGGCACGCCGGAGGCGATCCGGCAGACACCGTCCAGCCGAAGCCGCGCCGCCCCTTGCCGGAAGGGGCGTCTTCTTTCCAGGGAACGCACCATGGGCACGTACCACATCTGGACCGTCGGCTGCCAGATGAACGTGGCGGACTCCGAGAAGCTGGCCGCGGGCCTGAACCGCCTGGGCTGGCGCCCCACTGAGGACGCGGAGTCCGCGGACCTGGTGGTCCTCAACACCTGCTCCGTCCGCCAGGGGGCGGAGGAACGGGCCTACGGCAAGCTGGGCGTGCTGCGGCGGCTCAAGCAGCGCAAGCCCGTGAAGATCGCCGTCATGGGCTGCATGGTGGGCATCCGCCACGACGACCTCCGCCGCCGCTTCCCCTTTGTGGACGTCTTCGCCCGGCCCCAGCAGTTCGAGCCCATCATGGAGCTGGTCCAGCCGGAGGAGGACCTGGGCGGCGAGTTCTGGCCGGCGGTCATCCCGGAGCCGTCCGGCCCCACCCACTACGTGCCCGTCATCCACGGCTGCAACAAGTTCTGCACGTACTGCATTGTCCCGTACCGGCGCGGCCGCGAGCGGAGCCGCACCATCGACGACGTGCGGCGCGAGGTGGCGGCGGTGGCGCGGCGCGGCGTCCGCGAGGTGACGCTGCTGGGCCAGACGGTGGAGGCTTACGGGCACGACCTGCCGGACCGCCCGGACCTGGGCGACCTCATGCGCGCCATCCACGACGTGCCGGAGCTGGACCGCATCCGCTTCCTCACCTCCTACCCGCCGGACATGACCCAGCGGATCATCGACGCCATCGCCGAACTGCCCAAGGTGTGCGAGTGGTTCTCGCTCCCCGTCCAGTCCGGCGACGACGCGGTGCTACGCTCCATGCGCCGGGGCTACACGGTGGCGGAGTACGTGGAGAAGGTGGAGGCCGTGCGGCGGGCCATGCCCCAGGCGGCCATCACCACGGACGTCATTGTGGGCTACCCCGGCGAGACGGAGGCCCAGTTCCGCAATACCGTCCGGCTGCTGGAGGAGCTGCGGTTCGACAAGGTCCACGTAGCGGCCTACTCGCCCCGGCCCGGCACCATCGCCTGGCGCACCATGCCGGACGACGTGCCGCACCAGGTGAAGATGGAGCGCCTGCACGTGGTGGAGGCGGTGCAGGAGCGCATTGCCGCGGAGATCAATGCCCCGTTGCTGGGCCTGGAGGTGGAGGTGCTGGTGGAGGGGCAGAAGGACGGCAAGCACTTCGGCCGCACGCGCTCCGGCAAGCTGGTCCACTTCACCGGGGACTGCGCCACGGGCGACCTGGTGGACGTCCACGTGGAGAAGACCGGCCCCTGGTCCCTCCAGGGCCGGCTGGCCCGGGTGCGGTCCGCCTCCCGCGCCATCGCCCTCCTCTGAGGGAAGCGGACGGCCCCGCGGACCCGAGCACGCAACCATGACCGGCCAGCACGTCCCCCGGCCCGCCCCCGCCGCCCCACGCCGCCAGCAGATCACCGTGGCGGTGCTGGTGGTCATCCTCACCGTCCGCGACGGCGCGCTCCAGGTGCTGCTCATCCGCCGCAGCGCAGAGCCCTTCAAGGACCAGTGGGCGCTCCCCGGCGGCGTGCTGGACCAGGGGGAGAGCCTGGACCTGGCGGCCGCCCGCAAGCTGGTGGAGGAGACCGGCGTGGCAGACGTCTACCTGGAGCAGCTCTACACCTTCTCCGGGCTGGACCCCCGGCCGGACACCGGCTCCGTGGCCGTCACCTACTTCGCGCTGGTGGACCCCGGACAGGCCAAGCTGGCCCAGCGGAACGAGTGGCAGCCCGCCTGGCACCGGGTGGCGGACCTGCCGCCGCTGGCCTTCGAGAACCGGCGGGTGGTGGAGTACGCCCTCCGCCGCCTGCGCGCCAAGCTGGAGTACAGCAACGTGGCGTACTCCCTGCTGCCGGAGGAGTTCACCATGTCCCAGCTCCAGGCGGTGTACGAGTCCATCCTCGCCCGCCGGCTGGACAAGCGGAACTTCCGCAAGCGCATGCTCTCCCTGGGCATCATCCGCCCCACCGGCCGGCGGTACGCCCGCGGCGCCGGCCGCCCCGCTCAGCTCTACGCCTTCACCGCCCGGAAGCCCACGCTGTTCTAGGCCCCGCCGAGATCCACTCACTCCCTCCACCGAATTCGGGGCTAGTCCCGCGGGCCGCCTGGGTCATGCTGAGGGAGCCGCCGGTGGCAACCCCGCAGCTCCGGGGATGCGGCCGGGCGGGGTCGGTGCTCCGGCGCGCAGGGCGGGAACGGTCGGGGCGCCGGCACCCCCCGAGCGCCGGACGCGACGGCGGGCACGCGGCACGCCGGCCGGGGCGCGACCCCACGCCCGGCCCCTGAGCGATAGCGCGGCGCGGCCCCCTCC
>DATCLE010000311.1:0-7007 GCA_036564075.1 Dehalococcoidia bacterium
CCTTCCACGGGCTGGCGGACCTGGAGGCCCGCCTGGTGCGGGTGCTCCACCCGGACAGCTTCCGGGATGACGCCACCCGCATGCTGCGCGCCGTCCGTTACGCCGGACGGCTTGGCTTCCGCCTGGAGCCGGAGACGCTGGTGCTGCTGGAGCGCGACCGCGCGTACCTGGAGACTATCTCCGGCGCCCGCATCCGGCATGAGATCGAGCGGATGCTGGAGGAGGAGGCCCCGGAGGCGCTGCTGCGCCGCTGCGATGAGCTGGGGCTGCTGGCCGCCGTGGACCCGGCCCTCAGGTTCGGCCCGCAGGAGGCGGAGGTCTACCGCCAGGCCCGCCGGGAGGTGCCGGACGAGGCCCGGCCGCTGGTCTGCTGGGCGGCGCTGGCGCTGGAGGCCTCGGCGGAGGAGGCGGCGCGGATCGCCGCGCGGCTGCACCTGACGGGGCGGCAGACGACGGTCCTGGCCTGCGTGCCGGCGGTGACGGCGCTGGCGGACGTGCTGGCGGAGCCGGGGCTGCGCCCCAGCCGGGCGGCGGCGCTGCTGGACGGCCGCCCGCCGGCCTGCCTCTGGGCCGTGGCGCTGGCCCGCCGGGACGCCGCCGCGGACGTGCTCCGCCGCTACCTGACGGCGTGGCGCCACGTCCGCCCCCACCTGACGGGACGGGACCTGGCCGCCATGGGCGTGCCGGAGGGCCCCCAGATGGGCGAGATCCTGCGGCAGCTCCGCCGCGCCCGGCTGGACGGGGAGGTCCGCTCAGCCGCGGACGAGCGGTCGCTGGCCGCCCGGCTCCTGGCGTCCGGGCCCCGCGAGGGGTAGGATGGAGGGAGGGCCCCACCCAGGCGCCCGGGAGGGATTCGGAGAGGCCGTGAACGAACGCTGCGTGACCTGTGGCGAGCCGCTGACGGAGCCCAACGTGGCCACGTGCAACCGGTGCGGGAACCGGTTCCACCTGGTGATGCGCATGGACACGCCGGGCAAGGACTGCGGCGAGGTCTGGATCAACGAGGAGTTCCTGGCGCTGGAGTTTGCCTGCGGGCCGTGCCTCCGCGGGGCGGCGCCGGGCATCGAGGCGGAGCGGCCGCCGCGCAAGCGGTACGCCCGGCGCAGCGACACCCGCGCGGCGGACCTGGTGCGGGAGCGGCGCCGCCGCCGGCGGTAGGTCCGCCCTAGGGGACGCGCACCTCAATGAGGGTGGGCACGTCCCGCCCTAGCGCCCGCTCCAGCTCAGCCCCCATAGCGTCCGTCGACTCCACGCGCACCCCCTCCGCGCCGAACGCCCGCGCCAGTGCCGGGAAGTCCGGCGTGTGCAGGTCCACGCCGATGTGCCGCCCCTGGAACTGGCGCTGCTGCATCCGCCGCAGGATGCCGTAGCCGCCGTCGTTGAACAGGAGGATGGGGACGCCCAGGCGCTCCTGCACGCCCGTGGCCAGCTCCGCGCAGTTCAGCATGAAACCCCCGTCGCCCACCACCGTCACCACCTGGCGGTCCGGCCGTCCCACCTTGGCGCCGAAGGCCAGCGGCACGCTGGGCCCGATGGCGTTGGAGCCGTGGGGGTACATGAAGGTGCGGGGCTCGTACACCGGCATGAGGCGGTTCACGGCGAAGTAGGACGGGATGGTGGCGTCCGCCACCACCACGGCGTCCCGCGCCGTGCGGGCGCGGATCTCGTCGGCCGCGGCCATCAGGAAGGGGTAGGCCGCCTCCGCCCGCTGCCGCGCGGCGTCCCGGATGCCCTTCACCGTCTCCCGGATGGAGGGCCCGGCGGAGCGGGGACGGCCGTCCAGCCGCGCCAGCAGCGACGCCAGGGTGACCTTGGCGTCCCCCACCAGGGCCACGGCCGCCGGGTAGTTCCGGCCGATGACCTCCGGGTCCACGTCCACGTGCACCAGCCGGGCCGGCAGCTTCACCGTCCAGTTGGCCGTGGGCTGCCCGGAGAGCCGGGTGCCCACCGCCAGCAGGACATCGCTCTCCGCCAGGAGGGCGGCCACGCCCGGCTCCGTGAGCAGGTTGCCCAGGGCCAGCGGGTGGTCGTCCGGGAAGGCGCCGCGGCCGCCGGGCGTGGTGAGCACCGGCGCCTCCAGCCGCTCCGCCAGGGCCAGCAGCTCCGGGGCGGCGTCCGCGGCCACCACGCCGCCTCCGGCCAGGAGCACCGGCCGCGCGGCCGACGTCAGCAGTGCCGCGGCGGCGGCCACCCGCCCCGCCGGCGGCTCCGGCCGGGACGCGGCGGCCGGCTCCTCCAGGTCCGCCGGCGCCGCGATCTCCGCGCTCTGGAGGTCCACCGGCAGCTCCAGCACCACGGGCCGGGGTCGGCTGGAGCGGAGGCGGCGGAACGCCTCATGCACGGCGCCGGGGAACTGGGCCGGCTCCGTGAGGGTGGCGACCCAGTCTGCCACCGCGCGGAACATCCCGGCCTGGTCCTTCGCCTCGTGCAGCGGGCCCTTGCCCCGGCCCAGCAGGTCCGAGGGGACCTGGCTGGTGAGGTGCAGCACGGGCGAGGAGCTCGCCCACGCCTCGAAGAGGCCGCCCATGGCGTTGGCGGCGCCGGGACCCGTACTGGAGAGGGAGACGCCCACCCTGCCCGTGGCGCGGGCGTAGCCGTCGGCCATGAGAGCGGCCGCCTGCTCGTGCCGCGGCACCACCAGCCGCACATCCCCCCGGCGCCCGATGGCGTCGTACACCTCCAGCATGTGGATGCTGATGATGCCGAAGACCGTGTCCACCCCTTCGGACCGCAGCGCCGCCACCAGCGCCTCGGCCGCCTTCATGGTCGCCATGGCTCCTCCCCCGCTGGACGCCGGGCGGGGCCGCCCGGCGGACTCTGCGGCCCCTACTATGGCACGGGGCGCCGGACCGCGGCAAGGGACGGGGCCGCCCTTGGACGGCGACGGCCCGGGCTGGTAGAGTGGGACAGGAACCGGGAGGGATAGGGCGATGGACGACGACCGCTGCCGCATCTGCGGCGGCCCGCAGGACGAACGGAACTCCGTGCGCTGTACCTTCTGCGAGCGCCGCTTCCACTTCGTGAAGGACGTGCGCTACGGCGACCGTGACTGCGGCGTGCTGGTGCCGGTCTCCCTCTTCTCAGAGGGCTGTTGAGGCATGGTCCACGTCTGCGCCGTGTGCGCAGCGGAACGCATGCCGGACTACCGCACCCTGCCGGGCACGGCGTGAGGCCGCAGAGCGCCGGGCCGGGCGCGGCCGCTACTTCAGCAGCGCCCGGATCAGCCGCGTGATCAGCCAGAGCATGACCATCCCGGAGACGATGCCCCACACAGCGATGCGCGTCTGATCCATCACCGGGATCATCCGCACGCCGTCCGGGCTCACCTCGCAGAGGGCCAGGGGTTTCGCCTGCACCCGCGTGCCGCCACCCCCGCCGCCGCCGCTGGACGCCGGGCCGCCGCCCGCGCCGGGGCCCGTGCCGCGGCCCATCCCGAAGCCCACCATGTACGATACCTGGGCCACGGGGATGATGGTCCGCTCCCCGATCCGGATGGGCTCCCCGAACACCGTGCGGACCGTGGCGCGCTCCGGCACGTCCGAGAGGGTCCCGATGCGCTTGGACAGTTCGTCCAGGGCCCGCTGCTCCGCCTCCGTCCGCTGCTGCTCCGTCTCCCACGTCATGCGTCACCCCTCCCGGCTACCGGGCAGGGCCGGCGGCCTGCTTCAGGGTGGCCAGGAGCCGCGCCTCCGGCACCGCTCCCACCACCTCGTGCTGCTCGTTCACCACGGTCTTCGGCACGCCCATCACCCGGTACTTCTGCACCAGGTGCGGGAACTCAATGGCCTCAATCACATCCGCCGTCACCCGTTCGCTCACCAGCGTCATCCTGTGGGCCAGCCTGGCCGCCTGGGGGCAGTACGGTCAGGTGGGGGTGACGAAGACCTGGATGTGGAGGTCCCGGTCCAGGTCCGAGAGCCACGCCGCCGTCTCCCGGGAGAGCCCGTGCTCGCCGGTGGAGGCGTCGATGACGTCCTCCACTAGGGTGGCGAACTCGTACCCGCTGGGGATGCCGAAGTAGCGCATGGCCCCCTTGTTCTTGCCCCGGAAGATCAGCGCCGGGATCTTGTCCACGCCCAGCCGCTCCGCCAGCTCCCGCTCCGCTACGAAGTCGTGGGTGACCACGTGCAGCTTGGGCGTGAGCGCCGCCAGCTCCTCCAGGATCTGCCCCGTCTCCGCGCAGTAGGCGCACTCTTGGCCGGGGACCGTCAGCACCGACTGGTGCTGGGTGAAGTAGTCGATGGTCACGTCGTCGGCCAGCCGCTGCTGGAACTGCTCGCGGAGGTACGCGGCGTCCCGTTCTTCGATCATGGCCATGGGGGCCTCCTCTCCCGCGGTGTCCCGCCCGTCCATCCTACCACGGCACCGCGCCGACAGCGGTATGGTGCCCCGCCGCCGCCATCCGTTCCTGCCCCAACCGGGCGATATCTTCGGCGGAGCGCCGTCCTGTGGTAGACTGGTGCCGGGACCGGCGGCCGGGGAGACGGCGCGCCGGTGGAGCGCTCCGGCCATGCCTCGCAGCAACAAGAAGCGTCGCAACCGGCAGGACCCCGGCCGCACCGCGGCGGTGCCGGGGCTGCCCGGCCTCTCCCAGTGGCTGAGCGTGCCTGTGGCCCTGGCCTTCGCCCTGGGCGTCATCCTCATGGCGCTGGCCACCGGCTCCGGGCTGCCCGCCGTCATCCTGTTCTGGGGCGCCGTTTTCCTCCTCTCCTTCAGCGCGGCCCACCTGCTCACCCGCGCCATTGTGAGCCGGCGCCGCAGCCCGCAGTAGGCCCGAACGCGAGCCCACCGGGAACCGCAGGACGCCCGCGGGCGTCTCTCTCCCTGAGAGGGGGTGACGCCCGTGACCGCACGCACCTGGCTCCCGGTGGCGGCCGCCTGCCTGGCCCTGCTGGCCCTGGCCTGCGACGCCGCCGACGACCGGCGGGTGCCGCCACTGCCGCCGGAGGAGACGGCCAGCTCCATCGACCTGGCGCGGCTGCGCTTCTGCGGCCTGGAGGATCAGGGGCTTGGGACAGGGCCGGACATGGTGGTCCGGCGGTGCGTCTGGGAAGCGTACCAGCGGGGCGAGCCGGTGGAGTTCGTCACGCGGCAGATCACGGAGGAGGGCGCCCCCGTCACCACCACCTACACCCTGCTGGCGCCGGACCGGGTGCTGGTCTACCAGGACTCCCAGGACCGCTTCGGCCGCTTCGGCATCTTCCGCTCCACCTGCACCGGCGTGGAGCCGGACCCGCGGGATCTCTTCCGGTTCACCGGCTGCTCGGAGCCGGTGCCGGAGGCCGGCGACCCGGCGCCGGAGGGCGGCGTCCGGGAGTGCGGCATCGAGCGCTACGGGCACGGGCAGGGGCTGGACCGCGCGGCGCGGGAGTGCCTCTGGCAGGCGTACCAAGCCGGCAGGCCGGCCGTCTTCAGCAGCCTGGCCCTGACGGACGAGGGGGACCCCATCAGCACCCGGTACCTGGTGACCCGGTCCGGCGAGATCCTGCTGCGCCGCGACGCCACCCAGGATCGCTTCGGCCCGCCGGGGGTCTACCTCCAGCGGTGCGCGGGGCTCCAGCGCGACGGCGGGCTGGTCTGGCTGCCGGTGTCGTGCTCGCAGCCCACGCGGGACCCGGCGGCGGCCGTCACGCCCGGCCCGCCGGCACCGGTCCGCTGAGCCCGCAGATCACGGCTCCGTCCGCACCATCCACGTCCGGCCGGGTGCGAAGCCCGCCTCCCACGCGGAGCGCAGCAGCGGCCGGTAGCCTATCCGAAGCCAGAAGTAGACGGCCAGGCCGTTCCCGTGGGGTACGCCGGCCCGGAACCGCGCCGCCAGGCCCGCCTCCCGCAGCCGCCGCTCCAGCGCCAGCACCGCCTCGCCGCCGTAGCCGGTCACCCGCCGCCCCGCGCGCAGCGCCGCGAAGGTGAAGGTGCACCAGTCGCCGTCCGGGGCAAGCTGGCAGCCCAGGAGGCCGCTGGGTTCGCCGTCCCCCAGGTCCAGCGCGAAGAGGGCAGACCACCCGTCCGCCGCCAGGGCCCGCACCAGCTCCTGGAAGCCGCAGGGCTCCCGCGGCGCGCCCCGGCCGCGGACCGCGGCGGCCGCCTCGGCCAGCCACGGCTCCACCAGCGGCCGGTCGCCCTCTGCCAGCGGCCGGAGGCGCACCCGCGGCCCCGCCGCCGTCAGCGACCGGAGGACGGCGCTCACGCTGGGGCCTCCCCGCCCAACCAGCGGGCCACGTAGTCCGGCAGGGCCGCCAGCCGGGCCTCCCGCACCGTGCAGGCGGGCAGCGACTCCAGGAACAGCCGCCCGTACGCCTTGCTGCGGAGCCGGCGGTCCAGCACCACCAGGGCGCCGCGATCCGTCTTCTGGCGGATGAGCCGCCCGAAGCCCTGCTTGAAGCGGAGCACCGCCTGCGGCAGCGCGTACTCCAGGAACGGCTCCTCAAAGTGCTGGGAGCGCGCGGCGAAGATGGGCTCCGTGGGCACGGAGAACGGCAGCTTGGCGATGATCAGCAGGGAGAGCGCCTCGCCCACCACGTCCACGCCCTCCCAGAAACTGGCCGTCCCCAGCACCACCGTGCGGGGCTCGCTCTTCAGGCGGTTCAGCAGCTCCCGGGGGGTGCCGTCCACCCCCTGGGCCAGCACCGTGATCTCCTCCCGCGCCAGGGGCTCCCGCACGGCCCGCCGCGCCGCCCGCAGCGCCGCGTGGGAGGTGAACAGCGCCAGCGCCCGCCCGCCGCTGGCCCGGCAGAGGTCCACAATGGCGCGTTCCACCGCCTGGGCGTAGCCGCGCCCGTTGGGCTCCGGCATGTCGGACGGCAGCAGGATCAGCGCCGCGCGGCGGTAGTCGAAGGGGGAGCCCAGGGCCAGCTCCGACGCCTCCGCCAGCCCCAGCCGCTGCTTCACGTAGTCGAACCGCCCGCCGGTGGTGAGGGTGGCGCTGGTGAGGATCACCGCGTCCTTCTTGGCGAACAGCTCGTCGCGCAGGATGTCGCCCACGAACAGCGGCGCCGACGCCAGGCTCA
>DATCLE010000312.1:0-6741 GCA_036564075.1 Dehalococcoidia bacterium
GTGTATTACCTATGGCGGCTGGGCGTCTGGTCGCCCACCCTGGCTGCCGGAACCACGCGCTCGCACATCCCCGGAGTGCGCGAGTACCTAGCGGTCCTCCTCGATCCAAACATCGGGCTCGTGGCCTGGATGCCGGCCCTCGCTGTCCTGACCGTTCTCGGGGCCGCCGCACTGCTGTTGACCCGGGCGCGTCGGCCCGCCGATCTGGACCTGAAGCTAACCACCCTCTGCTGCGCGGTGAGCGGGCCCACCTTCATGTACGGCATGACGCAGGCGCTCAACGTCAACAGCGGTGGCACAGAGCGCGTGAGCCGCTACACCATGTGGCTGATCCCGTTGGCCTTACCCTTCCTGGAGGCGGCCGTCATGGGCGTGGAACGTCGGCGTCCGCTTCTCATCACAGCCCTCGCCGTCGCCCTGGTCGCACCGTACCTGGTCTACTTCAACCCCGCCAGGTCCTACGCCTACCTCTGGCCCACCCGCCAGGCCGCGCTCCTGTACGAGTATGCCCCCGGCTGGTACCTCCCGCTGCCCGAGATCTTCTGGGAGCGCCAAATGGGACGAGACACGTGGGCGTTGCAAGACCCCGGTTCAGCAGCCACCGCGCAGTGCACGCTGATCTTGCTGAGCAAGCGGGACCCCAACCAACCCTGTCCCTTGACACCGGAAGAGGCAGAACAGGCCCAGCGTATGTTTCATGGGGGGTGGCGGTCCGTCTGGATCGTGCGGCAAGGTCCGCTGGACCTCGGACGAGCCGGCGTCTTCGGCGAGGCACGCTAGCCCCCGACACCGAGATCCCCCACCCCCTAGAGGTTCACCACGATGTTGTCCGGAGAGCGGGCGGCCAGCACCTCCGCCGGCTCCGCGTCGCTGGCGTTGGCCTCGATGTGCGGCAGGCCCGCCGGCACGAAGATGAAGTCGCCGGGCCCCGCCTCCACGTGGCGGCGGAACCCCTCACCGTAGGAGATGCGGAGCCGGCCGCGCAGGACGTACGCCGCCGTCTCCGCCTCCCCGTGGTGGTGCGGCGCTGAGACGGCCCCCGGCGGCAGCACGGCCAGCCCCAGCCAGAGGCGCGTGGCGCCCGCGGCGGCGTCCACGCCCGGCAGCCGCGCCATGGCGCCGGACGCCGCGCCCGTCCCCGCCGCCTTCGCGCCGCGGACCACCCGTACCTCCGCCGTCTCCCGCTCCATGCCCCACGCTCCTCGTTACGTCATGTACCGACCGGCCCCTCCCCGCCCTCACTCCCAGCCCTGCGCGTTGCGCAGCCGGATGCCGGAGGTGTGCATGGTGGTATCCCACATGCCCCGCAGCGGCGTGAGGGACGGCATGAACCGTAGCTCCACCCCCGCCGACCGCAGCGCCTCCAGCAGGTCGCCCACGGGCTCCACGGCCTGGGGCACCACCGCCTCCCGGCTCACCCACGTCCCGGGAACGCTGTGGAAGCGGAAGAGCTCCGGCGGCATGGTGTAGCGGTAGAGCCGGGTCTCCCGCAGGCGGTCCAGCCAGGCCCACTCCACGCACGCCACCATGGAGCACCGCCGCTCGCCCCACCAGCGCTCGCGATCCTCCGGCGTGGTGTCCGGCCGCGGCCAGAAGGCGATGCGCGGGCAGTTCCGCGGGAAGTAGTAGAGCGGCGCATGCTCCTCGTCGATGGCCCAGACCAGCGGCACGTCCACATCGGTCCGGCCCGCGCGGTGCGCCGCCGGCAGCAGCCGCGGGACGAAGATCTGGATGTCCGGCTCCTCGCTGAAGTGGTAGAGCTCCATCCCTGCGTCCACGGGGAACGGGGCCGCCAGGACCGCCCGCCACCGTGCCCCCGAGTGTGCCTCCGTCCCCCGCACCGCGCGACAGTATAGCATCCCGATCCCGCGATGACACCGCCTTGCCACGCCACGCCGCCCGCGCCTAGAATGCCGTGACCGACCCGCACCGGAGCGGCGTACCGCCGAGGAGGTTGGCCATGACCCAGGAGTTCATCATCAACCTGGTCCACTCCCGCACCACGGGCACGCCCGGCCGCGCCGAGAACCGCGCCCGTGACCGCACCCTGGTCATCGACGAGCCCATCCACGCCGGAGGGCCGGGGGAGGAGATTACCCCGGCGGAGGCGTTCCTGGCGGGCATCTCCGCCTGCGGCGTCCTGCTGGTGGAGAGCTACGCCCGGGAGGCGGGGCTGCCGGTCCGGAGCGTGGAGGCGGAGATCCAGGGGCTGCGGGACGCGCGCGAGCCCTCCTGGTTCCAGCGGATCTACCTGCGGTTCCAGGTGGCCGGCGCCACCCAGGAGCAGGCGGAGGGGCTGGTGGAGCGGTACAAGGGCCGCTGACCGCTCTATCGCACGGTCGCGGTCGCGACCGAGGTACACGTGGAGGTGGCGGCGGCGCCATGACGCCGCCCGCGGGGTGCGTTAGGCGCCCCGGAGGTTGTCCACGGGCGTCCCATGGGCCTTGTGCCACTCCCGGACAATGCGGACCACCTCCTCCGGATCGTCCGTGACGTGGAAGATCTCCAGGTCGTCCGGGCCGCAGTACCCCTGCGCGCGGACCTGCTCCCGCAGCCAGGCCACCAGCCCGCCCCAGTAGGAGCTGCCGAAGAGGATCACCGGGAACGTACCGATGCGGCCCGTCTGGATCAGGGTCAGCGTCTCGAACATCTCGTCCAGCGTCCCGTAGCCGCCGGGCAGCAGCACGAAGGCCGTGGCGTACTTCACCAGCATCACCTTCCGGACGAAGAAGTACCGGAAGGTGAGGGCGGTGGTGGTGTAGCCGTTGGGCCGCTCCTCCAGCGGGATCTCCACGTTCAGGCCCACGGAGTGGGCGCCCGCCTCCAGCGCCCCCTTGTTAGCCGCCTCCATCACCCCCGGCCCGCCGCCGGTGATGACGGAGAAGCCCGCTTCGCCCAGGCGCCGGCCGATCTCGTAGGCGCTGCGGTAGAGGTCGCTGTCCGCGTCGCAGCGGGCGGAGCCGAAGACGGTCACCGCAGGGGCCACGGCGGGCAGGACATCGAACCCCTCCACGAACTCGCTGATGATGCGGAACAGCCGCCACGACTCGCGCAACGCGTAGCCGTCGGCGTGCTCAGGTGTCTTCATGCATGGTCACCTCGCTCCACGCGGGTCCTTCCCGCCTCGAACGCGGGAAAGGCCTCCCCCGCGATGAGGGGGAGGCCTGATCTAGTATACCACGGCCAGGGCGGCCGGGCTCAGGCCACCACGCCCCGGGCGCGGAGCCCGGCGATCTCCTCCTCCGAGTAGCCGGCGGCCCGCAGCACCTCGTCCGTGTGCTGGCCCAGCGTGGGGGAGGGTCCCTGGGCCGCCGTGGGCGTCTCGCTGTAGGTGAAGGGCGGGCCCGCCATGCGGATGGAGCCCACCAGCGGGTGCTCCAGCTCCACCACCAGCCCGTTGGCCTGCACCTGGGGGTCCTCCCACAGCTCCTCCAGGAACTTCACGGGGCCGGCCGGCACGCCCGCCTTGTCGAAGATGGCCAGCCACTCCTCCGTGGTCCGGGAGGCCATCACCTCCTCCGCGCGCTGGACCATGGCCGTGAGCCGTTCGCGGGCGTCCTCGGCCTTCGGGTCCCACTCGTCGGTCTGGAGGCGCGGGTCCTCCACGCCCAGGACCTCGCACAGCTTGAGCCGGAGCGCGCGGCTCAGGCACGCCACAATGATGTAGGAGTCCTTGGTCCGGTAAGAGCGGTAGTGGATGTTGCCGGGCAGCACCTGGGGCCGGCGCGCCGTCTGGTAGGACAGGATGTCCTGGTAGCTGGCCCCGCCGGCCCGCAGCGCCCGGAGCCGCTCCGTGTAGCCGTCGCTCCACGCCATGTCCACGGCGTCGATGTGGAGGAACCGGCCGCCCTGCATGGCCAGGGCCGCGCCCAGGAGGGTGGTGTCCACGCGCTGGCCCTTCCCGGTGCGCTCCCGGTAGTAGAGGGCGCCGCAGATGGCGGCCACCATGGTCATCCCCGTGAAGTAGTCCACCAGCGGGGTGGAGACCACCGGCGCGGGCAGGCCGTTGGGCGTGGTCTTGCCCTCGCTGGCCATGATGCCCGTCATGGCCTGGATGACGATGTCGTACCCCGGCCGGTAGGCGTCCGGGCCCCGCTGGCCGAAGGCGGTGTTCACGCAGTAGATGAGCCGCGGGTTGACGGCGGAGAGCTGCTCATAGCTGAGGCCCAGGCGCTCCGGCACGTCCGGGCGATAGTTCATCACCACCACGTCCGCGTCCTTCACCAGCCGGCGGACGATGGCCTGGCCCTCCTCCGTCTTGAGATCGATCACCACGCCCTTCTTGCCGCGGTTCAGCGAGATGTAGCCCTTGCTCTCCGCCGGCAGCACCGGCGCGTACAGCCGCCACGGCTCCCCGCCCGGTGGCTCGATCTTCACCACCTCAGCGCCCATGTCGCTCAGCAGCATGCAGCAGAACGGCGCCGCGATGATCTCTGAGAAGTCCAGCACCTTCACTCCGGCCAGCGGGCCCGGCATACTCCCCCTCCTTCTACCCTTACGATTACGTACACGTTCAACTCCCCGTGCCCGTGTTGTAGCCGCCCGGACCGCTTGCTGTCAACGGGCAGCCCCCGGTCTGCTAGAATGCATCCGGCACCAGGAGGGAGGAGGAGCATGACCCAACCGCAGGAACCGGACCGCAGCGGCCACCCGGACTTCCGGCCGCGGGAGCCCGCGCCGGAGGAGGTGGGCCCCGGCATCTACGCCACGCAGGGCTTCGGCAACGCCGGCTGGATCGTCACGGACGAAGGCGTGGTGGTGGTGGACACCGGCGTGGCACCGCAACTGGGCGCGCGGCTGCGGGAGGCCATCGCCCGGACCACGGACCGGCCGGTGCGCGCCGTGATCTACACCCACGGCCACCACGACCACGTGCTGGGCGCCCCTGCCCTGGTGGAGGACGGCACGGCGGTCATCGCCCACGAGAACGTGCCGGAGCGGTTCCGCCGCTACACCCTCACCCGCGACCACATCAACCGCATCAACGGCATCCAGTTCGGCCGGGACCTCACGGGCCGCACGTACCAGTACGTCTACCCCACCGTCACCTACCACCAGCGCTACGAGCTGGTGCTGGGCGGCCGCCGCATCGAGCTGTTCCACGGCAAGGGGGAGACGGACGACGCCACGGTGGTCCACGTGCCGGACGCGCGGGCCGTCTTCGCCGGGGATTTCCTCATCGGCTCTTTCCCCAACGTGGGCAACCCGTACAAGGTGGTGCGCTACGAGCGGGAGTGGTACGAGACGCTGGAGCGGGTCCGGGACCTGCGGCCGGCGGCGGTGGTGCCCGGCCACGGGAAGATCCTCCGGGAGGGGCAGGAGCTGGAAGAGGTCCTGCGGGACACCGTGGAGGTCCTGCGCTTCCTCCACACGGAGACGGTGCGGCACATCAACCAGGGCTCCACGCTGGAGGAGGCGGTGGAGTCCATCCGGCTGCCGGAGCACCTGGCGCAGAGCCCGCACCTGGCACAGACGTACTCCCGCGTGGAGTTCGCCGTGGCCAACATCTGGCGGCGCTACTGCGGCTGGTACGACTACAACCCGGCGCACCTGCTGCCCGCGCCGCGGCGGGAGGTGGCGGCGGAGGTAGCGGCGCTCATTGGGGACGACGGCCGGGTGCTGGCGCGGGCCCGGGCGCTGCACGGGGAGGGACGCAGCCAGGTAGCGCTGGAGCTGCTGGACCTCATCCTGCTGCGGCGGGAGGACGACCGGCCGGCGCGGGCGCTCCGGGCGGAGATCTTGGAGGCGCTGGCGGCACAGGACGCCTGCCTGATGTCCCGGGACGCGTACCTGCACCAGCTGGACCGGGACCGGGCGTTCCTGGCGGGGCAGGGCTGAGCCGCCGGGAGCGGCGCCCGGCCGGCCATGCCGCCGCCATCGCGGCACGCGTAGGGGCGCAGGTCCCCACCCCGGCCCCGCCCTCGAACTGGTGGGTGGGGCGCATGGTCATCCTGAGCGACGGAGGAGCGAAGGATCTCGGCAGGACGCCTCAACCGCAGGCTCGGTCAGATCCTCCGCCCTGCCGGCGCAGGGCTCAGGATGACAGGGAGTCGGGGCGGGTTTGAACCCCCGCCCCGACGGGGGGCGAGGCCGGCCCCCACCACCGCGGAGGGATGGCGGCCCGTGACCGGGTCGCCGGCCGCCGCTCCCGTCCGGCGCCGGGGTGCCGGGGCTCCGCCGCCACGACGGAGCAGCGGCCGCGTCGCATCCCGGCCCCGGTGTGGAGCCCTACGCGGGCGCCGCGCGGATGCGGTACCCCACGCCCCGCAGGCTCTCGATGAAGGACTCGCCGTCCAGCCCCAGCTTGGTGCGCAGGCGCCAGATGTGCACGTCCACGGTGCGCAGGCTGCCCTGGAAGTCCGTGCCCCACACCCGGTCCAGCAGCACGTCCCGGGTCACGTACTGGCCGGGCCGCTCCATCAGGTAGCGCAGCAGCTCGAACTCCCGGTAGGTGAGGCTGACCAGGCGGCCGTGCACGCTGACCCGGTACGTGCCGGGGTCCAGTTCCACCGCGCCCACCCGGAGCGCGCCGGCCCCGGGCGGGCTGTCCTGGCGGCGGTCCAGCGCCTGCCGGCAGCGCAGCAGGAGCTCCGTCGCGCGGAAGGGGGGGAGGAGGAAGTCGTCCGCGGCGCCGGCGCCGCCGGGGGCCAGGAGGTCGTCCGCGCCGTCGGGGGATTGGAGCAGCACCAGCACCGGCACACCGTGGATGCGGGCGTAGGAGAGGGCGCTGCGCACCAGGTC
>DATCLE010000313.1:0-15186 GCA_036564075.1 Dehalococcoidia bacterium
GCCTCCTGTTGTTGCTGGGATCGGTGTTCCCCACAGCAACGGTGATGGCTCCTCACCTTGTCAACCTGGTAACAATCTCTCTGGGAAGTACACCTAGGCCGCGGCCGGGCCGCCTGCTGCCGCTCCTGCTGGCCCTGCTGATCCTGCTGGCGGCCGCCTGCCGGGAGGAGGCCGGGGGAGACGCCACGCCGGAGCCGCAGCCCACGGCGACAGCAGCCGGGGAGGCGGGGGCGGCGGTGCCGCCGGACCTGGCGGCCACGATCCAGGAGATCAAGGAGCGCACGGCCGCCCTGCGGGAGCTGGAGCCCCGCGGCGCCACGGAGGACCGCCTGGTGACGCGGGAGCAGGCGGCGGAGAGGCTGGCCCGGGAGCTGGAGGAGGACCCGGAGCTGCGGGATCCGGCCCTGGAGGACGTCTACCAGCTCTTGGACTTCATCGGTCCGGAGGAGTCGCTGCGGGACCTCATGCTGCGGCTGCTCCAGAGCCAGGTGGCGGGGTTCTACATCCCGGAGGAGGATGCGCTGTACGTGCTGCAACTGGGCGGCGACTTCGACGTGCTGGAGGAGGTGACGCTGGCCCACGAGTACGTCCACGCCCTCCAGGACCAGCACTTCGACCTGGACGGCCTGGACCGCCGAGTGGAGGGCGATTGGGACGCGGACCTGGCCCTCTCCGCCCTGGTGGAGGGCGACGCGACGGTGGCGGAGTTCGACTACCTGTTCCTCCACGCCGCCGCCGGGGCGCTGCGGGGGATGGAGGAGGACGCCGCCCGGGCCGCCGGAGAGCTCCGGAGCTTCCCGCCGCCGCTGGTCCGGGAGCTCCAGTTCCCCTACGACGCGGGCGGCGAGTTCGTGCGGCGGTGGTACCGCGGCGGCGGCTGGGACGCCGTGGACGCGCTCTACGCCCGGCTGCCCCAGACCACGGAGCAGATCCTCCACCCGGAGAAGTATGAGGCGGGGGAAGGTCCGGCGCCGGTGACGCCGCCGGACCTGGCGGGCGCGCTGGGGGAGGGCTGGCGCCGCGCCGGTGAGGGCACCCTGGGGGAGTTCACCCTGCGCAACCACCTGCTGACCCAGCTGGGCGGGGCGGAGGCGCGGTCGGCGGCGGCGGGCTGGGGCGGCGGCCGCTGGGCACTCTACCAGGGACCGGACGGCGCACGGGTCCTGCTGGCTGCGTTGGCCTGGGATACGCCGGAGGAGGCGGCGGAGTTCATGGACGCCTACGCCCGCTGGCTGGCGGCGCGGAGCGACGGTGAAGCACGGCCGGCCGCGGCCGGGGCACGGTGGGCGGGCAACGACCGCTCCATGGCGGCGCTGCGGGCCGGCGACCGCACATTCCTGGTGGTGGCGGACCGGGCGCCGGACCTGGACCGCGTGCTGGCCGCGGTGGGGGGCGCGTAGGCCGGGACGCCGGTGCGGAGGTGACCATGGCGCGAAGGGTCCGGGTAGCCTGCCTCCAGCTCCCGGCGCGGGACCTGGAGGACGCCGCGGCGGCGCTGGAGCACGCGCTCCGGCGGATCGGCGAGGCGGCGGCGGGCGGCGCCCGGCTGGTGGTGCTGCCGGAGTGCACGTACCCCGCCTACTTCCTCCGGTCCCGGGAGGCTTATGACGCGGCGGGCCTGCTGCCGGACGCGGAGCTGCTGACGCTTCTGGGGGACCGGGCCCGCCGCCACGGCATCTACCTGGCGGCGGGCGTGGTGCTGACGGACCCGGAGTCCGGCCGCCTCCACAACGCGGGCGTCCTCTTCGGGCCGGACGGCCGGGAGCTGGCGCGCCACGCCAAGAGCTTCCTCTGGCACTTCGATACGGTCTGGTTCCAGCCCGGCGGACGGTTCCCCGTGGTGGAGACGGAGGTGGGCCGCCTGGGGATGCTCATCTGCGCCGACGGCCGCCAGCCGGAGGTGGCGCGCAGCCTGGCGGTGCAGGGGGCGCAGGTGCTGCTGGACCTGACGGCCTGGGTGACGTGGGGGACCCGGCCGCAGGAGTTCCAGAGCCCCCACTGCACCCACCTCATGCCCGTCCGGGCGCTGGAGAACGGCGTCTGGGTGGTGGCTGCGGATAAGGTGGGCGTGGAGGCGGACTCCATCGTCTACACCGGCCGCTCCGGCGTCATCGACCCGTGGGGCCGGTGGACCGTCCAGGGCTCCCCGGACGGGGATGAGGTCGTCTTCGCGGAGATCGACCCGGACGCGGCGCCGGGGCCGCCCGCCGCGCGGCGCCCGGTGCTCTACGCGGACCTGACGCGGGAGACGGCGGAGCTCCCGGCGATGGCCCGGCTGCGGGAGCCGCTGGTGCCGGACGCGGCTGCGGGGTGCGTGGCCGCCGTCCAGGTGGAGACGGCCCGGCCCGGCGCCGCGGTGGAGGCTGTCCGGCGGCTCTATTGCACGCTGCGGGGCCAGGGGGCGCAGGTGGTGGTGGCCCCCACGCTGGTGGAGCCGGACGGCGGGGATGCCCTCTCTGCCCTGCGGGAGCTCACCCGCCGGGAGGGCGGCGCCCTGGTCCTGGGCCTGCGGGAGGAGCGGGACGGCGCCGCGTACCTGACGGGCTACCTGCTGGAGGACGGCCGGGTCCGCCTGGTCCACCGGGCCACCCACGCGCTGCGCGGCGCGCCCGCCGAGGCCTTCGACCTGGGGGACGCGCCGTGCCCGGTGGTGGAGACCGCCGCGGGAAGCGTGGGGCTGCTGGTGGGCGCGGAGGGGCTGGTTCCGGAGGTCTCCCGGTCGCTGATGCTCCGAGGCGCCGAGTTCTTGCTCTGGACGGCGCCCGCCCGGTACGGCATGCTGGACGCGGTGGCGCGGACCCGCGCCGACGAGAACCGCGTCTACGTGGCGGCGGCGGCGCCCGCGGGGGGCGAGAGCGGCGCCCTGGTGGTGGGCCCCCAGGCCCAGGTGCTGGCCGTGGCCCTGGCCGGCCGGCCCATGGGCGTCACCGCGCAGGTCAACCGGGCGCTCACGCGCTGGAAGGACATGGCGCCGGGCACCAACGTCCTCACCAACCGCCTGCCCGGCCGCTACGGCCCGCTGGCCGCGCCGTAGGCTCCGTCCGGATTCCCCCAGGCCGGAACAGGTTCGCCGGGTCTCCTTCCGGGGAAGGGGCCGTTGCGTCCTTCCGTCTCGCAGAGGGTGGCACGTGGCTGACAACGGGCCTTGCATCCTGGTGACCGGTGCCTCCGGGTACGTGGGGCGGCGCCTGGTGGCCCGCCTGGCCGGCCGGGGCCTGCCGGTGCGCGCCCTGGTGCGCGCGCGGCCGGACGCGGCGGAGCTCCAGGCGACGGGCGCGCAGGCGGTGACCGGCTCCGTGCTGGACCCCAAGGCGGCCCGCCGCGCCGTGGAGGGGGCGGTGGCCGTGGTGCACCTGGTGGGCGCGCTCATCGCCCCGCCTGCCCGGTACGAGGCGGTGAACTACGGCTCCGTGGCCGCCCTGCTGGAGGCGGTGGCGGCCACCGGCGGCAGCCCCCGGCTCATCTTCCTCAGCTTCCCCGGCGCCTCCGCCGGCGCCACCAATCCCTACCTGCGGGCCAAGGGCCGGGCAGAGGACGCCATTGTGGCCTCCGGGCTGCCGTACGTCATCCTGCGCTCCGCCCACATCTACGGCCCGGACGCCGCCTTCCTGCACGCCCTGGTGGACGCCGTCTCCCGCCGCCGCGCCCTGGTCATCGGCGGGGGGAAGCAGCGCATGCAGCCCGTCTACGTGGACGACGTGGTGGAGACGCTGGCGGGCGCCGTGGCCCGGCCGGACCTGGCGCGGCAGACGCTGGAGATCGGCGGGCCGGACACGCTGCCCTATGAGGTGCTGCTCTCGCTGGTGGCGGGGCGCCTGGGCCGGCCGTTCCGGCCGCTGCGGGTGCCGCTGCCCCTCCTGGGCGTGCTGGCGGCGTTCCTGGAGCGCGCCTCCCCGGAGCCGTCCCTGACCCGGGCGGCGCTGGACGTGCTGGCGCGGGACTGCCTGGTGGACCCCTCCGTGGCCCGCTCCATCTTTGACCTCCGCCTCACCCCGTTCCGGGAGGGGCTGGAGCGCAGCCTGCCGGGCCTGGCGCGGCGTCGCTCCGGCTAGGAGGCCGTCAGCCTTCGCGCTCCGGGTGGAGGACCCGGTTGACCAGCTCCCGGACCTCCCGGATCTTGAAGGGCTTGGCCAGCACCGGGTTGCCGGCGGACTGGAGGAAGTCCCGTGTGGCGCGGGAGACGGTGTCGCCCGTGGTGAAGATGACGCGGTCCCGCAGGTGGGGCCACCGCTCCTGGATGGCCTGGTAGAGCCCGATGCCGTCCAGGTCCGGCATCTTGATGTCGGTGATGATCAGGTCGAAGGCGCCCTGCTCCAGCCGCTCCAGCGCAAGGCGGCCGTTGCCTACCGCCTCCACCCGGTGGCCGTCCAGCGTGAGCACGCCCGTCAGCAGCCCCTGGATGGTCTCCTCGTCATCCACCACCAGCACCGCGCCCGTGGCGGGGGCGGCCGTCTCCTCCGGCGGCGCGGCCTCCGCCGGGGCGGCCGGCGTGCCGCGGGCCACGGGCAGCTCGATGGTGAAGACGGCGCCGCCGCCGGGGCGGTTGCCCGCCGTGATGCGGCCGTTGTGCTCGTCCACAATGCCGTAGCAGATGCTGAGCCCCAGCCCCGTCCCCTGGCCCACGTCCTTCGTGGTGAAGAACGGGTCGAAGACGCGGCGCAGGTGCTCCTCCGGGATGCCGGGGCCGTCGTCGCTGATGCTCACCACCACGTGGCCCCGCTGGTGGCCGGTCTTCACGGTGATGGTCCCGCGCTCCGCGTGGCCCATGATGGCCTGCTCCGCGTTGCGGATCACGTTGAGGAACACCTGCTGGAGCTGGTGCGGGTCCGCCAGGGTGGGGGGTAGGTTCGGGTCGTACTCCCGGACCACGGTGATGTCGTGGACGTGGAGCTCGTAGCTGCGGAGCTCCAGGATCCGGTCCAGCGTTGCGTTGACGTCCACCAGGGTCTTCTCCGGCCGCCGCCGCCGGGCAAAGGAGAGCAGGTTCTGGACAATGCGGGTGGCGCGGTCCGCCTCGTCCTGGATGGTCTGCACGTGGCGGCGGGCCTCCTCGTCCAGCGGCATGGTGAGGAGGAGCTGGGCGAAGCCGCTGATCCCCGCCAGCGGGTTGTTGAGCTCGTGCGCCACGCCGGAGACCAGCTGCCCCACGGAGGCCATCTTCTCCGATTGCAGCAGCCGCTCCTGGATCAACCGCTCCTCGGTGATGTCCCGCAGGGTCAGGACGGCGCCCGGCCGCCCGTCGATGCCGGTGTAGGGCGCCGCCGCCGCCCGCACGTACGTGCGGAACGTCTCGTCCTCCACCACCAGCTCGTCGCTGTCCGCCTCGCCCCGCAGGGCGTGGCCGATGATGGGCCCCAGGCTGGAGCCCGCCAGGTCGTCGGTCTCCTCCCGGCCCAGGACCCGCCGCAGCAGCTCCCGCGCCGTGGCGTTCATGCTCTGGCACCGGCCGGCCTGGTCCAGCACGATGATCCCTTCCGAGAGGCTCTCGATGACCGACTCCAGCCGCGCCAGCTCGCTGGACTGGCTGGCCGCCAGGCGCTCCAGGGTGGCGCCCAACTGGAGGGCTACGGTCTCCACGGTGCGGCGGTGCTCCGGTGTGAAGGCGCCCGGCCGCCCGGCGTACACCGCCAGGACGCCCAGGACGCGGTCGCCGTCCTGGATGGGCGCCTCCAGGCTGGCCCGCAGATCTCCGGCGGCGGGTGCCCGGCCGCCCGGCACCGCCGCGTGCTCGATGCCGCCCAGCATGCAGGCGGCGTGCCCCGGCGTGCGGGTGGTGAGGGAGTCCACGGCCCGCCGCGCCAGGAGGCTGGCAGTGTCGGCGTCGCCGCTGAAGACGTGGCAGTGGTGGGCCTCCCGGGAGCAGATCACCGCGGCGGCGGCGTCCAGGGGGACGGCGTCCACCAGCGCGGCCACGCACTCGCGGATGGCCTCGGCACTGCCCAGGCACCGGCCCAGCGACTGGCTGAGCCGGTGCAGGGTGGAGAGCTCCCGCGTTCGCTCCTGCACCCGGCGCTCCAGCCCGCGGTTGGCGGACTGCACCTGCTGGTGCAGGACGGCGTTGCTCAGGGCGGCCCCCACCTGGTTGGCGAAGGCCTGCACCGCGGGCACGTCCTCCGGCGTCAGCGGCTCCCCGGCCGCCAGCAGCACGATCTGCACGTCCTGGTTGCCCGGCATGGGCGCCGCAATGGACGGCCGGCGCACGGCCTGGGCGGCCTCCGGGCGCGCCGCCCGGGGCAACGTGGCCGCCAGGGGCGACTCGTCCGCGGCGAAGAAGGCGGGCCGGGACTCCCGTACGCAGGCGGCCAGCCCGGGGGAGATGAGCGGCTCCGAGGCGCGCAGCGCGGGGTGCAGGCTCTGCTGGCCCAGCAGGAACTGGGGCTCCTCCCCGAAGGCGGAGAGCAGCGCGCAGCCGATGCCCAGCCGGCCCAGCCCCGCCGCCACGGCGCTGAAGACCCCCTGGGGGTCCAGCTCCTGCAGCGCGGCCAGCGCCACGCCGTTGAGGGCGTCCAGCAGGTCCGGGCGCGCCGCCCCCGGCGCGACGGCCGGGAGGGCGCTGTGGGCAGCGGGCTCTCGGTACGGCTGGCTCACGGCAGGCTGCCTCCCGGGGGGTGCGGCCGGCCCCGCCGGAGGAGGTCCCGGTCCGGCGGGGCAGCGACAAACGTGACGACGGCCCGCCGCGCCCCGGCAGGGCGCGGCGCGCCGGTGTGGTGATGGTGCCAGGAGTGTTCCACGGCGGGGTACGCGTCCCTTCGGGAGGGGCGCCGCCCGGCGCCCCCGGTTCATCTCGCCCGCGGCCGCGCGCGGGTCCGCGTTGGCCCCATTATGGAAGCGCCGTCCGGGGGTGTCAAATGCCGCGGCGCCGCCGGGGCGCGCCCGCCGCGCGCTGCTTCCGTGCCACGCTGAGCGACCACCGGAGCGGGGCACCGTGCGCGGCCCCGCCGGATGCGTGGCTCCCTGCGGTGGCACAGCATGACAGAGGGGGCGGGCCGGCCTAGCGCCGGCTCCAGAGTTGGAGGCGGGCGGAGCAGTGCTCGCACACGGAGACGGGACGGGAGATCTGGGAGAAGCCCTGGCGCACCGTCTCCATGCGGTCCAGCAGGTGACCTTCGCAGAACAGCAGCCGGCAGCGGGAGCACTGCCCCGTGGGGCGCTCCAGGCAGTCCGGGTGGCCGCAGCGGAGCCCGCGGTTCCGCTCCCACGCCTGCCGCTTGTACGTCAAGTGGACGCGCACGTCCGCCTGCTTCTCCCGGCAGAGGGGCCGGTTGCAGATCTCCTGGTACTCGTCCTCCAGCGTGCCGTGCTGCTCACAGAAGGACCGGCCGCAGTACTGACACGAGCCAATGGCCGGCGCGCCGCAGCGGGAGAACCAGCGGCGGCCCAGCTCACACTGTCGTTGCATGCCTGATGAAGGGAGGGACTACCCACCGCACCACAGGTGCGATTCTGTCACGCTGCGCGGGGCCGGTCAACCGGCGGGCGGCACCGTGCGGCCCTTCAGGGCAGCAGGAGGATGCCGCTGGGGCCGTCGCCGGCGGCGAACGTGCGCACGGCGCGCCGCGCCGCCAGGTCCACCACCGTCACGCTGTTGTCGCCGTTGCCCGTGACGTACGCCCACCGGCCGCTGGCGTCCACGGCGATGCCGTCCGGCCGGCTCCCCACCGGGATCCGGCCCAGGACGGCGCCGTCCGCCACGGAGGCCAGGGTCAGGGTGCTCTCCGCGCTCTCCGCCGCCAGCACCGTCCGGCCGTCCGGCGTCAGCGCCACCCGCACCGGCCGCCCGCCCACGGGGATGCGCCGCACCTCCCGGCGGGCCGCCGCGTCCACCACGCTCACATCGCCGCTACCGGCGTTGGCCGTGAGGACCAGCCGCCCGTTCGGCGTGACGGCCACGGACTCCGGCACGGCGCCCACGGGCACCGCCGCCACCTCCCGGCCCGCCTCCAGGTCCACCACGGAGAGCGTGTCCGACCGGCCGTTGGCCACGTACGCCAGCCGCCCGTCCGGCGAGACGGCCACGGCGTGGGGGTGGGCACCCACCGGCACCAGCGCCGCCGTCTCCCCGTCCGGGCGGAGCACGGCCAGGGCGTCGCCGGTGCCCAGGGTCAGCAGGACGCGGCCCGCGGGCGTGAGGGCCAGGCCGTGGGGGGCGCCGGCAGCCGGGTGGACGGCGGCCACGCGCCACGGGTCCGGCAGGAGGAGCGTGACCGCGTCCGACCGGTAGTTGGAGACCAGCACGCTGCCGTCCGGCAGGGCCAGCAGCTCGTGCGGGTTCCAGGCCACGGGCAGCCGCGCCAGCTCCCGGCCGGAGGCGGCGTCCAGGACGCTGACGTCGCTGGAGCGGAGGTTGGCCACCAGCAGGATCCCGCGGGGGTCCGTCCCCGGCGGCATCGGGTCCATGGCGGCGGAGGAGGCCGCCGTACACGCCGCCAGCACCAGGCACAGGAGGGCCGGCAGGAGGCGCGGGAGGCGGGGCGGGATGCGCGACATCACGTCCCCCTGCGGCTCACCGGCCCGGCGCCAGGTCCCGGACCTCCGCCCAGCGGTCCCGGGTCAGGCGCAGGATCTCCGGGTGCTTCTTGGCCTGGGGCATCCGCGTCACGTGGCTGAACCAGCGGACCGCCTCGTTGTAGCGCTCCAGGCGGAGGGAGAGGTCGCCCATGAGGTAGCAGAGGGTGACGGCGGCATCCTCAGAGATGTCCGTGCTGGTCTCGAAGGCGCGCTGGTAGACCTCCAGCGCCTGGGCCAGGTACTCCCGCTCCCGCTCCTGGTTCCCCCGCTCCCGCTCGATCCAGGCGATGCGGTGGAGGAGGCCGGCCTGCCGCCGCCCGTCCGCCTTGCGCTTCTCGTAGCACTGGAGGGCCAGCCGGAAGCTGGCGATGGCCGCGTCCGGGTCGCGCTCACCGCGGAGGTCCGCCTCCACGGCCTCCAGCCGGCGGGCGTCGGACTCGGCCCGCAGCGCCTCCGCCTCCGCCCTGGTCAGGGTGGCGAAGTCGTCGTTGTAGGCGGCGTAGAAGCAGTGGGGGCAGACCGTCACCGCGTAGTGGAGGGGGTTCACGGAGCGGTAGACGTAGTGGAAGTCGCTGTCCCGCTTCACGGAGTTGACGGCGCGGCTCCGCACGCGCAGCGCGTGGAACTCCGCCTCGCACACCGGACAGCGGAGCTGCTCCGTGTAGAACCACTCCTGGTTGAACTGGAGCGGCCCGCCGTCCGCGGCGGGGGTCGGCTTCGCCGCCTCCGCCGGCGGCGCCTCCGCCGCCAGCAGGGTGGCGCGGAGCCGCTCCAGCGCCGCGGCCAGGAGCGCCGTCGCGGCTTCCGGGTGGTCGCGGACGGCGGCGGTCACCCCGTCCCGGTCCAGCGCCAGCAGCCGGGCGGGCGCCAGCACCCGGGCGCCGGTGGCGTAGGGCTCTGCGCCCAGGACACCGTCCTCGCCCAGGAGGTCGCCCGGCCCGGCCACCCGCAGGATGCGGGACCGGCCGGTCTTGGGGTCCGTCCGGGTCACCACCACCCGGCCCTCCAGGACCACGTAGAGGTGGGAGCCCGGCTGGCCCTCCTGGTAGACGGTGCTTCCCTTCTGGTACTGCGCACCATGCTGTTGGTACAGCGTCTGGAAGAGGTCGCTGTCAGGTGCCATGGTCGCTCCAGCCTGCGGGTCTTGGACAGGACGATGAGCACGGCACGGGGAGCCGGCCGCCTGCGTGGCGGGCCGGACCCCCCGTGCCGCGGTGTGCCGCTACTCTAAGTATCGGCTCACTAGCGCTTGATGTTCACCAGATCCTGGAGCATCTCGTCGGACGCGGTGATCACGCGGGAGTTCGACTGGAAGCCCCGCTGCGCAATGATGACGTTGGTGAACTCCCGGGCCAGGTCCACGTTGGACCCCTCCAGGTTGCCGGAGGTCACCACGCCCCGGCCGCCGGTGTTGGGCGTGCCCACCAGCGGCTGGCCGGAGTTGGCCGTGGTCTCGTACAGGTTGTTGCCGATCTTGCCCAGGCCCGCCGGGTTGGTGAAGTTGGCCAGGGCCAGCTGGCCCAGCGTCTGGGTGGCGCCGTTGGTGAACATGCCGGTGATGACGCCGGACTTGCTCACTGAGAACGTCACCAGGGAGCCGGGCGCGAACCCGTCATTGGCGGAGGTGATGAGCTGGGCATCCTGCACGTACTGCGTCACGTCCGAGAAGTTGATGGTGGTGGTCTGGTTGGCAGCGCCGTTGCTGTAGACCAGGTCCACCTGGATGTTCCCGTTGGCGGGCGTCGTGAGCTGCCCGGAGCTGTTGAACACCAGCTGGGTGGGGCTGCCGGTGGAGAACACCAGGGACGTGATGGCCGGGTCGTTCTCCGCCAGGGTGATGTCCCAGGTGTTGGCCGCCGCGTTCTTGGTGAACGTCAGGGTGACGGTGTGCAGGCCGCCCAGGGAGTCATAGACGTTGACGGTGCTGGACACCGTGCCCGCGGTGGGCGTGCTGGCGTCCAGGTTCCCAGAGAGGGCAATGTTGGAGGACTGGGAGGCGGCCATCCCCGTCCCGAAGGGGATGCGCAGCACCTGGAGCGGCTGCGTGAGGTCCACCGCGCCGGTGGCGTCCGCGTTCCAGCCCATGACCTTCAGCCCCGTCACCGGGTTCACCAAGTCCCCGTTCACCGCCACGTCAAAGGCGCCGTCCCGGGAGTAGAAGTTGCGGTTCCCGTCGTTCAGGATGAAGAACCCGTCGCCCTGGATGGCGAAGTCCGTGATCTTGCCGGTGGCGGTGAGGCTGCCCTGGGTGTGCATGGTGTCCGTGCCGCCCAGGAACATGCCCAGGCCCACCTGCACGGGGTTGGTGCCGCCCAGGCCGCCCTGCGGCGCGCCGGCGCCGCGGAGCGTCTGGCCCAGGGCGTCCATGAAGGTGACCCGGTTGGACTTGAACGCGGTGGTGTTCACGTTGGCAATGTTGTTGCCCACCACGTCCATGTAGACCATGTGGTTCCGGAGACCGCTAATAGCAGAGAAGAGTGACCGCATCATGGTCGCGTGTACCTCCACACGTTGCTGGAATCCGGCGGGACCGCGCCCGCCGCTTCCTGGAAGGCCTCCGCGCTGCGGTCCGGCCTTGCCAGGTGGGAATCCGTCATGACTGCGTCCGGCTACGCCGGGAGCGGGGTACCGGCCCGCTGCGTGATCACCACGCTATCGATGTTGGTGAAGACGTTCTCCTTTCTGGTGGCTTCGTCCACCGCCGTGATCACCGTGCGGTTCTGCACGCTCACAATGAACGCCAGGTCATCCATGAGGACTAGGGACTCCCGGGCGCCCTTGGCCTGCGCCTTGCTGACGGCGTCCTCCAGGCGCGCCACGTCGTCCTGGGTCAGGTGGATGGACCGCTGGCGCAGCCGCTCCTGGGCGTGGCCGGAGAACTGGAGCCCCTGCTGCTGCAACTGCTGTTGCAGCGCCTGCGCGAAGGAGCCCCCAGCCGCAGGGCCGGCCCGCCCCGGAGCCGGCGGCGACCCGGCCGGCGCAACGGCGCCGGACCCCGCCGGTCCGATCCGGTCAACCATGGGCTACCTCACCTCCTTCACCCGGTAGATGTCCACCGTCTTGCCGCCCACGTCCAGCATGGGCACGCCGTCCACCACCTTCACGTGAGAGACGGTCCCGGTGATCTCCCGCCCCTCCTGGTCCACCGCCGTCACCGTACGGCCCAGCAGGCTGCTGGCCTGGGTCAGCTCCGAGAGCCGTTGGAGCGCCACCAGGGCCTCGTTCACCTTCCGCATCTGCGTCAGGGTGTCGAACTGGGCCATCTGGGCGATGAAGTCCGTATCCTTCATCGGCTCCAGGGGGTTCTGGTTCCGCATCTGGGCAATGATGAGCTGGAGGAAGTCGTCCTGGCCCAGCTCGTTGTGCCCCTGCGGTGTACGCGCCAGGTACTCCCGCGTCAGCGGTGGGTTCCCGGACGTCGGCTCTACTGGCATGCCGTCCCTCCTCAGATGCGGTAGTCCACCAGCCGCTCGCCGTCGGGCCGCTGGGGACGCGGGGCGTCCCGCAGCTCCGCCCGCGGGGCCTCCCAGGGCAGGGCGGCGTAGGGCGGCCGTTCGCCGGTCCCGCCGCGGCCGTCGCCCCGGCCGGACCAGGGGCTATCGGCGGACGTGCCCGTCCAGACCAGCGCCTGGTCCACGTGGATCTCCCGCTGGTGCAGCGCCTCCCGGAGCCCCGGCAGGTGGCTGCGCAGCAGGTCCGCCACGTGTTCGTGCTCCGCCGCCACGCTCACCGTGACGGTGGCGCCCCGCACGTCCAGCCGGACGTGCAGCTCACCCAGCTCCGGCGGCCGGAGGCGCAGCCGGACCTCATGGCCCTCGTCCCGGGCCAGGACCTCCATGGCGTCCGCCACCTGGTCGATGACGCGCTGGGCCTCCGCGGCCCGGTCCGCCGGCCCGCCCGGGCGTTCCGCCTCCGCGGGAGCCGCCGGCGCCGGCGCACCGCCCGCAGCGGCGTCAGGTGCCGGCCCCATGACCGGCGGCAGCGCGTCCGGTGCCGTGCCCTGCCGCTCCGCCGGGGCCACCGCTGCCGCCGACGGTGGCGGGTCCGTCCGTCCGTGCAGGGCCAGGTCCCGGGCCGTGATGGGCGGCGCCTCGCCCGAAGGCGGGGCCTCCTCCCCCAGCGTCACGTGGACCGCCGTGCCGGTGGCCTCCGTCCCCTGAGCCGCCGGGTCTGCCCCGGCCCAGGCTGTGGCGGGCTCCACGGCCTGCACGGCAGGCCGCCCCTGCGGCACGCCGTCCGCCGCGCGTCCCGCATGGGCCGGGACCGGCAGGGCGCCGGGTTCAGGCGGCTGCTCCCCGTTCAGGCCGGGGAGGCCCCTTGCCGGATCCGTGGCGGGCGGCGGGGGCAGCACCCCGGCGGCCAGCGCCAGCAGGAGCGCGTAGTCCGCGCCGTCCGTCATGCCGTCGCCGTCGCCGGCAGGAGGATCGTCGGCCTCCTGCTCCCGGGAGCGTCCGGCCTCCGCAGGCCGGTCCAGCCGGACCTCCCCCTGTCCCGCGCCGGTGAGCAACGCCAGGAGCGCCTTCAGCTCCTCCCCGGTCACCGGCCCGCCGGCGTCCTGGGACGGCGCCTCGCCCGTCCCGCCGGCCGTCGTCTCCGCCGCCGTTGGGTCGCCCCCGTGCGCGGACAGCAGCGCCAGCAACTGTCCGAACGCCGGGAGCGCCCCCGCGGGCGGCGGTCCCTGTGCCCCCTCCACCTCCGGGGCCGGCCCCTGCGGGCCTCCCAGGATGGTGGAGAGGACGGTGCCTACGTTCATAGGCCCTCCTTTCCGCTGCGGGCGCGCGTCCATGCCCTTGCGCCCTCCCTCACTCCGTTAGATCTGCATCCGGAAGACCTCCTGGTAGGCCTCTACCAGGCGGTTCCGGACTTGCATGGCAAGGCTGAACGCCAGCGACTCCATCTCCGTCGCCAGCACCACGTCGTGGACGTCCACCTCCTCGCCGGCGGCCAACCGGCCCGCCAGGTCCGTGGCGTTCTGCTCCACCTGGGCCAGGTCATGCAGGGCCTGGCTCAGCATCCCGGCGAAGCCCGTCTCGCCGCCGCTCCCGCCCACGTTCCCGGCGCCCTGGCCGACACCGTAGGCCGGCCGGAGGGGCAGGTTGTTCCCGACACCGTTCACCTGCATGGCGGACTACCCCCCTTACCGGCGCGCGATCTCCAGCGCCTTCATGGCCATGTTCTTGGCCGCGTTCAGGACAGTGACGTTGGCCTCATACGCGCGGTTGGCGGAGATCATGTCCGTCATCTCCGTCACCACGTTGATGTTGGGCATGAGCACGTAGCCCTCCGCGTCTGCGTCCGGGTGGTCCGGCTGGTAGGAGCGGATGGGCGGGCTGGTGTCCTCCACAATGGAGTTCACCCGCACCCCCTCCGTGGCCACCTCCTGCCGGCCGGAGCGCCGGAACAGGTTCAGGAAGGCGAAGCCGTCCGTCCGGGGCGCGAAGGTCACCATCTGGCGCCGGTAAGGGCCGCCCTCCGGCGTCCGGGTGGTGTGCATGTTGGCGACGTTGTTGGCGATGGTGTCCATCCGCAGCCGCTCAGCCGAGAGGCCGGAGGCGCTCGCCTTGATGGAACCCAGCAGACCCATGATCCCTCTCCTCCTCTCCGCCTGGCTTACGCCCGATCGATGATGGTGCCCAGCGTGCGGAGCCTGCCGGCGGTGGTCTGGGCCAGGACCTGGTACTTGAGGGTGGTGTCCACCAAGTCCGTCATCTCCCGGTCGATGTCCACGTTGTTCACGTCGTTGCGGATGGAGAACGTCCCGTCCTCCCCACTCTGGCCGATGACGCCGCTGCCGCCCCGGGCGGCCTGGCCGAAGTGCCGCTGGTCCGAGGTGGCCAGGCGGGCGCCGCCGCGGCCCAGCGCGGCCTTCAGCTCGTTCTCGAAGTTGACGGTCTGCCGCTGGTAGCCCACGGTGTCCACGTTGGCGATGTTGTTGCTGATGGCCTCCTGCCGCAGCGCCAGGCCGTCCAGGGCGCCCCGGAGCATCTGGAGCGCGGGGCTGTCCAACAGACGTGTCAGCATGGCTGGCCTCCTTTCCCTAGGCCGTCCGCCGGTGGGCGCGGGCCATGTTCATCTCATCGGTGGCGCGGAGTTCGGCCCGCTTCTCCTCCAGCGCCCACCGTTCCAGCTGCTGCTCCTTGAGCCGCTCCAGCGCCTTCCGCTCCTGCGCCACGGCAATGAGCTGCTCACGGCTGCGGTCCACCTGCTCCTGGATCTGCGCCACCGCCTGGCCCTGCCGCTGCCGTTCGCGGTCCAGGGCGTCCAGGTAGGCCAGCGCCCGCTCCACGTCGCCGGGGTCCAGCCGGGCCCCGCCCTGGCGGCGGCGCAGCGCCTGCTGCTGCTCCGCGGCGCGGCGCTCCAGCGCGGCCAGCGCCTCCGTCTCCTGGCGCAACCGGAGCTCCAGGTTGGCCAGGTGGATCTGCATGGTCTCCTCCAGGCGCTTCTTGTGCGCCAGCACCTGCTCCAGCCTGAACCGCTGTTTGCTCATGCCGTCACCCCGGCCGGCTCAGACCACGCCTCGCTCTGGAACACGGTCAGCAACCGTTGTACCGTCTCGTCGTAGGACGTGTGCTCGTTGGGCGGCTGCCGCAGGAAACCGTTCACCGCCGGCAGCATCCGCAGCGCGTAATCGATCTGCGGGTTGCTCCCCGCCACGTACGCGCCGATGTTCACCAGGTC
>DATCLE010000314.1:0-5649 GCA_036564075.1 Dehalococcoidia bacterium
GCGTCTACCAGGGGAGCATCTTGCTGGGGGCCAGCCTGGGCCCGGCGGTGGGCGGCTTCGTGGCGGAGTGGTTCGGGCTGCGGGCGCCGTTCTTCCTGGTGGCCGCTACCGCCGGGCTCTGCGCCGCCTGGGTCTACCTGCGGGTGCCGGAGGTGCGGTCCCCGGCGCCGGAGCCGGCCCCCGCGGACGGAGCCGCGCCGCCGCCGGGCCGCCGGGGCTCCGTCTGGACGGCGCTGGCGGACCCCAACTTCCTCTTGGTGGGCCTGGTGGCCTTCGGCATCTTCTTCACCCGCACCGGCGCCCGGCAGACCATCCTGCCGCTGGTGGGGGTGGAGCGGTTCGAGCTGACGCCGGGGACGCTGGGGCTGGTGTTCATGCTCATCAGCGTCCTGAACTTCGTGACCATCGGGCCGTCCGGCTACATCGCCGACCGGTGGGGCCGGAAGCTGGCCATTGCCCCCGGCGCGCTGGTGGCCGGCGCGGCGCTGGCGCTCTTCGCCGTGGACGGGAGCCTGTGGCTGTTCCTGGCCGCCTCCGTGCTCCTGGGGTTGGGGACCGGCCTGGCGGGCCCGGCGCCGGCCGCCTACGTCTCGGACATCGCCCGGCCGGAACTCCGGGGCGCCACGTTGGGCCTCTACCGCACCCTGGGGGACGTGGGCTTCGTCATCGGCCCGCCGCTCCTGGGCTTCGTGGCGGACCAGGGCGGGCTGGGGTGGCCGCTGCTCCTGAACGCGGTCCTCATGGCCGGGGCGGCCGCCGCCTTCTGGCTGCTGGCGGCGGAGACGGTGCGGCACCGGACGGAGGAGCGGGCGGAGGCGCCGGCGCGGGGAGGCTAGGGCCGCAGGCGACGGCGGGCGGTGGGTGTACTACAATAGAGTTGCGGGCTGCATGTCATAACGAGGGGCGCCCATGAACGAGCCGCGCGTGGAGGTGACGCCGCGCCGGGTCCTGGTGGTGGAGGACGACGAGACGCTCCGCACCGCTGTGCGCTACGCGCTGGAGCGGGAAGGCTTCCAGGTGCTGGCCGCGGCGGACGGCGTCTCCGGCCTCCGCTCCGCGCTGACGGACCGGCCCCACGTGGTGATCCTGGACCTCATGCTGCCGGGGATGGACGGCCTGGAGGTCTGCCGCCGCATCCGGGCCGCGTCCTCCGTGCCGGTGCTCATCCTCACCGCCCGGTCTGAGGAGGTGGACAAGGTGGTGGGGCTGGAGCTGGGCGCGGACGACTACGTGACCAAGCCCTTCAGCATGCGGGAGCTGACGGCGCGGGTGCGGGCGCTGCTGCGCCGCTCGCCCGCGGTGGACGGGCACGACGCGCCGGAGGTGCTGGCGGGCGCCGGCGTCACGGTGGACCTGCGGGCCCGCCGGGTCCTGCGCGGGGACCGGCCCCTGAGCCTCAACCCCAAGGAGTTCGATCTGCTGGTCTTCTTCCTCCGTCACCCGAATCAGGTGCTCTCCCGCGAGCAGATCCTGGACGCCGTCTGGGGGTACGACTTCGTGGGCGGGACGCGCACGGTGGACGTCCACGTGCGCTGGCTCCGCGAGAAGATCGAAGAGCAGCCGTCCCAGCCGGTGCACCTCCAGACGGTGCGGGGCTCCGGCTACCGCTTCGCTCCCTGAGGCCATGTTCCGTTCGCTCCGCTCCCGCATCGCCGCCGCCCACGTCCTCCTGGTGGTGGTGGTCATGGCCGCGCTGGCTTTCTACCTGACCCAGACGGAGGAGGCGCGCCTGCGCCGCTCCGCCGAGGAGCGGCTGCAGAGCAACGCGTACCTCATGGCGCGGGCCTCCCTGCCGCTGCTGCGGGAGGGCGCCTCCCCGGCGGAGATCGACGCCTTCGTGAAGGACGCGGGGCGGCAGGCGGGCGTGCGCATCACCGTCATTGCGCCGGACGGAACGGTGCTGGGGGACTCCCGCTTCCAGCCGTCCGCCATGGGGAACCACGGCGACCGCCCGGAGGTCCGGCAGGCGCTGGCGGACGGGCTGGCGGTGGTGAGCCGCTACAGCGGCACCCAGGGCGAGGACCTGACGTACGTGGCCGTGCGGCTGGACGACGGCGGCCGGACGCTGGCGGTGGTGCGTGCCGCCAACAGCCTGGCGGAGGTGGATGAGGCGGCGGCCCTGGTGCAGCGCACCATCCTGCTGGCGGCGCTCTTCGCCGGGGTGGCGGTGGTGGCGCTGAGTCTGGTCATTGCCGGGGCCACCACGCAGCCGCTGAGCCGGGTGACGGAGGCGGCCCGCCGCCTGGCCTCCGGCGACCTGCTGCAACGGGTGGAGGCCTCCGGCGATAGGGAGACGGTGGAGCTGGCGGAGGCGTTCAACCATATGGCGGCCAACGTGCAGGCGCTGCTGGAGGAGAGCGAGGAGCAGCGGAGCCGCCTCCAAGCGGTGCTGGACAGCAGCGAGGCCGGGCTGCTGGCCATGGACCGGGCCGGCCACGTGCGCTACGTGAACCCGGCGGCGCGGGCGCTCCTGGGCATGGAGCCGGACCAGGGCGAGGGCGCGGACTTTGCCCAGGTGGTGCGCGACCATGAGCTGCACCGGCTGCTGCGGGCGTGCCTGGAGACGGGCCAGGGCCAGCGGGCGGAGGTGCAGTACGGCCCCCGGGCCACGGAGGTGCGCAGCACCATGGTGCCCATCCAGGGCGGCGGCGACTGGGCGGTCCTCTGCATCCTGGAGGACGTGACGGAGCAGCGCCGGATGGAGCGGGTGCGGCGGGAGTTCGTGAGCAACGTCTCCCATGAACTGCGGACGCCGGTAGCCGGCATTAAGGCGGCGGTGGAGACGCTCCAGGACGGCGCACTGGAGGACCCAGCGGCGGCGGAGGCGCTGGTGCGGGGCATTGCCCGGGAGGTGGACCGGCTGGCGGGCATGGTGGAGGAGCTGCTGGAGCTCTCCCGCATCGAGTCCGGGGCGGTGCCGTTCCGCATGGAGGAGGTGCGGGCGCGGGAGCTGGTGGAGACGGTGGCGGCGCGCATGGGCCAGCAGGCGGAGCGGGCGGGCCTGACGCTGCGGACGGAGGTGCGGGACGCCGCGCTCACGGGCGATGCGGAGCGGCTGGAGCGGGCGCTCACCAACCTAGTGCAGAACGCCATCAAGTTCACGCCGCCCGGGGGGACCGTGACCCTGGGCTGCCGCCCGGACCGGGACGCCGTGGAGCTGTGGGTGGCCGATACGGGCGAGGGCATTGACCCCGACGACCTGCCCCGCATCTTCGAGCGGTTCTACAAGGCGGATCGGGCGCGGGCGGCGGGCGGCACGGGGCTGGGACTGGCGATTGTGAAGCACATTGTGCAGGCGCATGGCGGCACGGTGGACGTGGAGAGCCGACCGGGCCGGGGCGCTACGTTCACGCTCCGGCTGCCGGCGGGCGGCGATGCGGAGCAGTCAGCCACGTCAGGGGAGCGGACAGCACCCTGAGTAGCGGGCTGGAAGGCGATCCGTGGGGGAAGGTGCCGGGCACTCCAGGGGAGGGCAACGGGTGAGCGCTGTGCCGTGGCGGAAAATCGAACCAGCTTTCTGATCGACGGGTTCAATCTCTATCACTCGCTGAGGGAGGCGAGCAACGATCTGGGCGGAGCATCGACCAAGTGGATCGATATCCAGGCTTGGTGCCGTGCACATCTATCGAGCATTTCCCCTAACGCTCGAATTCAGAGTATTCACTACTTCTCAGCCCTGGCAGGGCACTTAGAAGCCACGAATCCTGGAGTTACTGCGCGGCATCGAGCGCTGCTCGCTTGTCTTACCGCCACAGGCGTACAGGTGACGTTATCACGGTTCAAGAAAAAGGACACAGTCGTATGCAAGCAGTGCAACGCGAGACGGAACCGGCATGAAGAGAAGGAGACGGACGTCGCGATGGCCGTCAAGCTCCTGGAGCTCTTGTTTACCGATGCGTGCGACACAGTGGTTCTGGTCACCGGTGACACGGACCTGGCTCCAGCCGTAAGAACCGCTCGGGAGCTATGTCCTGAGAAGGAGATCATGTTCGGCTTTCCCTACAAGCGGAAGAATCGCGAGTTGGAGAAGCTCGTGTCACGCTCGTTTGTGTTCTCTAAGGAGAGCTACGCGAAATATCAGCTGGCCGACCCGTTCCGCCTTCCGGACGGAGCCAAGGTCTGGAAGCCTCAAAGCTGGTGACAGGACGGCTGCAAAGAAAAACCCGCCGGGCCGTAACCCGACGGGGGCCAGCGAGCCTTCTTGCGGCCCAACTGGGGATGACGCCAAAGTCATAGCATGGACGGCCGCTTGTGTCAAGGGAGAACCGTCCATGAAAGTATCGGCAGAGCCATGCCAAACCTTTAGTGCCGGCCGCGACCTCGTGCCGGGCGCTCATCGCTGGCGGCGGCCCCTTCGGCCTCCGACGCCTCCTGGGACGGGCGCCCTCCGAGCCGGGGGTTTTACACGCTCTTAACGGCCGTTAATCCCCCGTTAACGTTCCCCCGCTACCCTCAACACGGGCTGCCGGCCGGGCGGCCTGGAGGGGCTGAACATCGAGACGCAGCCGTCACGCACGCACCGACCTTCCACCATGCCGGGTGGGCCCGTGCGCTTCTTCGTCCCCGTTCTCCTGGGCGCCTTCCTCCTCCTCTCCCTCCTGGACGCCGCCTGTAGCACCGGCGGCGGGGCCGGCGCCGCCACCTCCATCCAGGTCAAAGGCTCCGACACCATGGTGAACCTGGGCGGCGCCTGGGCGGAGGCGTTCATGGCGCGCCGGCCGGACGTGAGCGTGGCCGTGACGGGCGGCGGCTCCGGCACCGGCATCGCCGCGCTGGCCAACGGCACCACGGACATCGCCCAGTCCTCCCGGGCCATCAGCCAGGAGGAGCGGCAGAAGATCGCCGCGGCGGCCGGCGCGGAGGTGCGGGAGTTCGTGGCGGGCCTGGACGGGGTGGCGGTGGTGGTGAACCCGGCCAACCCCGTGGACGTCCTCACCCTCCAGCAACTCTCCGATATCTACAGCGGCCGCATCCGCAACTGGCGGGACGTGGGCGGCCGGGACCAGGCCATGGTGGTCATTGCGCGGGACACCAACTCCGGCACGCACGAGTTCTTCAAGGAGCACGTGGTCCGGTTCCGGGACCCCTCGCTGGAGTACGGGCCCAACGTCATGTTCCTG
Organism: Dehalococcoidia bacterium; assembly: GCA_036564075.1. GTDB lineage: Bacteria > Chloroflexota > Dehalococcoidia > DATCLE01 > DATCLE01 > DATCLE01. The sequence goes on from DATCLE010000314.1 coordinate 5,121, forward strand.
GCCGCCAGCGAGGCCGGCGTGGAGGAGGTGGCCTCCAACCCGCGGGCCATCGCCTTCGTGGGGTTGGGGTACGCGGCGCGCCGCGACGACCTGAAGGTGCTGCGCATCCGGCAGGACGCCGACGCGCCCGCGGTGCTGCCCACGGCGGAGACGGTGCGCAGCGGCCAGTACTCCATTGCCCGGCCGCTCTACCTCTACACGGTGGGCGAGCCGCAGGGCGTGGTGAAGGAGTACATCGACTGGATCCTGGGCCCGGAGGGCCAGGAGATTGTGCGGGAGCTGGACTTCATCCCGGTGGGGCAGGAGTAGCACGTCCATGGCGGTGGAGACGCGGGACCCGGCGGCGGTGAAGCGCCCTCCCTGGCAGGCGGCCGGGCGCTGGACGGCGCGGCGCCTCCAGGAGCGGGGGATGGAGCTGGTCATCCTGGCCAACGGGCTGGCGGCCGTGATCATCCTCCTGGGCATCATGGCGCTGCTGGTCCGGGAGGGGCTGCCGCTCTTCCGGGAGTACGGCTTCCTGGACTTCCTG
>DATCLE010000315.1:0-5081 GCA_036564075.1 Dehalococcoidia bacterium
GTCCACGTCCTCCGGCAGCGTCACCGGCAACTGGTCCTCCGGCACGGGCACCGTGCCGCAGCGGTCGCAGTAGACGATGGGGATGGGCGTGCCCCAGTAGCGCTGACGGCTGATCAGCCAGTCGCGCAGCCGGTAGGTGACGGCGCGCTTCCCCCAGCCGGAGCCCTCGATCAGGTCGGCGATGCCGTCCCAGGCCTCCTCATTGGGCTGGCCGTCGAAGATGTCCGAGTTGATCATGCGGCCGGGGCCGGTCCACGCCTCCGCCAGCTCCTGGCCGGGCCGCCAGTCCGGCGGCGTGATGACCACCTTGACGGGCAGGCCGTACTTGCGGGCGAACTCGAAGTCGCGCTGGTCGTGGCCCGGCACGCCCATGACAGCGCCGGTGCCGTAGGACAGCAGCACGTAGTCCGCAATGAAGATGGGCACGCGTTCGCCGTTGAGACGGTTGACGCAGTAGGCGCCGGTGAAGACGCCGGTCTTCTCCCGCTCCGTGGACGTCCGCTCGATCTCGCTCTCCCGCCGGGTCTGCTGGACGTACGCCTCCACCTCCGCGCGGCGGTCCGGCGTCGTGATCTTGGGCACCAGCGGGTGCTCCGGCGCCAGGACCATGAAGGTGACGCCGTAGACGGTGTCCGGCCGCGTGGTGAAGACCACAATCTCCCGCTCCTCCACGCCCGGCACGTCCAGCGCGAAGCTGATGGTGACGCCGGTGGACTTGCCGATCCAGTTGCGCTGCATGGTGATGACCTGCTCCGGCCACTCGATGCCGGAGTGGTCCAGCAGCTCTTCGGCATAGGCGGTGATCTTGAAGAACCACTGCTCCAGGTCTCGCTTGACCACCTCCGTGCCGCAGCGCTCACAGGTGCCGTCCACCACCTGCTCGTTGGCCAGCACCGTCTGGCAGGAGGGGCACCACCAGACGGGGGCCATGGCCCGGTAGGCCAGACCCCGCTTGTAGAACTGCAGGAACCACCACTGGTTCCAGCGGTAGTACTCCGGGTCGGCGGTGATCACTTCGCGGGACCAGTCGAACATGGCGCCCATGGTCTTGAGCTGGCGCCGCATGTTCTCGATGTTGTCGTAGGTCCACGTCTTGGGGTGGATGCCGCGCTTGATGGCGGCGTTCTCCGCCGGCAGGCCGAAGGCGTCGAACCCCATGGGGAACAGCACGTTGTAGCCCTGCATCCGGCGGAAGCGGGCGCGCGCGTCTGAGGGGGCCATGGCGTACCAGTGCCCGATGTGGAGGTCGCCGGAGGTGTAGGGGAACATGGTGAGGGCGTACCAGTTGGGGCGGTCGCTCTCGTCAGGCGTGCGGTACAGGCCGTCGGCCTCCCACCGTGCCTGCCACTTCCGTTCGATCTCGCGGGGGTTGTAGCGTTCGGCCATGGCGCGTTCCTTTTGGCTCGTGCCTGAAACTGGAAAACCCTCCGGCCCCGTACAGGGACGGAGGGTTGCTCCGCGGTACCACCCTGATTCCCCGCCCGCGGATGGGCGGGGCGCTCTGGGGGCGCTGTAACGGGCGCCACGCGTCGCCGGCTACTGCTGGTTCACCGGCGCTGCTCCCGGGCGAGTTCGGCCCTGGTGCTGACTCGCACCGACCGTCAGCTCGCTGGAGGCGGGCCTACTACTCCCGGTCGTCGCCTTTGCCGTCTTCGGGTTGTCCGGCGTGGTGGAGCTGGCGGGATTCGAACCCGCTACCTCTACAATGCCATTGTAGCGCTCTCCCAATTGAGCTACAGCCCCAGACATCCCTTATGGTAGCAGCCCACGGCCGTGGGCGCAAGGACGCGCGGCCGCGCCTCACCCCACCTCCTTCCACAGCAGGCGGACCCGGTGGGCCACCGTGGGGCTCACGTGGTCGTACATGAGCCGCCCGCCGATGTAGGCGGCCGCCTGCGGCCCCAGCAGCGCCCCCATGGTCCGCTCCGCCTCGTCCACCGTGGCGAAGATGAACGCCGTCTCCACCACCTCTTCCCGGTACCCCCGGTCCCGCAGCTCCGCCGCCAGCCGCGCCGCCATCGCGCGGACCTGACCGGCCAGGTCCGGCGGCAGCAGCCGCTCGAACTCGTCGTCCAGGGCGTGGCCCGCCACCACCACGCGACCGCCCGGCCGGACGGCGCGCTCCAGCTCCGCCGCCAGCGCGGCCGGCTCCGCGCCGCCGTCCAGGCCCGCGGAGAGGCATACCGCCGCGTCGAAGGTGGCGGCCCGGAACGGCAGGTGCAGCGGGGAGGCCTGCACCGGGTCCACCGGCCGGCGGCCGTCGTCCGCGGCCAGGTCGCCGGCGTACCGGACCGCCGCGCCGGCCGGCTCCACAGCGGCCGTGCGGCTGCCGCCCCGCGCCAGGGCCAGGGCGTAGCGCCCGGTGCCGGCGCCGGCCTCCAGCACCCGGCCGGCGCGGCCCTCCAGGAGCCGCCGCACGCGCGCTAGGAGGTAGCCGGGCCCGTCCTGGGCCACGGCGAAGGAGTGGTAGAGCGCCGGGTCCTCCCGCAGTGCCCCGGCGAAGCCCGCCGGCGTCTCAGGCTGCACGGTCATGGTCCGCCTGCCTCCGCGGCCCTTCGCCCCGGCCCGGCCGGCGGGCGCGTCACCACCACCCGATGGGGGAAGGGGATCTCGATGCCTGCCTCGTCAAAGGCACGCTTGAGGCGCTTCCGCAGCTCCCCGGCTACGGTCCACTGGTGGATGGGCAGCGTCACGCCCAGCACCTTGATCACCAGGGCGGACTCCCCGAACTGCTCCACCCGCAGCGCCTTGGGCGGTTCCGTGATGAGCGGCCCGAACTCGGGGTCGCGGGCCAGCTCCTCGCCCACGCGGTCGATGACCGCCATGGCGTGGTCCACGTCCGCCTCGTAGCTCACCGCCACGTCCAGGTTCACACGGGACCAGCCGTCCGTCATGTTGGTGGCCACCCCGATCTGGCCGTTGGGGATGGTGTGGACGTTGCCGTCCAGGTCCCGCAGCACCGTCCGGCGCAGGTTCACGGACTCCACCTGGCCGGAGACGCCCGCCACCTGGACCACGTCCCCCTTGCCGTACTGGTCCTCCAGGAGGATGAAGATGCCGGCCACCACGTCCCGCACCAGGGACTGGGCGCCCAGTCCCAGCGCCAAGCCGCCGATCCCGATGCCCGTGAGCAGCGGCGCGATCTCCAGCCCGAACTCCGGCAGCAGCATGAGCACCGCCGCCAGCAGGATGGCGATGCCGGCGGTGTGCTGGAAGACGCTCACCAGCGTCTCCACCCGCTGCTCGACCTCCACATCGGTCTCTGTCGGGCGATGTCGGCGGAGGCCGCGCCGGACCACCACGGGCAGGGCGCGCTGCACGGCGTAGTTGGCCCCCAGCGCCAGGGCCAGCACCATGAGGACGTTGTCCGCGCTGCCCCGGGCCCAGCCCAGGAGGCCTTCCCCCACGGAGCGCAGCTCCCCCGCAGCGTCCAGGGTCTGGGGAAGCGGCGCCCGGGCGGGCAGCGGGACAGCGGCCATGGCGGGGCTCCTCCTCCGGCAGGCAAGGGTTGGTCCGCCCTCTAGGCTACCGGCTGCGGCGGAAATGTCAAACGGGGTGGTCGCCCGGCCCCGCCGGCCGTTCCTTGACAGGCCGCGGGGCCGTTGGGAAGATGCCGGAGGACCCCATTCCTGTACCCCGGGAGGAGGAACCATGCTGCCGCTGGAAGGAATACGGGTGGTGGACCTGTCACGGCTGGCGCCGGGCCCGTTCTGCTCCATGCTGCTGAGCGACTTCGGGGCGGACGTCATCCTGGTGGAGGAGCCCGCCCATAGCGGGGGCCGCCAGGTGGCCCCGGAGGACGCCGCCGCGGACCAGGAGCGCGCCCAGCGCGCCGCCGCCTACAACTTCTTCGGCCGGAACAAGCGGAGCGTCACCATCAACCTCAAGCTGGAGGACGGCCGCCGCGTCTTCTACGACCTGGTCCGCACCGCGGACGTGGTGCTGGAGGGCTTCCGGCCGGGCGTGGTGAAGCGCCTGGGCGTGGACTACGAGACGGTGCGCGGGATCAACCCGCGGGTGGTCTACTGCTCCCTCTCCGGCTACGGGCAGGACGGGCCCTACGCCGGCCTGGTGGGGCATGACATCAACTACATCTCCGTGGGCGGGGCGCTGGGGATGATCGGCTGGCCGGGCACGCCGCCGGCCATCCCCCTGAACCTCATCGCCGACTTCGCCGGGGGCGGCCTCTACGCGGCGTTCGCCATCATGGTGGCCCTCATGGCCCGGGAGCGAACGGGCCGCGGCCAGTACGTGGACATGGCCATGTCCGACGGCGTCCTCTCCCTCCTCACCCTCTTCGCCGCCCAGTACGAGCGCGCCGGGGAGGTGCCCCGCGGCGGCACCCACATGCTGAACGGCGCGGCGCCCTTCTACAACGTGTACGAGACCAAGGACGGCAAGTGGATCAGCGTGGGCAGCATTGAGCCGTACTTCTGGGAGAACCTCTGCCGCGCCCTGGGCCGGGAGGACTTCATCCCGCACCAGCACGCCACGGGAGAGAAGCGGGAGGAGATCTTCGCCGCCTTCCGGGAGCAGTTCAAGACCCGGACGCGGGAGGAGTGGTTCCGCATCCTGACGGAGACGGACGTCTGCGCGGCGCCGGTCTACGCCCTGGACGAGGCGCTGGCGGACCCCCACAACCGGCACCGCGGCATGGTGGTGGAGGTGGAGCACCCGACGCTGGGGAAGGTCCGGCAGGTAGGCGTGGCGCCTAAGCTCTCGGAGACGCCGGGCCGGGTGCGGCGCACCGCGCCCGTGCGGGGGGCGGACACGGACGCTGTGCTGGCGGAACTGGGCTACGGGCCGGAGCAGGTGTCCCAACTCCGGGAGGCGGGCGCGCTCTAGGCGGGATCCGCCCGCGACGGGCCCTTTTCACCAACTTCTAACCGGCCGCAGTGCATAACACGACATAATATCTGCTCTACTTGACACCTTATCTCCGCTCCTCGAACGGCCGTTAGGGCGGCCCGGCACCACGCCGGGCCGTTTTTCGCGCTGTTGGTCGGGCAGCCTTCTATGCGCCGGGGGCCGCGGTATAGAAGTTCCTAAGACATGACATAACAATCTGGACAGGCTTGCAG
>DATCLE010000316.1:0-7491 GCA_036564075.1 Dehalococcoidia bacterium
GGGACGTCAGCCCTCCAGCGCCCGGAAGTTGGCCGGCCGCTTCTCCACGAACGCCCGCACCGCCTCCCGGTGCTCCGGCGTGCTGTAGCACTGGGCGAAGATCTCGTGCTCCCGGCGCATGGCCTCCCGGTAGTCGTCCGCCGCGGCGTTCTGGGTCAGCAGGCCCTTGATCCACCGGAGCTGCCGGTCCGGGTTGGCGGCCAGGAGGTTCGCTGTGGCCATCGCCTCCTCCATGAGCCGGTCATGCGGCACCACCCGGTTCACCAGCCCGATGCGCCCCGCCTCCTCCGCGGAGTAGAGGCGTCCCGTCAGGCACATCTCGCTGGCGTGGGCCCAGCCCACCCGCTGCGTCAGGAAGAAGGTGCTGGCCAGCTCCGGCACCAGCCCCATCTTGATGAAGAACATCCCGAACTGCGCCCGGTCCGAGGCGATGATCACGTCGAAGGGCAGGATGAAGGTGAGGCCCACGCCCACGGAGACGCCGTTCACCGCCGCGATGAGCGGCTTGGACGAGCGGGCCAGCTCCGCGATGTTGGGCCTATCCCGCCGTTCCTCCGCTCGCTGCTCGCCGCCGCGCCCCTCCAGCCGTGCCGCGAAGCCGTCCTTCACGTCCGCCCCGGCGCAGAAGCCCCGACCGGCCCCCGTCACGATGACGGCGCCCACGTCGCGGTCTTCGTTGCACGCCTGGATGGCGTCCGTCAGCTCGCCCGCCATGCGGCCGGTCCAGGCGTTCAGCCGCTCCGGCCGGTTCAGCGTGACAACGCCCACGTTCCCCTGCTTCTCGAAGATGATCTGCTCGTACGCCGTGGCCATGCTCCCCCTCCTCTGCGCTGCCTCTCCCGTACCGAACATCCGTCAGCCCCCGCGACCCCCCGGCGGAGCGCTGTGAAGGCCCGCTGTATCGCGGAACGGTAGCCCACACGCCGGGCGCTGTCAAGCCCGCCGGGGCGGGCCCCGCCACCGGCGCGGCTAGCCGCGCTCCGCCGCCAGCACGCGGACGCCCCGGCGGCCGCCCACCACCACCACGTCCGCCATGTCCAGGAACAGCCCGTGGTCCACCACCCCCGGCACCGCCTCCACGGCCGGCGCCACCTCCGGCAGCGAGACGGAGGGCGGGAACCGGCAGTCCAGCACCCAGTAGCCCTCGTCGGTGACGGCCGGGCCGCCGCCGTCCCGTCGTAGGGCCACCTCCGCGCCCAGCCCCCGCAGGTCCGAGGCCACGTCCTCCCACAGGGCTGGCTCCACGCCCACCGGCAGCGGGCACCGCTCCCCCAGGCGGCGGACCAGCTTGGACTCGTCCACCACAATGACGTACCGCGCCGCCGCCGCCGCCACCAGCCGCTCCCGGTAGAAGGCCCCGCCACGGCCCTTCAGCAGGTTCAGCGCGGGGTCCACCTCGTCCGCCCCGTCGATGCAGAGGTCCACCGGCCCGGCCTCCGCCGGCGGCCGCAACGGGATGCCCAGCTCCGAGGCCAGCGCCTCCGTCCGCCGGGAGGTGGCCACGCCCACCACGTCCCGCAGCCGGCCGGAGCGCAGCGCCTCCGCCAGGCCGCGGGTGACCAGGTCCGCGGTGGAGCCGGTGCCCAGGCCCAGCACCATGCCGGACCGCACGTAGGCCAGGGCGGCGCGGGCGGCGCGCTCCTTCAGCGGGTCCGTGAGGGAGGTCCGGCGCACGGGCAGCCTCCTGCCGGGGTGCCGGGCCGGCCGGGGCCGGCCCCCGCCTGTTATCGCGCCGGGGCGGGCATGGTGTCAAGCGCCGCCTCTCTGCTAGACTGGGGGGCGCCGGAGTGCCGGCCAGGAGGGACGCAGCGTGTCGGAGCGCGGAGAGGGGCCGGACCTGGGCCCGGGCGTGGCACAGGTGCTGGGGGCGGAGCCCGTAGAGGTGGGCGCGGGCAGGGCCCGGGTCCGCTACCGGGCGCGGCCGGAGTGGCGCATTCCGTCCAACCGGGTGCAGGGCGGCTTCGTGGCGGCCATGATCGACCACGCCATGGCCGCCGCCGTCCACAGCGTCCTGGACCCCGGCGAGTTCCACACCACCATCGAGCTCAAGGTGAACTACTTCCGCGGCGCCCCCGTGGAGACCCTCACGGCGGAGGCCGCGGTGCTGCGCCGGGGCCGGCGCACCGCCTACGTGGAGGCCACCCTCTACGACGGGGCAGGCGAGATGGTGGCCCGCGCCACCTCCACCTTCATGATCCTCCCCCGCACGGAGCTGGTGCCCGGCGAGGGGTGACGCGAACCCGGGCGGGGCTCACGTCAGGCGGCCCACCTGCTGCGTTACATCGGTGATGGACTCATAGCGCTGGTCCGGGATCCGTTGCAGCAGGTCCAGCACCTCACGGGGTGCCTGGTTCCCCTGGGCCACCTGGAGGATCTGGTCCTTGCTGGCCGGGAAGTCGGAGCCGGAGAGGGCCTTGGTCACTTCCTTGATGGGCACGTCCGGTGACTGCATGGTGCACCTCCTCTTGCCGCGGGCTTCCCGCCTCCACCGTGCACCAGCGCCCGGCCCGTCCGTATCCGCCGTTCGCGTTATCTCGTGCCGGCCGGCCCGCGCCCGTCCGGGACCCTCACAACGGTCCCCAGCGCCGTGGCACACAGCCGCTCCCCCTCCTCGCCGCGGGCGAAGACCTCGCACTGGCAGACGGCCTGGGCCGTCCCCGCGTGCAGCACCCGGGCCCGGGCAACCAGGGCGTCGCCCGCCGCCGGGCGGAGGAAGTTGATCTTGAACTCGCCCGTGAGCACGTTCCCCAGCAGGGAGCCACCCGCGAAGGCCAGCGCGTTGTCCGCCAGGTAGCTCAGCACGCCGCCGTGGGCGAAGCCGTGCTGCTGCCGCAGCTCCTGCCGCAACGGCACAACCAGCACCGCGTGCCCCGGCTCCAGCTCCAGCAGCTCCGTGCCCACCAGCACGCTGAACGGCTGGGACGCCAGGACGCGCCGCCCGCGTTCCAGCAGCCCGCCGGCCTCCTGCTGCTCACCTGCTCTGACCACTGCGCACCTCCCGTCCGGGCCCAACGGCAAAGGAGCGGCCCGCCCGGGGCCGCTCCTGCTCTGTCATCGCCGTCCGCCTACCCGAAGCGCCGGACCATCTCTTGCACCGCCGCCTCGCGGAGCTGGGGCAGGATGGACGCCGCCACCAGGCCCGGCTCCGCCTCCTCCACCGGCTCCGGCGGCACCTCCCCGGTGACGCGGACCCACCCGGGGCCCTCCGCCACCCGCACCGCCAGCCGCACCAGGTACGTCTGGCGGCCCTCCCGCACCGGGCCGGCCGCGTCCGCCTCGAACAGCTCGTTGGCGGCCAGCAGCGGCTCCGCGGCCGCCTGGAGGCGCGCCGCGTGTTGCCGCCGCTCCTCGTCCGTCATCGCGGGGCCCCGCTCACTGCTTGAACCGCGCGCCGATGGCGCGGGAGATGACCAGCCGCTGGATCTCGTTGGTCCCTTCGAAGATCTGGAAGATCTTGGCGTCCCGCATCCACTTCTCCACCGGCGTCTCGCGGATGTAGCCGTAGCCGCCCAGGATCTGTACCGCGTCCACCGTGACGTTCATAGCCACGTCCGCGGCGAAGTACTTGGCCATGGAGCCTTCGCCCGTGAGGAAGGGCACGCCCGTGCGGTTCATCCAGAGGGCCCGCCACACCAGCAGCCGCGCCGCGTCGATGCTGGTGGCCATGTCCGCCAGCTTGAAGGCCACCCCCTGGTTGGCGATGATGGGCTTGCCGAACTGCACCCGCTGCGTGGCGTACTCCGCCGCGTACTCGTACGCCGCCCGGGCCACGCCCACCGCCTGTGCCCCGATGATGGGCCGGGAGCCCTCCAGCATCCGCAGCGCGCCCAGGGCGCCCTGGCCGGGGCCCTGCTGCGACGCGCCGCCGGCGCCGTCGCCGCCGGGACGGTAGCCCAGCTTCTGGTCCAGGGGGATGCGCACGTTATCGAAGATCACCTCGGCGGTGTGGGAGGCGCGGATCCCCAGCTTCTTGAACTTCTGCCCCTGGGAGAGGCCCGGCGTCCCCTTCTCCACCACGAAGCCCGCCAGCCCGCCCCAGCCCTTGCTCCGGTCCTCCGTGGCGAACACCACGTGCACGTCCGCGATGCCGCCGTTGGTGATGAAGATCTTGCGGCCGTTGATGACCCACTCGTCGCCGTCGCGGACGGCGGTGGTCTGGATGCTGGCCACGTCGGACCCGGCCTCCGGCTCCGTGAGGCACATGGCGCCCAGGCGCGCCTCCGTGGGCGTGGCCGTGAGCTTGGGCAGCCACGCCGCCCGCTGCTCCGGCGTGGCCAGCGCCGCAATGGCGCCCGCCGCCAGCCCGGAGCCCATGATGGCCAGGGCAATGCCCGCGCAGCCCCAGCACAGCTCCTCCGCAATGATGGCCGGGATCAGGTAGCTGTCCGGGCCGCCGGAGAGTCCGCCGCCGGTGATGCCCAGCTCCGCCGCCCGCTTCACCAGGTCATACGGGAACTCCTCCGTCTCGTCGTAGTGCGGCGCGGCCGGACGGATCTCCTTGGCCGCGAAGTCATGGACCACCTTCTGGACCATGCGCTCTTCTTCGGTGAGCTCAAAGCTGACCATCGCTCCCCCCAACGTGGCGGGTGCCGCGCACCCCGCCGGTCTTCCCCTCCTGGGGCGGCCGGACTGGACAAGCGTCCAGGGCCGCCGGCCTTGCCTTATGGTACGGGACGGCCCGCGCCCGTGCAATCCCACCCGGGGGAGGCGCCCCAGGGCCGGACCGTGTACCATAGCCCTGGGCCCCGCCGTCGGGGGAGCGGTCCATGGGCTCGACGGCCGAGATCGAGGGCGTCCAGTTCGAGTGGTTCGGCGAGTGCGCCGTCCGGGTGCAGGCGGGCGCCACCGTGGTCTACGTGGACCCCCACCCGGCCCGCCGGCTGGACGGCTGCGCCAGGGCGGACCTGGTGCTCATCACCCACGCCCACCCCCGCCACCTGGACCCCCTGGCCCTCCGCGCCGTCCTGAGCGACGGCACCGCGGTGGTGGCCAACCTGCACGCAGCCGGGCGGGCGCGGGCGGCGGCCCCGCGGGTGGTGAAGCTCCAGGAGGGGCAGCGTACCACCGTGAACGGCGTGGAGGTGCGGGCGGTCCCCGGCTACAACCACATCCACCCGCGGGGCTTCAACACCGGCTTCGTCTTCCGGCTGGGCGGGCTGCTGGTCTACCACGCGGGCGATACCGCCCTGGTGCCGGAGATGGCGGCCCTCCGGGACATCGACGTGGCGCTGGTGCCCATCGGCGGGGCGCACACCATGGGCCCCTCGGAGGCGGCGGCCGCCGTGGGCGTTATCCAGCCGCGCTGGGCCATCCCCATGGCGTGCGGCTCCGCCACCCGGGACCACGCGGAGCGCTTCCGCCGCCTGGTGGGCGCCGCGGCCCGGGTAGTGGTCCTCTAGGGAGCGACCGGCCCGCTGGCCCCAACGCCGCACCCCGTGTAGAATCGTGTCGAGTCCGGACGGGCCGCAGCGGCCCGCCTCAGAGGGTGGCAGCATGCCGGAGATCCTCCAGATCATCCTCCTGACCGTCTTCCTGCTCCTTGTGGGCCCGGCCACCCTGGCCGGGCTGGGCGCCCTGCTGGCCGCCGTCACCGTGCTGTCGGGCCGCGGCTGGCAGGGACCCCGCCTGTAGGCCGTAGGGAGCGGACAAGCAGCACCAGCGCCGCTCCCACCACCCTGGCGGGCACGGGCAAGCCGGGAGCCGCCATCTTCTGCTGCCCGCGCGCCGGTCCGCCGCGCAATATCTCCTGTTCGGGTTATTCCCTCCGCCGGCCCCGCACCGTACCATGGAATTACCGGACGGAAACCCCACCGCAGCGCTCTCCATGAGCCGGTTGGAGGCGCGATATGCTCGACCGGCTCCTCCGCGTTACCACGGACCTGGCCCCCCTGCTGGACGTCCTCCCCGGTGGACTGCTGCTCACGGAAGGAAGCGGGCACCGCGTCCGGTACGCCAACGCCCGGGTCCGGACCCTGGCAGACCGCCTGGGCCTGCCGCCGGTGGGCGGCGCCGTCACGGACCTCCTGTCCGGCCCGGAACTGGCGGAGACGCTGGACCTCCTGAACCGCGCCTACCACGCGGGAGAGGTGGTCCAGCGGCCGGAGCTCCGGCTGGACCTGCCGGAGCCGTCCTACTGGCGGGTTACCTTCGGCCCCATCCGGGAGGAGGGGCACGTGGCCGGCCTCCTCATCCTCCTGGAGGACCTCACCCAAGAGGTGCAGGCGCGCCACGCGGCGGAGGAGCGGGCCGCGCTCCTGGAGGCCATCCTGGAGAGCATGGCGGAGGCCGTGGTGGTGGTGGACGGCGAAGGACGGGTGCGCATGGCCAACCAGGTCGCCCGCCAGGCCATGGCCCACGACCCGCGCGGCAGTACGCTGGCGGAGATGCGCACCGTGTACGACCTGCGGGACCCCCAGGGCGAACCGCTCCCCCTGGAGGCCTGGCCCCTCACCCGGGCGCTGGCCGGCGAGACCTTCCACGGTGAGGAGGTGCTGGCCCACCGCGCGGACGGCCAGGACCTGGTCCTCAGCATCAGCGGCGCGCCCGCCCGGGACCCCGCCGGCCGCATCCTGGCCGGCGTCGTCGTCTTCCACGACATCACAGAGCGCCGGGCGGTGGAGCAGCTCAAGGATGAGCTCATCGGCTTGGTCTCCCATGAGCTGCGCGGCCCCACCACCACCATCCGGGGCGGCCTCAACCTCCTCCGCCGCTACGGGCCCCGCCTGGACTACCCCCTCCGCGACGTCCTGCGCGACGTGGAGGCGGAGGCCAACCGCCTGGACCGCCTCATCCGTGACCTGCTGGACCTGGCCCGGACGGAGATGGGGCTGGTCCCCGCCTCGGAGCCGGTGGCGCCCCTTCCCCTGCTCACGCGGCTGGTGGAGGAGTACGCCGCCCTGCCGGACGCCCACCCCGTGGTCCTGCGGGCCGGGCCGGACCTGCCGCCGGTGCTGGCGGACCCCACGTACCTGGAGCAGGTGCTGCGGAACCTGCTGGAGAACGCCCGCAAGTTCTCCCCGCCCGGCGCCCCGGTGGAGGTGACGGCGGAGCGCCGCGGTCGCGCCGTGCGGTTCGGCGTGCTGGACCGCGGCCCCGGCGTGCCGGAGGCGGACCGGCAGCGGATCTTCCAGCCGTTCTACCGGACCCTGGCCGGACACCGCGCCCAGGGGGCCGGGCTGGGGCTGACGCTGGCCCAGCGCCTGGTGACCGCCATGGGCGGGCAGATCTGGGTGGAGAACCGGCCGCGGGGCGGCGCCGCCTTCTACTTCACCATCCCCCTGTCCCAGGCCCGGTAGCGGGGCCACCGGCCCCGGAAAGGGCGAAGCCGCCGCCGGAGCACGGTTCCAGCAGCGGCCCGCCTGAGGGAAGGTTGAGGACGCGGATCGCGGTCCTCACCGCTAGTGTACCGCGCCGGGCGTCTCAATGGGCTTGCATCCGGGTAACATCTTCATATGTTCCGGCGCGGAATGCTCGCACGGCCATAACAGCGCC
>DATCLE010000317.1:0-15946 GCA_036564075.1 Dehalococcoidia bacterium
TACCCGCACCCTGTGGACGGGGTGCGCCTCATCCAGACGCACATCTCCTTCGTCTTCCTGGCGGGGGAGTACGTCTACAAGGTAAAGAAGCCGGTGGACTTCGGCTTCCTGAACTTCACCACCCTCCGCCGGCGCCGGTACTACTGCCGGCGGGAGGTGGAGCTGAACACGCCGCTGGCCCCCGGCGTCTACCTGGGGGTGGCGCGCATCGCCCGCGGGCGGGACGGCACCGTGCGGGTCGGCGGTCCGGGCCGGACGGTGGAGTACGCCGTCTGGATGCGGCGCCTCCCCGCCGATCGGTTCCTGGACGTGCTGGCGCGCGAAGGTCGGGTGGCGCCGGAGGAGCTGGACGGGCTGGCGGAGCGGCTGGCGGCGTTCCACGCGGCGGCGCCCACGGGGAGAGGGGTGGACCGGCACGGCCGGTCGCGCGCCGTGCGGGCCAACTGGGAAGAGAACTTCGCGCAGTGCGAGCCGTACGCCGGCCGCACGCTGACGGCGGAGCAACTGGCGGCCGTGCGACGGCAGGTCCGCCGTTTCCTGACGGCGGCGCGGCCGCTGCTGGAGGCCCGGGTGCGGGAGGGCCGGGTTCGCGAGTACCACGGCGACCTACGGGGCGACTGCATCTGCCTCACCGACCCGCCGGTCATCATCGACCGCATCGAGTTCAACCGCCGCTTCCGCTGCGGCGACGTGGCCTCTGAGGTGGCGTTCCTGGCCATGGACCTGGAGTACCAGGGGCGCCCGGACCTGGCCCGGCGGTTCGTGGAACGGTACGCCCGGGCGGCGGACGACCCGCTCTGCCTCCTGCTGGTGGACTTCTACCGCAGCTACCGGGCGTGGGTGCGCGGCAAGGTGGAGAGCTTCACCCTGGACGAGCCGGAGGTGGAGCCGGACGCCCGCGCGGCCGCCGGGGAGCGGGCCCGGCGGTACTTCGACCTGGCGGTACGCTCCGCGGAGCGCGCCCTGCCGCGGCCGTTCCTGCTGGTCACCTGCGGCCTGGTGGGGACTGGGAAGTCCACCCTGGCCGCCGCCGTGGCGGAGCCGCTGGGCGCCCTCCTGGTGCGGTCGGACGTGGTGCGGAAGGAGCTGGCCGGGCTGCCGCCCCGGGCGGGGGAGCCCGTACCGTGGGGCCGGGGCCTCTACGGGCCGGAGCTGACGGAGCGCACCTACGCCCAGATGCTGGCCCGGGCCGGGGCGGCGCTGGCGGCCGGGCGACCCGCCGTGCTGGACGCCACCTTCTCACAGCCGGACCAGCGGGCGGCGGCGCGGGCACTGGCCGCGCGGCACGGCGTCCCGTTCCTCTGCGTCCACGCCACGCTGGCGGAGGCGGAGGTCCGTCGCCGCCTGGAGGCACGGGCGGCGGACCCTGCCAACGTCTCGGACGCCCGGTGGGAGACGTACCTGGCGCAGCGGGAGCGGTTCCGGCCGCCGGTGGAGCTGGCACCGCAGGAGGTGGTCACGGTGGACACGGGCCGGCCGGTGCGGGAGGTCCGGGACGCGGTCCTGTGGGCGCTGGTGCCCCGGATCACCCAGGGCGGCCGGTAGCGCCGGCCTTGCCGGGCGTCGCTATAATGGTGGGCACCACGATTCGGGAGGGGTGGCGAGGGCATGTCGCTGTTGCGGCGGCGGGAAGGGACGGACACGGGGTGGGCGTTGCAGGTGAGCGCCCGGACGGACCGGGGCCGCGTGCGGCGGGAGAACCAGGACGCGGTGCTGGGCCAGACGGGCACGCTGCGGCTGCGCCCGGACGAGGTAGCGCTGGTGGCGGTGGCCGACGGCATGGGCGGCGGGCCCGCCGGTGCCCTGGCCAGCCGGGAGGCGCTGCGGGAGCTGGCTTCGGCCTTCGCCCAGGAGGAGGGCGATGTGCCGGAGCGGCTGGCGCGCAGCATGGCGCGGGCCAACCGTCACGTGTACGGCTTCGTGGAGCGGAACCCCGGCTACGCCGGCATGGGGACCACCGTGGTAGCGGCCGCCGTGGGGCAGGGCCGCGCGTGGGTGGCCAACGTGGGCGATAGTCGGGCGTACCTGCTGCGGAACGGCCGGCTGGAGCGCCTGACGGAGGACCACTCCTGGGTCCAGGAGCAGGTGCGGGCGGGGATCATGTCGGCGCGGGAGGCGGCCCGCAGCCCGTACCGCAACGTCATCACACGGGCGGTGGGCTCGGAGCCGGAGGTGGAGACGGACCTCTTCGGCCCGGTGGACCTGGCGGAGGGGGAGATCCTCCTGCTGTGCTCTGACGGCCTCCACGGCCTGCTGGAGGAGCGGGAGATCCTGGCGGTGGCGCGGCAGACGGAGTTTCCCCGCCTGGCGGACGCGCTGGTGGAGGCGGCCAACGAGGCCGGCGGCTCCGACAACATCTCGGTGGTGGCGGTGCAACCGGCCGCCGGCGCGTGACGCCGTCCGCCGGCGAGCCCACGGGCCAAGGCCGCGGGCGCGCGCCCGCGGCCTTGGCATGTCCGCCGCTCCCCCCGTTGGCCGTTCGCGACACATGTCGTAAACTGGCCGTACGCTACGCCTGCCGGGGGAGTGCATGCTGGGTATCAACGAGCTGCGACGGAAGAAGGTCCAGTTCGGCCTCATCACGGCCATGGTGGCGCTGGTGGTCTACCTGCTCCTCATGCTGAACGGGCTGGGGAACGGGCTGCACCAGGCCATGATCGGCTCCGTGGCGGGGCTGAACGGCGACCTGGTGGTCTACGACGAGGACGCCAACCTCAGCGTGCAGCGGTCGGAGGTGGACGCGGCGGCGCTGGCGGCCGTAGCCCGGACGGAGGGCGTGGCGGCGGCCGGTCCGCTGGGCCACCTGACGCTGACGCTGTTGCCGGAGGACGGCCGCCGCATCGACGCCACGCTCTGGGGCTACGAGCCGGGCCTGCCCGGCGAGCCCGACACGCTGCGGGAAGGGAACCCCCTGGCGCCCGGGGACGTGGAGCACGTGCTGGTGGACCGCTCCCTGGCGGAGGAGTACGGCCTCCGCGCGGGCGACGCGCTGACCCTGCGCGCGGGCGGCGCGGAGCGGCGGGTGACCGTTCGGGGCGTGGTGTCAGAGGGGAAGTACGCGGCCCTGCCCACCGTCTACGCCACCCTGACGCTGTGGGACGCGCTGAAGCACGCCAACGTCACCGGGGAGCGGCCGGCCGCCAGCGTGGTGCTGGTCCGCGCCGCGGAGGGGGCGGACGTCGGCGCGCTGGCCCGCCGCATCGACGGCGCGGTGCCGGGGACGCAGACGGTGTCGCGGGACGCCGCGGCCCTGGCGGTGGGCGGCGTGCGGGAGCAGGATAGCGTGGTGTACGGGATGTTGGGCTTCACGTACTTGGTGGGCACGCTCATTGTGGGGGTGTTCTTCTACGTGCTGACGCTCCAGAAGATCGGGCAGATCGGCGTGGTGAAGGCCGTGGGGGCCAGCACCTGGTACGTCTTCCGGGAACTGGTGAAGCAGGTGCTGGCGGTCATGCTCCTGGGGACGGCGGTGGGGGCGCCGCTGGCGGCCCTGACGGTGCAGGCGCTGCGCCGGCAGATGCCCCTGTTCGACATCGACCCCGGCTCCGCCGTCGTGGGGGTACTGCTGCTGGCGGCCACGGCGCTCCTGGGCACGCTGTTCTCCGCCCGCCAGATCGCCCGGGTAGACCCCATCATCGCCCTGGGGCAGGTGCAGTGATGGGCGGCCTGGAGGTGCGGGCCCTGACCAAGGTGTACGGCAGCGGCCGGACGGCGGTGCGAGCGGTGGACGGCGTGAGCTTCCGGCTGGAGGAGGGGGAGTTCGCCGCCGTCCTGGGCCCCAGCGGCTCCGGCAAGACCACGCTGCTGGCCATGCTGGGCGCCCTGCTCCAGCCCACCGAGGGGGAGATCCTGCTGGGCGGCCGGGACATTGCCCGGCTGAGCGAACGGGAGCGGACGCGGCTCCGCCAGCGGGAGATCGGCTTCGTCTTCCAGAGCTACAACCTGGTCTCCTACCTCACGGCGTACGAGAACGTGCTGGCGGTGGCGGACTTCGCGGGGCGCAAGGACCGGGCAGCCCGGGAACGGGCGCGGGCGCTGCTGGAGGAGCTGGGCCTGGGCGACCGGTTGGGCTTCCTCCCGGCGGAGCTCTCCGGCGGCGAACGCCAGCGGGTGGCCATTGCCCGGGCGCTCATGAACGACCCGCGCCTGGTGCTGGTGGACGAGCCCACGGCCAGCCTGGACTCCCAGCGCGGCCGGCAGGTGGTGGAGGCCCTGGTGGCGGAGATCAAGGGCCGGGGGAAGATGGGGATCATGGTGACGCACGACGAGCGGGTAACCGGCTACGCGGACCGGTTGCTGCGCATCCAGGACGGCCGGCTGGCGGCCGACGTGCCCCAGCGGAGGTGAGGGAGCATGCCCAAGATCCGGTACGACGACGTGGCTACCCACCGGGTCCAGGTGCGGCGGGACATCCTGCGGGCGGCCATTCCGCTGTTCCTGGAGCGCGGCATCGCCGCCACGTCCATGGAGGAGATTGCCGCGGCGGCGGGTGTGGCGCGGACCACGCTCTACAACTACTTCCGCCACAAGGAGGAGATCCTCCTCACCTACGTGGAGGAGCAGTTCAGCCGCGCGGGAGCGGTGGAGCGCTCGGCGGCGGCGGGGGAGCAGGACCCGGAGGCGGCGCTGCGGCGGCTCATTGAGCTGACCATGGCGGAGCGGACGGCGCCGCGACACCAGGACTACGAGCGGCTGTTCACCATGCTCATGGAGGAGGCCAGCCCCGCCGCCCGGCAGACGGTGCGGGAGCACCTGGAGCGGCTGGTGGAGCGGGTACGGGCCGCGGCGGAGCAGTTGCTGGAGCGGGGGACGGCCGCCGGCGTCTTCGACGCGCACCCGGCGGGCTTCTACACGGCGGTGCTGCTGGAGATGATGGACGCCGCCGCCCGGAGCCTGCGGGCGGGGCTGCTGCCGGACCGGGCGGCGGCGTGCGCGCTGGTGCAGGAGCGCTTCCTACGGCTGGTGTGCCCCGCCCCTTGAGGGTCGGGGTGGGGAGGCGGGAATCCAACCGGGACATGGCCCCCTCCTCTGTCATCCCTTGCGACCGCAAAGGAGCGAAGCATCCCCCGGAGCCCGACCCCTCCACGGGGGACCGTCCGGCCACCGGGCCCGGCGGCCGCGGCTACAGGTAGACGGGGTCCACGTACACCCCGTGCGCGGCGGCCTCCGGCGGCTCCGGCAGGCGCGGCGTGAACAGCTTGAAGACGTTGCTCTCCAGCGGGAAGTCCGCCACCGCCGCGAAGGCCTCGCTGCCGGTGGGGGCCGTGAACCGGAGCCCGCTGCGACCCCAGCTCTTGCCGATCTCCAGGAGGCCCAGGAAGAGGGTGCGCCAGGCGTCCGCCCGGCCCCCGGCGAAGCCGTAGTCCAGCACGGTCACCGCGGCGCGGGTGCGCACGGTGGCCGTCTCGTGGTCCTCCTCAATGGTGCGCAGGCTGCGCCCGGTGTCCCAGACGCCGGCCACAGCCACCAGCCGCCCGCCGTCCTCCAGGCCGTAGAGGTTGCGCCAGGAGTAGTCCGGGCTGCGGCCCAGACGGGCGCGGAAGGAGTCCGGCGTGTAGGGCAGGAAGAACTCCTGGCCCTCCCGGGTCCGGTTGATGAGCGCCACAACGTCCGGCAACTCGTCCTCCACCAGGGGGCGGATGGGGATGACCTGGGCCGGCGTGGCCTCCGTGGGCGCGTAGTGGAGGTAGGCGTCCACGGACCACGGCTGGGAGGAGCGGCCCCCGAAGGCGATGGAGCGCTGGTTGGTGGGGGCGATGTACCAGTAGGGGGAGTCCACCCGGGCGCCCTGCTCCGCGGCCCAGCGGGAGACGGCCTGGGCCAGCGCGCCGCCGATGCCGCGCCGCTGGTGGCTGGGCGGCACCCGACCCTGGTGGACGTAGAGCATGGTCCGCTCCTGCCCGCCGATGCGGGCAGGGTGGTAGGCGCCGCCCATGATCCCCACAATGCGGCCGTCCTCCTCCGCCACCATGACCACGGCGTGCTCCCGCAGCCGCTCCTGGGCGAAGTAGTCCGGGCCGCGGTCCATGCGCAGGGTGATGGGGCCCAGCTCCAGGGGCGACTCCAGCTCGCAGCGGATGAGGGCGTCGTTGTCTTCGGGCGTGGCGGGACGGATGGTCAGGGCCATGCGTGTGCTCCCGTGCCTGATTGTACCTGCCCCCGGCCGGAAGTCCCAGCCCCGAACCGGACCGCCGGCCGGTGCCCCTCCCTTGACGCCGTGGCTAGAATGGTGGGACGGCTCGGACCCCGGGCCGGTGCCCGGACGGAGCGGCCGGACCCCACGGGCCGGCGAGGAGGATGCTGTGGCGGCAAAGGTCAGGCTGCTGGTGGGCACCCGGAAGGGAGCCTTCATCTACGCCTCAGACGAACGGCGGGAGCGCTGGGAGCTCTCGGACCCCATCATGCCGGGCTGGACCGTCCACCACCTAGCGGCCGATACGCGCCGGGACCCGCCGCGGATCTACGCCGCGGCCAGCCACTGGGCCTGGGGGCCCTCCGTGGCCCGCAGCGACGACGGCGGCAAGACCTGGGAGCAGCGCAGCCCCGGCCTGGCCTTCCCCCAGGACATGGGCGTCTCCGTCCAGGCCGTCTGGCAGGTGCGGCCGGGCCACCAGAACGAGCCGGGCGTGGTCTTCGCCGGGACGCAGCCCGCCAGGCTCTTCCGCAGCGAGGACTGGGGCGACTCCTGGACGCCGGTGGACGCCCTGAACCGCCACCCGTACCGGCAGTTCTGGAACGGCAGCGGCGGCGGCGACTCCTGTCTCCACTCCATCGAGATCGACCCGCGGAACCCCCAGCACCTCTACGTCTCCATCAGCACCGGCGGCACCTACGAGAGCACCGACGGTGGGGCCACGTGGGCCATCTCTTCGCACCGGGTCATCGCCACCACGCAGATGGCCAAGCAGATGGAGGCGGAGTTTGAGGCGCGCTTCCCGGACCTGGTGGAGCAGTTCAAGCTGCCCCCCAACGTGGACCCCGCGGCCGGGGACGAGTTCCACAAGCTCCGCATGGACCCCAAGCAGCCCAGCCGTCTCTGGGGTCAGGCGCACATCGGCGTCTTCCGCCTGGACGAAGGCTCCACCACCGGCTGGGTGGACGTGACGGAGGGGCTGCCCTCCTTCCACGGCTTCCCGCTGGCGGTGACCCGCCGGGAGCCGGACGCCGTCTTCGTGGTGCCGCTGGCCTTCGAGTCCGATAACTTCCGCGTCTGCCCGGGACAGTTCGCCGTGTACCGCACGCGGGACGCCGGCAAGACGTGGGAGCGGCTGACGGAGGGCCTGCCCGGCCCCCACGACTACCAGAGCGTCTACCGGGAGGGGCTGGACACGGACGGCCTCTCGCCGGAGGGGGTGTACGTGGGCACCAGCAACGGCCAGGTGTTCGCCAGCGCCGACGGGGGCGACCACTGGCAGCGGCTGCCCGGCACGCTGCCGCCGGTGCTCTCGGTGACGTGCGCGGTGCTCTGAGGACGGGCGGCCGGAGGGCGGCGTGATGGAGGACCGGGCGGCCCTGCTCCAGCACTACCGGGCCATGCGGAATGACCTGTGGACGCCATTGACGGCCTCAGCGACGGCTGCCGGCGGAGCCCTCCCTGGACGGCTGGTCGGCGAAGGACCACCCGGCGCACCTAGCGCTCTGGGACCGAGGTCCGGGCCCGGGAGGTGGCGCGCATCTCCGCCGGCCATGCGTCCGCCCGGCCCATGACGGACCAGCAGGCCGAAGCCCTCAACGCGCTGGCGTACGAGCTGCGGCGGGGGCTCTCGCCGGAACAGGTGCGGTGGGAGCTGGCGGCGTCCCGACAGCGGCTGCTGGACGCCGTCGCCGCGGCGACGGTGCGGGGGCTGGACGCCTCCCGCTACGGCGAGGCGGCGCTGCGCAGCACGCACGAGACGGTGCATACGGCGTGGATCCGGCGCCGGCGGCGGGAGCGGGGCGTCTAGCGGCGGGGCCCGCGGCCGCCGGCCCTCAGGCCCAGTGCTCCTTGACCACGGCGGCCACGTGGCGCGCCAGCAGGAGCATCCGGGTCTCGTCGCCGTCCTCGAAGGGCTCAGAGCCGCGCTTGTCGGTCACGTAGATGCTGCCGCGGACCTGGCCGTCCACCCAGATGGGCACCCCCAGCATGGTCTGCATCTCCGGGTGCCTGGGCGGGAAGCCGAACCCCGTGGGGTGGTTCTTCACGTCATCAATGCGGATCACGCGGCCGTCGTACCGGAGGTCGCCCAGCGGGCCGTGGCCCTGGGGCGGCGTCTTCAGCCCCTTGAGCTCCTCCTCCGAGAGGCCGCTGACGAAGAACCCTTCCGTGCGGTCGTGGTCGTCGGTGATGGCCATGGCCGCGTAGCGGGCCTCGGTGATCTCCCTGGCCAGGTCACACGTAGCCTGGAGGACGTCCAGGAGGTTCTTCCTGTCCGGGGCCACCCTGGGGAGCCTGGAGAGCGCCACCAGGGTCTCGTACTCGGCGTCCCGGATGCCGGGTGCCGCGCTCATCCCGACTCGCACCTCCGTGCGGAATGGCTGGTGGTCCTGCTCCTAGGATACCGCGCCGCTTCGGCGCGTGCCACCGCCGGCGGGCGCCCTACTCCGCCACCAGGTTCTGGGAGACCATGAACTGCCGCACGTCCTCCGGCGTGGCGAAGACCCGGGAGCCCAAGGCGTCCAGCACGTCGATGACGTCGTCGTCCACCCCGGCGTCGTACGCCAGGTCTACCACGTCCGCCCGCTCCACGCGGCCCACGGCCTCGTAGGCGCGGCGGACGAAGGGCTCCACCTGCTCCCACCTCACGTCTGCCACGGTCACGCTCCTGACGGTTTTGCGCCATTCTAGCAGAGCGGGGCGTACGGTCCAGGGGCCGGCCGCCGGTCCCGGCGGCGCTCCCGGCCGGGGCGCTGCTGCCGGCGGGCGTGGTGGCGCTGCGGCGCGGCCCCCTCCCCTGCTCCCCTCCCCCGAACTCGGGGGAGGGGCCGGGAGGAGGGCGCTCTGCCTCAGGCCGGAGATGCTGCGCGCCCACGGTGCCCCTGCGCCGCGCTCGGGGCCGGCCCCACCTCGTGCCGCCACCCGCCCGGGCGGGTGTCCAATCCGCCCTGGCCGCGCCGCCCCGCCGCGTCAGCCGGAGCCCCCACGCCCGCCCCCAGAGTGATGGCGCGGCGTGGCCCCCCTGCGCCCCTCCCTCAACCTTGGGGAGGGTCCGGGGGCCCTATCATGCTGCGTCTTCCCACAGCACGGAAGGACAGGGAGCGAAGGAGCCGGCGACGCCGCGGCCGGCGCCAAGGACCGCTCCAGCGGCCACGCAGGGGCGCAGGCCTTGCGCCCCGGTGCCCTGAGATGGCATACATGAGGGGAAGCACGGCCTGCTGACGGCACGTCCGTAGAGGGGACCGCATGAGGAGGTTGCCCACGCGCGCCACGTTGGGACTGGCCGCGGCGGCGCTCATCGCCGCCGGGGTGTTCCTGGCCTACGCCGCGCTGGACCTGGGGTCCGGCGGCGGAGCGCCCGCCGCGGAGCCGCAGGTCCAGGAGGCGCCCACGGAAGCCCCCCAGCCCTCCCCCACGCCGGCGTCCCTCCCGCGCATCGTGATCCCCAAGATCGGCGTGGACGCGCCGGTGGTGGAGAAGGGGCTGCGGGCGGACCGGGTCATGGAGTCGCCGGACGGGCCGTGGGAGGTGGCGTGGTACCGGTTCACCGCCCGGCCGGGCGAGGGCGGCAACGCCGTCTTCAGCGGCCACGTGGACTACGTGGGCGTGGGCCCCGCGGTGTTCTGGGAGCTGGACCGGCTCCAGACGGGCGACGAGGTGGAGGTCCACTGGGCGGAGGGCGTGACGGTGCGCTACCGGGTGGTGAGCAGCGTCGTCTACGACGAGGCGACGGCGCCGGTCCCGGAGATCATCGGCCCCACGGCGCGGGAGGCGGTCACCCTCATCACCTGCGCGGGGAACTTCAACCGCCGGACCGGCCGGTACGACCAGCGCCTGGTGGTGCGGGCGGAGCGCGTGCCGGACGGGACGTGACGCCCGCCCCGGCCGCATAGCCCGATCGGTGGATGGCGGGGCGGCCGCGCCGGTCTATGCTGGATGCGTGCTCCGGAGGATTGAGTACGGTACACCTGAAGATACCGAACATTGAGTAGGGGGAAGGTCCCACCGGAACCCGAAAGATGCATAGGGCACTCCAGGGTAAACGGAAAGATCTTCCGGAGAATTTTTGTGCCCTGAACCTCCCCGGCTGCCCCTCCCGTGTCCCATCGCGCCCGCCGCGCTCGTCTGAGGGGTGAACGGTACGGACCGCCGCCGGCCGTAGCGGCGGCGGTCCTGGCGTCCCTGGCCCCCGCAGCCCTGGCGCGGACGGCGCCGCCCGGCGGCCCCGCCGGCCCTGACGGCGGGCGGGCTGGCGCTGGCGCGCCGGGCCGGATAGGAGCACCGGTGGTCGGGGGCCGGGGCAGGGCACGGCGGCAACGCTCCGGCCCCCGGCCCCGCGGGCGCGCCGGATCCGGGGAAGCGGCGGGTTCTGCCAGGCCAAGCGGCGTTCTCGCCCCGCTCCGTCGCCCTGGACCGCACCCTCCACCTACCTTGGCGGTTTGACAGCGGGGCCCAGCAGCGCCTACCATGGCCCCACCACGCAGGAAGCGCCGAATTCTCATCTGAGAAGCGGGGGACCCATTGCCACCTGGGGTGAATTCCGCCCGGCCGGACCGGACCGGCGGATAGGGCAAGCCCACCGCCCGAACCCGTCAGCTAACCCCGCAGGCGCCAGGGGGCAAGGCCAGAACGCCGTCACTCCCGCCCGTACGGGCCTCCGTTCTTGCCGGCCTTCCCCTCGCCAGGGAGGCTCTCCACATGTTCGGCACCGTACCCCTCACCCACCGCACGCTGGACGACTACCGCGCCGTGCTCCCGGAGGAGCGCATCGAAGAGCTGCGGAGCCTGGCGGCACCCCTCCGCGGCGCGCGGGTGCTCCACCTCTCCGTCACCGCCTTCGGCACCGGTGTGGCGGACATGCTGGGCACCAGCGTCCCCCTCATGAACGACCTGGGCGTGGAGTGCCACTGGCAGATCGTCCGCGCCGGGGAGGAGTTCCAGCAGGTCAGCCGCGCCCTCTACGCCGCCCTGGTGGGCGGGCGCTACGTAACCTGGAACAGCCAGCTCACGGATACCTGGCTCCGCTACAACGAGATGAACGCCGCCCTCCTGGACGAGCCGTTCGATGTGGTGGTGGTCCATGACCCGCAGCCGCTGGGGATCCGCAGCTTCCTCCCGGACGGGGCCGGCGCCGCGGGCCGGGCGCGCTGGGTCTGGCACTCCCACTTGGACCTCTCCGGCGCCCAGGAGGATGTCTGGCTCCTCCTGCGCGCCCAGGTGGAGGGGTACGACGCCGTGGTCTTCGAGTCGGAGCGGTTCGCCGTGCGGGACCTGCCCCACATCCCGGCCCACACCATCCCGCCGGCCATCGACCCGCTGGGGCCGCGCAACATGGAGCTCTCCCGGGAGGCGGTCTACTCCGTCATGAGCCGCTACGGGGTGGATGCCGGCTGGCCCATCATGGCCCAGATCGCCCCCTTCGACGAGAACAACGACCCGCTGGGCGCCCTGGAGGTGTACCGCGCGGTGAAGCGGCGCGTGCCGGAGGTCCGGCTGGTCCTCTTCGCCACCATCGTCCCGGAGGACCCCGTCCTCCGCACCTACTTCGACCGGGTGGTGGCGGAGGCCCAGGACGATCCGGACATTGTGGTGCTCACGGACTATAGCTGCGTGGGCAACGTGGAGATCAACGTCTTCCAGCGCTCCGCCGACGTGGTGCTCCAGCGGGCGCTCCACAAGGGGTTCGGCCTCTGGGTGGCGGAGGCTATGTACAAGGGCCGCCCGGTGGTGGCCGGGCCCGGCGTGGGCCTGGCGGAGCAGATCACGAACGGGGAGACCGGCCTGGCAGCGGCCGACGTGGAGGGGCTGGCGGACGCGGTGGTGCGGTTGCTCCGGGAGCCGGAACTGGCGAAAACGGTAGGTGCGGCGGGCAAGCGGTACATTGAGGAACGTTACCTGATCCCGCGGTTCGTGGCCGACTACGTGCGCCTGCTACGGAGCTTTGCATGATTGTTATGAAATCGTTACGCTGGCCGGGTAGCAGGCTCTGCCGTCCCGCCCCGCAGGGCCGATGCTTTAGGTAGAGCAGCAGGCACACCCGGAGAGCGCGCCGTCCCATGTTCGGTTCCGTCCCCATTACCCCCAAGACGCTGGACTCCTACCGCCCCGTGGTGGGCGACGAACGCATCGATGAGATCCTGGCCCTGGCGGCGCCCCTGCGCGACGCCCGCGTCCTCCACGTCAACGCCACGGCCTTCGGCGGCGGCGTGGCGGAGATCCTGGCCACCCTGACGCCGCTCATGCAGGACGTGGGCCTGGCGGCGGACTGGCAGGTAATCCGCGGCGCGGAGGAGTTCTTCCACGTCACCAAGGCCATGCACAACAGCCTCCAGGGGATGTTCATCGAATGGACGCCCAGCATGCGGGAGATCTGGCTGCGCTACAACCAGATCAACGCGGACCTCTTCGACGAGGACTACGATTTCGTGGTGATCCATGACCCGCAGCCCGCCGCCATCCTGGGACTGAAGGCCCAGGCCACCGGCCGCCCCCACGGCCGGTGGGTCTGGCGCTGCCACATCGACCTCACGGAGGCGCAGCCGGACATCTGGGACATTGTCCGCCCGTACGTCTCCCAGTACGACGCCGCCATCTTCACCCTGGAGGACTACGTCAAGGAGGACCTGGCCGGGCCCCAGATCTACACCGTGCCACCGGCCATTGACCCGCTCAGCACCAAGAACGCGGACCTGCCGGAGGACACGGTGCGCGCCATCCTCACCCGCTACACGGTGGACCCGGACCGGCCGCTGATCCTCCAGGTCTCCCGCTTCGACCCGTGGAAGGACCCGCTGGGCGTCATCGATGTCTACCGGGCGTGCAAGCAGGAGGTCCCGGACCTGCAACTGGTGCTGGTGGCCTCCATGGCCCACGACGACCCGGAGGGGTGGGCTTGGTACGAGCGCACCGTCCGCCGCGCCGGCGAGGACTACGACATCCACATCCTCTCCAACCTCAACGGCGTGGGGAACGTGGAGGTCAACGCCTTCCAGCGCTCCGCGGACGTGGTCATCCAGAAGTCCGTCCGGGAGGGCTTCGGGCTGGTGGTGTCGGAGGCGCTGTGGAAGGGCCGCCCTGTGGTAGCGGGGAACGTGGGCGGCATCCCCATGCAGATCGTCTACGGCCGGACGGGCTACCTGGTGAACACTACGGAGGAGTGCGCCAACCGCGTGCTCTACCTGCTGAAGAACCCCAAGACCGCCGACCGGATGGGCGCCGCCGGCCGGGAGCACGTGCGGGAGCACTTCCTCATCACGCGGTACCTGCGGGACTACCTCAGCATCTTCCAGGCCGTCTCCGGGGCCGGCGGCGCCCGGGAGGCCGTCCCGGTCCGGGCCCACACCACCCAAGAACGCTAGGCACACGCCCGGCGCCGCCCCACCACGCCCGGGCCGGAGGACGCCCGCCCGGACCGGGACGGCCCGGCGCGGCCCGTACGCGAGTGCCATGAAAGGACCCATGAAGCAAGGCGCGTTCACCTTTGTCCTGCACAGCCACATCCCCTACGCCCGCCGCGCCGGGCGCTGGCCCCACGGCGAGGAGTGGGTCCATGAGGCCGCGGCCGACACGTACCTGCCGCTGCTGCTGGCCCTGCACGACCTCCGCGCGGAGGACGTGCCCTTCCGCCTCACCATCGGCATCACACCGGTCCTGGCGGAGCAACTGGCGGACCCGCTCATCCTGGACAACCTCCGCCGCTACCTGGCCACCCGCCGCGACGCCGCCGCGGCGGACGTGGCGCGGCTGGACGGCCGGGGCGCGCGCGTGGCCGCCTGGTACCGGGACCGCTACCATCGGCTCCTGGCCTTCCTGACCGGCGAGCTGAACCTGGACGTCATCGGCGCGTTCCGGACTCTCCAGGATCAGGGCTACCTGGACATTGCGGCGGGCGCCGCCACCCACGGCTACCTGCCGTTGCTGGACCGCGACTCCAGCGTCTACGCCCAGGTCCACGTGGGCGTGGAGTCCTACCGCCGGGCCTTCGGCCGGCCGCCGCGCGCCTTCTGGCTCCCGGAGTGCGCGTACCGCCCGGCCCGCTACCGGGAGGGGCCGGAAGGGGCGTACCTCCGGCCCGGCCTGGAGCGCTTCCTGGCGGACCGCGGTATCCGCGTCTTCTTCGCGGAGACGCACACGGTGGAGGGCGGCCGGCCCGCGGGCAAGGCCGCCGGCGACGCCGTAGGCCCGTACGCCGCCGTGCCCCGCCGCTACGCCGTCCCGCCGGCCCGGCCGGTGGAGCCCACGGCGCGGACGGCGCACCTGCCCTACCGGGTGGAGGCCTCCCCCGTGGCCGTCATCGGCCGGAACCGGGCCACGGGCCTCCAGGTGTGGTCCGCCCGCCACGGCTACCCCGGCGACCCGCTCTACCGGGAGTTCCACAAGCGCGACGGCGTCTCCGGCCTCCACTACTGGCGGGTGACCGGCCAGGAGACGGACCTGGCGGAGAAGGACGTATGGGACCCAGCCGCCGCCTTCGCCCGCACGGAGGAGCACGCCCGCCACTTCTGTGAGCTGGTGGAGGGCCTGACGACCGGGTTCTGGGAGCGGGACGGCCGGTACGGCATCGTCGCCGCGGCGTACGATACAGAGCTCTTCGGCCACTGGTGGTTCGAAGGGGTGGCCTGGCTGGCCGCCGTGCTCCGGCGGCTGGCCCGGAGCCCCGTGGTGGAGCTGACCACCGCGGCCGACTACGTGGAGCGGCACCCGCCGGAGGAGGCGCTCTCGCTCCCGGAGAGCTCCTGGGGCCAAGGGGGCGGCCACTTCACCTGGCAGAACGTGGACACGGCGTGGATGTGGCCTGCCGTCCACGCGGCGGAGCGGCGCATGGAGCGGCTGGCGGCGGCGCACCCGCAGGCGGCGGGCGCTGTCCGCGCGGCGCTGCAGCAGGCGGCGCGGGAGCTGCTGCTGCTCCAGTCCAGCGACTGGCCGTTCCTCATCACCACCGGCCAGGCCCGGGACTACGCGGTGGCCCGCTTCCAGGGCCACCTGGAGCGGTTCCAGCGCATGGCGGACGCCGTGGAGGCGGGCGCTGTGGACGCGGCGGCGGTGCAGGAGCTGTTCGCCCTGGACAACGTCTTCCCGGAGATCGACCATCGTAGCTTCGCCCGGCGCGAGCCGGTGCCGGTGTAGGCCCATGTCCCGCATCTACTGGGCGCCGCTGCTCCACTTCTACCAGCCCCCCATCCAGCTCCCGGAGGTGCTCCGGAAGGTGGTGGTGGAGTCCTACCGGCCGCTCCTTGAGGTCTTCCACGCCTACCCGCACGCCCGGGTCACCGTCAACATCAACGGCGTGCTCACGGAGATGCTGTGGGAGAGCGGCTACCAGGACGTGCTGGACGGCCTGCGGTCGCTGGCGGAGCGCGGGCAGGTGGAGTTCGTGGGCTCCGGGAAGCACCACCCCATCCTGCCCCTCATCCCCGTGCGGGAGGTGGAGCGGCAGATCCACCAAAACGCCATCACCAATCGACATTTTCTTGGCCGGGAGTTCGCCCCCAGGGGGTTCTTCCCGCCGGAGATGTGTTATAGTCGTGACATCATCCGGCCCATCGCGGAGTCCGGGCACCGGTGGGTGGTCCTGAGCGGCGTCGCCTGCCCGGTGGCGTGGCCCATGGACGTGGTGCACACCGTCCGCTCCGGCGAGGCCGAACTGGCCGTCCTCTTCCGGGACGACATCCTGAGCAACCGCATCAGCTTCCAGGAGATCGACGGCCGCGGCTTCGTGGAGCACCTGCGGGGGCTGGGGGCGGAAGGCCGGGACACCTACGTGGTCACGGCCATGGACGCCGAGACCTTCGGCCACCACATCGAGAACTGGGA
>DATCLE010000318.1:0-3113 GCA_036564075.1 Dehalococcoidia bacterium
GTTGGAACTTACCCTGAGCACCGCACCCAGTGCGCTGGCGCAGGTGGGCCAGGTGCTGGCGGAGCACCGCACGGGTGTCCTCAGCATGGTCACGGAGCCGGGGCCGGAGCCGGGCACGCGAACCGTGGTGTTGCGCCTGGACACCATTAACCCGGGCCGGGTCATCGCGGCGCTTGAGCGGGCCGGAGTTCGGGTGCGCACCCCGCTCGCTTCGTGAGTCGCCATGGCGGGCCGCCGGCACGCTGTCCTGGTCTACACCCCGCATGCCGCAGCGTACGACTTCGGGCCGGAGCACCCGCTGCGGCCGGAGCGTGTGACCGCGACGCTGGACCTGGCCCGCGAAGCCGGTGTGCTGACGCCGGACGACGTGCTGGAACCTGCTCCGGCCTCCCGGGACGAACTCCTCCTGGTCCATGAGCCGGCCTACCTGGACGCCGTGGCGCGCCTGGCGCAGGACCCCGGCGCCGTGGACGGGTGGCCGGAAGCGGCGCGCTACGGCTTCACCTCCGACGACAACCGGCCGTTCCGGGGCATGGACCGGGCGGCCGCCGTGCTGGCCGGCGGTACCCTGACCGCGGCCCGCGCTGTGATGGAGGGCCACGCGTCCCACGCCTTCCACCCCTCCGGCGGCCTCCACCACGCCCAGGCGACCCGTGCCTCCGGCTTCTGCATCTACAACGACGCCGCCGTTGCCATCGCCGCGCTGCTCCGCGAGCACGAGGCGAAGGTGCTGTACGTGGACTTCGACGCCCACCACGGCGACGGCGTCCAGGCGGCCTTCTACGATGACCCCCGGGTGCTGACGCTCTCCTTCCATGAGACGGGCCGATACCTGTTCCCCGGCACCGGCGAGGTGGTGGAACTGGGGACGGGAGCCGGGACAGGGTTCAGCATCAACGTACCGGTCACCGCGTTCACCAATGACGCCTCATGGCTGGAGGCGGTGGAGGCCCTGCTCCCCGGTGCGGCGGAGCGCTTCATGCCGGACGTCATCGTTTCTCAGCACGGGGTGGATGGTCACGTCTGGGACCCGCTGAGCCACCTCCATCTCACCACCCGGGCCTTCCAGCGGCAGGCCGCCCTTGTCCATGAGCTGGCTCACCGCCTCTGTGACGGCCGCTGGGTAGCCACGGGCGGCGGCGGGTACGCCTGGTTCCGGGTGGTGCCGCGCGCCTGGACCATGCTCTGGGCGGAGATGGCCGGCCGGCCCCTGCCGGAGCGGGTCCCGCGGGCCTGGATCGTCCGCTGGCAGCCGCGGGACCCGGAGCCCCTCCCCGACGCCTGGCTGGATGGGGAGGAGGTGGCACCACCGGTGCCCCGCCAGCCTCAGATTACGCTGGAGAACCGGGCCACGGTGGCGCGCGTCCGGGAGCTGGCCATGTCGGCACCGCTGCGGCAGGCGTTCCGGTGGGGCCCGGCGCCGGGCGGACGCTTCCCGCCGCGGCCCGGCGGCGCGCGCCTGGAGCGGCTGGATACCCCGCGCGGCCGGCTCTACCTGCGGGAGTCCGCGCCGCCCTCCTTCGTCCGGCGGCTCCGCGTGGACGAAGGGATGACGGCGTTCGCCCGGCGGCCGGACCTGGCCCAGGCGCTGCTCCGGCGCATCGCCGGCGACCCGGACGGCACGGTGGCCATCGCCCATACGCCGGAAGGCCGGATCGTGGGGCAGGTGAGCGTGGCGCCCGTGGATGGACGCTGGGCCGGCCTGGACGGGATCTACGAACTGGCCCTGGAGGTGAGCCGGAACTGGCGGGGGCTGGGCCTGGCGCAGCGGCTGCTGGCCTTCACGCTGGCGGCGCCCGAGTATGAGGACATCATCCTGCTGGCCATGGGTTATAGCTGGCACTGGGACCTGGAGGGCACCGGCCTCTCTGCGTTCCAGTACCGCGACATGCTGGTGCGCCTCTTGCGCCGCTTCGGCTTCGACTCGTACGCGACGGACGAGCCGGAGATCGCCGCCGACGCCGCCAACGTGCTCCTGGCCCGCGTGGGCAGCCGGGTCCCGCACGACCTCTACGAGGAGTTCTACCAACGCCTCCTGCGGCCGGCCGCGTGGCGGCTGTTCTAGCCGGGCACCGGCCGCCGTCAGACGCCCAGACGGTAGGACCGCGCCAGTTCTTCCAGCCGGGGGATGAGCTCTGAGTGGGCCTGCACGTGGAAGATGTACCGCGGCACGTCACGACCGGCGGTCCGCGCCATGAACGGTTCGCCCCAGAAGCTGACGTGGGCCTCCACGGCGCCGGCCGGCTCGGTCTCGGCCAGGATGAAGGAGATGCTCTCGTCCAGGTGGCGCCAGATGGGCTCCAGCACCTTCTCCGCGCCCGGGCACCGCGCCACCTTGGGCAGGACGTCAGCCGTCCACCGCTCTCGCTCCCGTTCGTCCAAGATGAAGCGGATGGCGGTCACGCGGGGGTTCTCAATGGCGGGTCGCAGCAGGACGTCAAACAGGGTCTGGGGGACGAACATGAGGAGGCAGACGTTGAACCAGACCATCTCTCCCCGGGCACGGCCGGCAAACCGGGCGCTCTCGGCGCGGAGGCTCCGCGGTCCGATGAGCAGCGAGTCCGGCGGCCGCAGCGCAGCGCGCACCTGCTCGATGGCCGCATCCATGCTGGCCAGCGTCACCGCCTCCCGGTCCTCGCGGTCCTCCCGCCGCAGGTCCCGGAGGAGGATGAGCGCCAGGAGGACGAGGATCACCGCCAAGATCACCTCCGACTCCACCACGTGGAGGAGGTGGAGGACCAACGCCGCGACCGCGGCAACGATGCCAGCGATGGCATCCCAGTCCAGGCTGCGGAGGCGTTGTCTCAGCGGCATCCTTCCCGGACCGCGCCCCGGTGGTCCGCCGGCGCGGTAGCACGAGCATACCACGCCGCGCCGCGGGGGCAAGACCGGCGGCCGAACACCGCAGGTACCCGGCCTTGGGGCACAGCCGGTGCATCCCCGTCATCCTACCGGCGCCGCACCACCGGAGGCATGCTATACTGCCTCTGCCGGCGGGGTCGATCCCCGCGCGCCGGAGATGAGGCGCGTTCATGACACGGCGTGAACTGCCCGCAGTGACGCTGGCCGGGCTCACCGTCCTGGTGCTGCTGGCCCTCATCTACATCGGCTCC
>DATCLE010000319.1:0-2162 GCA_036564075.1 Dehalococcoidia bacterium
CTCCAGGCCCAGGTGGTCCAGGATGGCCTGGTGGCCGGGCTCCACGGAGCGGTGCGCCGCCACCATGAAGTCCCGCAGCGCCGGCGCCAGCCCGCACGCCAGGAGCGCCGCCGCGCCGGTGATGAAGCCATCCAGCACCACGGGGCGGCGCTCCGCGGCGGCGCCCAGCATCACGCCTGCCAGCAGCCCGATCTCGAAGCCGCCCACGCGGGCCAGCACGTCCAGCGGGTCCGACGGGTCCGGCCGGTTGACCGCCAGCGCCCGCTCGATGACGGCCACCTTGTGCTGGAAGCGCTCGCCGGTCACGCCGGTGCCGCGGCCCGTCACCGCGCGGGGCGGCAGCCCCAGCACGGCCGCCGTCACCGCGCTGGCGGCCGTGGTGTTGCCGATGCCCATCTCGCCCACGGCCACCACGTCGGCGCCGCGGGCCGCCTCCTCCCGGGCCAGGCGGATGCCCTCCTCCAGGCAGCGGACCGCCTGCTCCCGGCTCATGGCGGGCCCGCGGCTGAAGTCCGCCGTGCCGGGCCCCAGGCGGACGCGGCGCAGGTCCGGCCGCTCCGGCAGGTCCGCCGCCACCCCGGCGTCCACCACCACCACCCGGGCGCCGGCGTGGCGCGCCAGCACCGTCACCGCCGCGCCGCCCGCCAGGAAGTTCAGCACCATCTGGCCGGTCACCTCCTGCGGGTACGCGCTCACGCCCGCCGCCGCCACGCCGTGGTCCGCCGCGGCCACCACAATGACCTTCTCCCGGACTTGAGGGATAGGGTCGCCGCGGACGCCCGCCAGCCAGATGGCCAGGTCCTCCAGGCGGCCCAGGCTCCCCGGCGGCTTGGTGAGGCGGTCGTGCCGCGCCCGCGCGGCCGCCATGGCCGCACCGTCCAGCGCGCCCATCCGCTCCAGGGTCTGCCGCAAGGTCTCCATGCCGTCACCCGTTCCGCCGCAGCGCCTGCGATACGGCGTCCTGCACCGCCACCCCTACGGCGTGTCCCACCGGCGTCACCGGCCCGGCGAACTCGTAGGATTCGCCCCGGCCGGTGTAGGCCACCACAATGGCGTCGGTGGAGGTGCCGGTGGCCAGCAGCCCCTCCGCGGTGCGCACACCGGCCTCCATCACCGCCAGGGTCTTGGCCTCCGTGGCCACCATGGCGGCGTTCACCAGCGCGCCGCGGCCCAGCGCCGCGTCCACAATGACAATGATGTTGATGGTCCCCGGCCGGCCGCCGGAGCCCACCCGTTCCCGTCCGGCGGCGGTGGCGTTGCTGACCCCCGCCGTCACCAGCGCCAGGGCGCGGCACGCCTCCACCTCGTGCTGGGCCATGGCCACGGTGCGCAGGTCCACCGCCGTCAGCAGCCCCACGAAGGGCTCCCACAGCCCGCGCTCCCAGGCGCGGGACTTCAGCCACATGGCGGGGTCCGGCTCGTTGAAGTCGCGCGGCACGCGGAGGCTGAGGACGTGCCGGGTACTGTCCAGCTCCGCGCCCACCAGCGCGGAGCTCACCACGTGCAGGGGCTCCGCGGACTCTACGTGCAGGACGTCCCGGTCCACCCGGAGGACCATGTCTTCGATTGGCAGCGGCATCATGGCTAGAACTCGATCCCCGGCTGCGCCTTGACGCCCTGCTTGTACGGGTGCTTCACCTCCCGCATCTCCGTGACCAGATCGGCGAAGTCCACCAGCTCCGGCGGGGCGTCCCGGCCGGTGATGATGACGTGCAGCCCCGGCGGCCGGTGCTGCAACGCCTCGATGACCTCCCGCGTGTCGATCCAGCCGTAGCTGAGGGGGTACGTGAACTCGTCCAGGATCACCAGGTCGTACTGGCCGGAGCGGATCTTCTCCTGGCACAGCTCCCAACACTGGCGGGCCAGCGCCTTGTCCTTCTCGATGTCCTTGGAGAGCCACGTGAAGCCGTCGCCCAGGGGGATGATCTCGATGCCCAGCTTGCGGGCGGCCCGGTGTTCGCCGTAGTTGCTGGTCCGGGTCTTGATGAACTGGAGCATCACCACCTTCCAGCCGCGACCCCAAGCGCGGAACAGCACGCCCAGGGCGGCGGTGGTCTTCCCCTTGCCGTCTCCTGTGTTGACGATGACCAGCCCGTGCCGGGCTGCGCGGCCGTCAGCCATGGGTCCCGAACCTCACGCGATAGGTCAGCCCTACCATACAC
>DATCLE010000320.1:0-3310 GCA_036564075.1 Dehalococcoidia bacterium
ATGGGGTACGTGCGGAGCTGGTCCTCAATGGCCTTCGCCACGTCGTACGGGTTGGTGCGCTGCCCGGCCCACTCCCGCGCCAGCGCCCGGACGCGGTCCGGCAGCTCATCCGGCAGTTGCAGGTACTGCTCCCGCACCCACGCCGGGTAGTTGGTCCCGGCGCGGCGCAGCTCGTCCGCCGTGGCGGCGGAGATGGTGCCGGTGACGTCATAGGAGCGGCCGCCGCCTCGCAGCAGGCGCACCACGTCGGCGAAGGGCGAGCCCGGCACCACCTCCGCCTGGACGTTGCCGTCCACGTTCAGGGGTTGGCCGGGGCCCAGGAGCACCTCACCGCTGCGGGCCGGGTCCACGGTGGCGGTGACCGCGTGCCGGCGCTGGTAGTCCGCGCCTTGGAGCTGCGCCGCCGCCTGCTGGAAGGGCACCTGCTCCCGCGGCCCGGCCTTCCAGCCGGTGCCGGCGTAGACATCGTACACGGCGGCGCGGAGGAAGACGGGGTACGGCGCGCTGCCCGCCCGGACGCGGGCCACCTCCCGGCCGCTGAGGTTGATGGACCCTTGCAGCGGCATGGTGTCTCCAAAGCGGTGGATGGGCACGGGCTTCTTGGCGTTCACCGTGGTGAAGAGGCCCCAGTCCACCGTCCAGCTCTCCACCGGGGTGCGCACCTTCTCCCACAGGGCGGTGAGGCCCGTCATGGGGCCCGCAGTGGGGAGCACCAGCACCAGCAGCAGCAGCGCGGCGCCCACCCAGATGGTGCCGTTGAGGGCCAGGAGGCTGAGGGACTGGGGGTACTCCACCCCCTGCTGGCGCCAGCGCCGCATGGCGTCCGCCGCGTGGGTGCGGGTGAGGAGCAGCAGCGCCCCCAGGGCGAAGACCACGAAGGCGGGGCTGAAGCCGCCGGGCTGGTAGCTGAGGTTCACCAGCAGCGCCACGCCGGAGGGCACCGCCGCCAGCCAGCCGTTCCGCCAGCGGAAGGCCGCCCAGCCGCCCAGGTAGGCCGCCAGCCACGCCAGCGCCAGGACAATGGCCACGAAGGGCAGGTTGTCCGTGCTGATGCCGCCGTCGCGGACCACGTCCACCCAGGTGATCAGCCGGTCCCACACCTGGTCCAGGCGGTCCCGCAGGCCGCCTTCGCCCACGAAGCGCAGCACCTGGAGCAGCACCACCGCCAGCCCGGCCGTCAGGCCCAGGGGGTGGAGGAGCAGCTCGTTGCGGCGGACGCGGGCCAGGAACATGGCGGTGAGGAGGCCGGCCAGGGAGGGGACCGCCAGGGAGGGCATCCCCGCCACCCAACCGGCGGCCTGGACGGAGAAGGCGGCGCTGAGGGTCACCAGCAGCATGACGCCCAGGGTCAGCCACTGCTCCCAGTCCGTCAGCCAGCCGGGCAGCCGCCACGGCTCCCGCGCCGCCGGCCGCTCCGACGGCGCCCCGAAGACGTCCCGCCAGTGAGATTCCATGCTCATCGTTGGTCCCAGCCCTGCTCGCTACTCCGCCCGGGGAGGCCGGGCGGCCTCCGCGGCCTCCGCAGCCACGGAGCGGCCCTCCAGCACCGCGCCGATGTCGTCGCCCCGCTTGATGGAGTACGTCAGCACCTCCCCCGCCGCCAGCGTGCCGTAGACCAGGAGCGACGTGCGGGACGACCCGAAGGTCTCCGGCTCCAGCAGCACGGCCGCCACCCGGACGCCCCGCTGGGAGAGGCCCTGGAGCGCCAGGACCCAGGAGTCGTCCGTGGCGGGCGTGACGGCCACCACCGTGGTGTGCCGGCCGAAGCGGCGGGACTCCTCCGTGATGAGGTCGCTGAAGGGCACGTCGCCCCGGGCACGGGCCAGCGCCAGCGCCTCCAGGATGCGGGTGAACTGCTGCGGCCCGCGGTCCGCCTCCACCACGTCCAGGTCCGCCCCGAAGCCGATGTACCCCACGGAGCGGTTGGCCAGCAGGAAGTACCGGGCAATGGAGGCCACGACGCGGACGCCGTACTCCTCCGTGCTCTCCTCGCCGCGGCCGGCCTGCGCGTCCCGGTGGAGGTCGTGCAGGATCCAGACGTCGCTGGAGGGGTCCAGCTCAAACATCTTGACCATCAGCTCGCCGGTGCGGGCCGTGCTCTTCCAGTGGATGCGGTTGAAGCTATCGCCGTAGTGGTACTCCCGCACGCCGGCGGCGTTGGGGGTGACGTAGTGGGTGCGGCGCCGGTAGCGGCCGTCGCCCGGGAGGTTGGCGGGCGGCACGGCGAAGCGGGAGAGGTCCGCGTAGGGCGGGTAGACCAGCACGGCGCCCGGCCGGCCGAACTCCCGGCTGAACCGGAACAGCCCGAAGGGGTCACTGGAGGTAATGCGTACGGGTCCCACGCGGTAGAGGCCCCGGTGGAGGCAGCGGACGCGGATGCGCCACGTGCGGTGGCCGCCGCCGCCCAGGCTCATGACCCGCCGCGGGGCGTAGCCCGGCAGGTCTGAGGCGTCCTCCACCTCCAGCCAGAGCTTGCGGAAGCGGCCGGTGTTGGTGACGGTGATGCGGCTCTCCGCCTCGTGGCCGGCCTCCACTCGGTCCACGCTGCGGTCCACCTCCACCCGGAGGCCGGAGACGTTGTACCGGGCCCAGAGGTAGCTGAGGGGGAGCAGCAGGAAGAGCCCGTAGGCCATCCGGTACATGAGCCAGTAGCCGGAGGCCACGGCGAACCCGACCGTCAGCAGCAGGAGGACCACCGCGATGGTGAGGTTCCGGTGCGGCCCCAGGGCTGCGCGCAGATGTCGTCGCATGGCACCGGCGTCCGGCTGGCGGGCCTACCGGCTGGTGCGCGCCCGCGCCCCCGGCACGGGCACGCGCTGGATGCAATCGTTGACGATGTCCGACGCCAGGATGTGCTTCACCCGGGCGGAGGGCGCCACAATGATGCGGTGGCCCAGCGTGGCGTACGCCAGCGCCTTCACGTCGTCCGGCTGGACGAAGTCTCGCCCCTCCATGAGCGCCCACGCTTGGCAGGTGCGGTAGAGCGCCAGGGAGCCCCGGGGCGATGCCCCCAGGTGAACGGCCTCATGCCGCCGCGTCTGGTCTACCACCGCCACGATGTACTGCTTCACCAGCGGGTCCACGTAGATCTCCCGCACCGCCTCCTGGAGCTTGACGATCTCCCCGGCGTCCGTCACCTGCTCCAGCGCCTCCACCGGGTGCTGGAGCTGCTGCCGGTCCATGATGAGCACTTCGTCCGTCATGGAGGGATAGCCCAGATGGATGCGGAGGAGGAAGCGGTCCAACTGCGCCTCCGGCAGCGGGAACGTCCCCTCGTACTCGATGGGGTTCTGGGTGGCCAGCACCATGA
>DATCLE010000321.1:0-18520 GCA_036564075.1 Dehalococcoidia bacterium
GGGCGTGCCCTCCACGTGTTCCCGCAGCCACTGGATGGCCTCGTAGTCGTGCCGGAGGGTCAGCGGGCCGTGCTCGTCCTGGTAGACGGCGTCCGCCATGTAGGCGGCCCCGTCCAGCCCCTCCGGCAACGCCACGAAGCGCTCCTCCACCCGCGCGGGTACCGCCCGGAGCGGGTAGAGCGCCGACCCCACCACCAGCAGCCCCAGGACGCCCAGCCACGCCGCGCCGGGGGCGGGCCGTCCGCCGGACCCCGGCCGCAGGCGCCGCGCCAGCCACCAGACGCCGTAGGCGGAGGCCAGGGCGAAGAGCGTCCAGACCTGGAGGTAGAACTTGAAGACGGTGTTCATGCGGCCGATGTCGCCCTCCACGGTCACCAGGTCCACGCCGATGCTCATGCCCAGTCCCAGGACGACCATGGTCAGCACCAGCAGCGTCGCCGGGTCGCGGGGGCCGGCGGCCTCGTGCAGGAGGAGGACGGCGGCGGTGGCCAGGGGCACGGCCAGCAGGGCGGCCAGCCCGTAGCCGTTGCCCCATGCCAGCAGGAGGAGCGCCAGCGCCGCCACCGCCAGCGACGGCGCCAGCAGCAGGCCGGTCCCCGGCTCCCGCACCCAGCGCCGGTAGCGGCGCCAGACGGCGGCGCGGCGCCGGTGCCGCAGCAGCCGCACGTGGCGCACCACAGCGACCCGCCGGAGCCGGGTCAGCAGAAGGCCGGCCAGGAGCGACGCCAGCACGAAGGCGAAGAGGCCGAAGTGGGAGAGGTACTGGTGGACCGGCGTGGTCTCCGGGCTCCGGATCACGCCGTCGTAGAACTGCTGGTAGCGGTCGCTCAGCGGCAGGAAGAGGACCAGGGAGAGCCCCGCGAAGGCTCCGGCCTGGGCGACGAGGGGGAAGACCAGCCCCGGCCGCAGGGTTCGGGCCGCGGTCAGGTGGGCGATCCCCAGGGCCGCCAGCCCCAGGAGGAGGGCGCCGGGGTAGTCCCAAGAGTTGATCCAGCGCAGCGCCCCGGCGGTCAGGCCCAGTAGCGCCACGGCCAGCCAGCCGCGGAGGCCGCCCGGCCCCTCCCGGCGGGCGCCGAGGGCCAGGGCGGCCGCCAGGCCCGCGAAGGCGATGGTGAAGGGCAGCCCGATGAGGTGGGCGTGCAGGTCCGCGAAGAGGAAGGAGAAGAACGGGAACTCGGTGATGGCGAAGCTGGGCGGCAGCATCCGGGACGGCCGCCAGTAGTCCAGCGGCGGCAGGTCCGTCCCCCGGGCCGCCTCCAGCACGCCGCCGGCCAGTTGCACGGCATGGCCCCAGAACGGCACCCAGGAGGCGCCGGACCACGGGCTGATCTGCATGAGGGCGTCGTAGGTCTGGTCCACGGCGTTGAGGTTGCCCAGCACGGCCAGGAAGAGGAAGGCCAGGAGCCCGGCGGCCGCGCCCGCCCGCCAGGAGCCGCCGCCCGCCCGCACCAGGTTGGCCACAACCCCGTAGGCACCCACGGCCGTGAGGGCGAAGAGGAGGGGGATGGCTAGGTTGAACGCCACCTCCGGCAGGATGCCCGTCCCCTTCACCAGTACCGCCAGGATGAACTGGCCGAAGTAGTAGTAGTTCAGGGCGCCGCCGGCGAACCACGGGTCGTACGGGGGCAGGGTGGTGCTGCGGACCACGGCGGTGAGGTAGGCCAGGTCCATGGGCTTCTCGCCGCCGCGGTAGGGGTGCCAGAGGTCCGGGTTGGCGGCCCGGACCAGGGTGAAGGCCAGGAAGGCCGCCAGGAACAGCGCCTCCACGGCCGCCACGTCCCGCCAGCCACGCCGCAGGTGCGCGGCCAGGGCCCGGCGCTGGAGCAGGGCGGCCGCGGCCCCGGCGGCCAGGAGCGCGGCCAGGGCCAGCAGCACCGCCGTCCGGCTGAAGGTGAAGAGGTCCAGGCTGACCCCCAGCCACACGACATAAGCAAGGAGCAGCAGCCCCACCGGCTTGGAGAGGGCGTAGCCGCGGTCGGGCAGGGGACGGAGGAGCCAGAAGAGCAGGGGCGCCGCTGCCAGGCCGGCGGCCTGGGCCATGAGGAGCCACGCCAGGACCGGGTACCGGTTGGCGAGGCTCCCGGCGTCGAACAGGGCGGACCACGTGCCGCCGGCCTCCTGCTGCGCCCGCTCGGCCGGGGTCAGGAGGAGCGCGTGCTTGTCCAGGTCCGCGGGTGCAGCGGCCACGGCGCCGTCCAGCAGGGAGGCGGGGAGGAGCCCGGCGGCGCGCTCCGGGGAGAAGGCCGGCGTCTTGCGGAAGATCAGCACCTTGGGGTGGTCGTAGACGGTGAACGCCTCCTCCGCCGCGTCGTCCGGGATGGTGACGCCCAGGAGGGAGGGGTAGGAGGTGAACTCGGCCACCTTCTCGAAGCCCAGCTCGCCGGAGAAGAGCAGCTCGTAGTAGCGGGAGGTGAGGGGGTACCGCAGCGGCAGCCGCATGATGGTGCCGTAGGCGCGGTTGCTGCTGAGCACAATGTAGTCCGCCTCGTTCAACTGGGCCAGCAGCCGCGACCGCTTCTCCGGCGTGTCGGGGTCGAAGGGCGTCATCTGGACGGAGCGGTAGGCCGCGGGCGAACCTTCCGGCATGGGCAGGGGCAGGCCGTCGTCCCACAGCTCGTTGGTGACCGCGGAGCCGGGCGGCACGTGGCGGTAGATCCACTGGGAGGCCTCCACGCGGGTGACGGGCCGGCCGTAGATGCTGCTGAAGGCCAGCGCCCAGAGGACCGTCCCGGCCAGGACGGCGGCGCCCGCCGCTACGGCCGCCGTGCGTGCCGCGGGCCGCAGCGCTGCGGGCCGGGCGGGCAGCCCGGCGGCGGCGTCCACCAGCCGCACCAGGCCGCCGGCGGCCAGGAGGGTGAGGGCGGGGTAGATGGGCAGGAAGTAGCGCAGCGTGGTGGCGAAGTCGTCCCCGACCCAGGCGAAGTAGCCGGCGGCCCACGTCAGCGGCACCAGGTGCGCCAGCCGCCGACGCCGGACCAGCTCCCACGCGGCGAAGGCAGCGCCCCCCACGGCCGCGACGCCCAGCGCCGGGCCCATGCCCCAGCGCACCATGTTCTCCAGGGGGAAGAGGTAGGCCGTCCGGTCCACCCACTGGAGGGAGGGCGGGAAGTCCACCTCGCCGCTGGCCAGGGTGCGGAAGGACTCCAGGTCCCGCTGGAACCGGTCGTCCAGGGAGAGGTTCCAGGGGTGCGGCCCGGCGAAGACGTACGGATTCAGGACGCGGAAGACCAGGAGGGAGACGGCCCCGGCCAGGGCCAGCCGCAGGGCGGCGCGGGCCAGGAGGGGCTTTGCCCGGGTCCAGGGCATGCCGTTGCCGGGCAGGGCAGGCCAGGCGCCGGCCGCCGCCGCCACGGTGATGACGCCCGCTAGAGGCAGGGCGCTGGCCTTGCAGGCCATGGCCAGCCCCAGCGCCGCTCCCGCCAGGACGTGGGCGCCGGTGCCGCCCCCGCGGGCGATGCGGACGGCGGCGTAGAGGGCCAGCGTGGTGAAGAAGGTGAGGAAGGTGTCCACGGCGAAGAAGTGGGCAAGTTGGATGTGCAGGACGGTGAAGGCGCCCAGCGCCGCCGCCAGCAGCGCGGTGCGGCGCCCGTACAGCGCCAGCCCCGTCAGGAACAGGAGCACGATGGTGCCCGCGTCGAACAGGGCGGAGAGCACGCGGCCCACCAGGTAGACGGTGCCGTAGTCGGTCCTGCCTAACAGGTCGCCGGCGGCCACGGTGAGGAAGAGCGGGAGTGTGCCGTAGACGAAGGACGGGTTCCCG
This sequence comes from Dehalococcoidia bacterium, assembly GCA_036564075.1. Classification (GTDB taxonomy): domain Bacteria; phylum Chloroflexota; class Dehalococcoidia; order DATCLE01; family DATCLE01; genus DATCLE01. The sequence continues at coordinate 3,761 of DATCLE010000321.1, forward strand.
TGGTTGTAGGGGTTCAGGGGCGAGCGGGCGCTATCGAAGTATTCCGCGGGGCCGGAGGGCCAGCGGACCTGGCCGGCCACCATGGTCAGGAACCGCTCATCCGGGTGGAGGTGGTGGCCGTCGTCCCAGTCCACATTGTTGAGCCGCAGGAGCAGGCCCGCGGCCACCACCAGGGCCAAGGCGGCCCACAGCAGGGACTCCGCCGCCACGGCCCGCCGGGCCTGCTCCGCCCGCAGGAGGAGGCGGCGCAGGCGCCCGGGCCCGCGTCCGACGGTGGGGGCGGGGACGGAGGTATCAGCCACGTCGACTTCGCCTCTGCCTGGTGCAGGCGGCCGGGCCCTCCGGCGGTACCCGCTTCGCCTTACTCTAGAGCATGCCTCACGGACGGCGGCGCATCAACGCCGGGCTTCACGGCCCGGACGCAGATGTTCACCGAAGGTCCGTTGCGCTCCGCCGGCCGGTTCAGACGGTCGATGGCGGTGAACGCCAGGATGAGGGCGCGGAGCGGCGTCCACCGCCCGTCCTCCTTCCAGAGGGCGGCGCGGGCGCTGCCCAACCGCCCGCTCCGGTCCAGCAAACCTCGCGCCGCCAGGAACGTGCCGGCGGCGTAGATGAGGTGGTGGGAGAAGGGCGCCGCGTGGCGGGTGGTGAGCCGCGTGTCCGTCACCTGGAAGCCGGCGGCCCGTATCCGGTCCAGCAGGACCTCGGGCTCGTACAAGCGCACGTGGTCGGTCCAGATGCCGGACCAGGGCTCACGGGTGAAGTGGCCCAGCCCGAGCCGCTCCCGCACGAAGTTCAGCGGGTCCCACGCGAACGGGTACCGGCGGTTGGGGACGGTAACGGCCAGCACGCCCCCGGGACGGAGCACCCGGTGGACCTCAGCCAGGGCTGCGGCGTCGTCCGGGACGTGCTCCAACACCTCGGAGAGGATGGCCTTGTGGAAGGAGGCGTCCCGGAACGGCAGCCGGGTCACGTCCGCCAGGGACAGGTGGGCGCTGGAGGCGCCACGCTGGCTGGCGGCATCCCGGAGGCGGTCCGGGCTTACCTCCACGCCGTAGAGGCGGGCGCCGGTCAGGGTTCCGAACAGGTACAGGTAGAAGCCCAGCCCGCAGCCGGCGTCCAGGACCCGTTCGCCCGGTTGCGGGTCCAGGTACTCCGCCACCACGCCGGCCCGCCGCCGGAAGGCCACGTCTGCTTCGAACCGGAGGAGGCGGCGTACCCGCGCGGGGAGGTCAGCAGGCGTCCGCGTGCTCGGCGGCATCGCGCAAGAGGGCCTCGTACCCGTCGATGGTCCGCTGGACGTTGAAGATCTCCATGATCCGCTCGCGGGGCTTCACGTACTCGTCGCGGCGCTGGATGACGCGGGCCAGGGTGCGGGCCAGTGCCAGCGTATCGCGCGGGCGGACCACCTCACCCATGCCGCTGACCCGGACCGCCTCACGGGCGCCCGGGATGTCCGTCACCACCACCGGGGTGCCGGAGAGCATGGCCTCCACCTGGACCAGCGGGAAGTTGTCGGTGTCGCTGGGGAGGGCCAGGACGTCGCACGCTGAGTAGAAATCGGCCAGCTCGTGGTCGTCCTCAATGAGGCCCAGGAAGTGGGCGCGGTCCCGGAACCGCTCCACCAGCCGGACGTGCCGCTGGTAGAACTTCTCGTAGGGCATGATGTACTGCCCGGCGAAGGCCACGTGGGCGCCCGGCAGGATGCCGTCCAGGTGCGGCAGCGCGCGGAGCAGGAGGTCCGGCCGTTTCTCCTCTACGAACCGGCCGGAGTAGCCGATGAGCGGCCGGGCGCCGACGCCGAGCCGGGCACGAATGCGCGCCCGGCCGTCCGGGCTGGGCGGCGGGAGCTGCACCGGCGGGTACAGGACGGTGGTCCTATCGATGTGCGGGCGTATCCACGATGAGTGCTCCGCGTAGTCGTCGCTCAGCGCCACCAGGCCGTGCGCCGTCCCGGCCGCGGCGTGGAAGAGGCGGATCATGACCGCTTCAATCACGCGGTTGAGCGCGCCGGACGGGAGGACCAGGTCGCCGTGGTGGGTGATGACCACGCCGCGGCCGAGGTGCTTGGCCAGGAGCACGGCCACCGGTGTCTCCAGCATGGGCGCGTGGATCAGCACCACATCGTGCTCCTGGATGAGGCGGTAGGCCGCCAGCGGGAAGCCGGGCACCACCTGCCCGCGGCTGATCCGGGCGATGGAGCGCAGGCGGACCACCCGGACGCCGTTGAGCATCTGGTCGCGGGGCAGCGAGTCCAGGTACCGGCTGGTGAGGATGGTGACGTGGTGGCCGCGGTGGGAGAGCTCTTCCGCCAGCGTCTGGGCGTAGCGGGTGAGCCCTGTCCGGTGAGGCCAGTAGTACGTCAGCATGCAGAGGATGCGCATACCGAGCAGACCATACAGGAACACACCAGGGGGATCAAGGAAGCAGGCCGTGCGCCATGCCGGCCGTGGGATGCTTGTGAGTACGGCGCCGGTGCCTATAATGGGGGAAGCACCCCGGCACCCTCCCCTGAAGGAGCACGGCTTGCGAAACCCCCGATTCTGGCTCGGCATCTTGGTCAGCGTGGTGGCGCTGGTCCTGGCCTTCCGGGAGGTGGACCTCTCGGAGGTGGGTCAGGCGCTCCGCGACGCCGAGTACGGCTGGCTGCTGCCGGCGCTGGTGCTGGCGGTGCTCTCCGTGCTGTTCCGGGCGGTGCGCTGGCGCGTCCTCTTCTACCCCAGCACCTCCATCCCCCTGGGGCGGCTCTTCGGCATCCTGAACGTGGGCTACCTCATCAGCAACCTGTTGCCGCTCCGCCTGGGCGACTTCGCCCGGGCGTACCTGGTGGGCCAGATGGAGCTCATCAGCAAGATGCGGGCGCTCTCCACAGTGGCGGTGGAGCGGGTGCTGGACATCTTGAGCGTGCTGGTCATCACGGTGCTGCTGCTCCCCTTCGTCCCGGTGCCGGGGTGGGCGGCCACCTCCCTCTGGTTCGCGGGCGTGGTGGGGACGGCGGCCATTGTGGTGATGGTGGTCACCTCCGTGAAGCGGCACCACACCCTGGCGCTGCTGGAGTGGGCGCTCCGCTTCCTGCCGCGCGGCGTGGCGGCGCGGATCCACGGCCTGGCGGACTCCGCCATCGACGGGTTCTCCGCCATCCGGAGCCCCAGCGCCGCGTTCCAGGCGGTCTTCTGGTCCGCCGCCACCTGGTTCACCGGCGGGCTCTGCATGTGGGTGGTCCTCTTCTCCTTTGACCTGCCGCGCTCCCTGACGGCGGGGATGTTCGTCCTGGCCATCTCCGCCATCGGCATGGTGGTGCCGTCGTCCCCGGGGTACGTGGGGGTATACCACGCGGTGGTCATCGAGACGCTGGTGAAGGTGTTCGGGGCGGACCGGGCGCAGGCCGCCAGCTACGCGGTGGTGACGCACCTCATCCTCTTCGTGCCGCCGGTGCTGCTGGGGATGTACTACATCTGGCGGGAGCCGTACACGTGGTCCGGGCTGCTGCGCTGGACGCGGCGGGAGGAGGCGGAGCCGGAGGAGGTGGCCACGGGGCAGCCCCCCGGCCGGTAACGGCCGCCGCGCTCCGGGATCACGAACGAGGGGACGGCCCCAACGGGCCGTCCCCTTGCGTTGCGTCCGGCGCGGGCGGGCTACAGCCCCTTGCGCACCAGGAAGTGGCAGAGGTCCGCCACGCGGCTGGCGTAGCCCCACTCATTGTCGTACCAGGAGACCACCTTCACCATGTTGCCCCGGTCACCCGGGAGGACCATGGTGGACGGGCCGTCCACAATGGAGCTGCGGGGGTCGCCCTTGAAGTCGGAGCTGACCAGCTCCTCGTGCTCGATGCCCAGGATGCCCTTCATGGGCTCGGAGGCCGCCTCCTCAAAGGCGCTGTTGATCTCGTCCGCCGTGACCTCCCGGTCCACCGTGGCCACGAAGTCGCACACGGAGACGGTGGAGACGGGGACGCGGAAGGCGATGCCGTCCAGGCGGCCCTTGAGCTCCGGGATGACCAGCGTGACGGCGCGGGCCGCGCCGGTGGAGGTGGGGATGATGTTGATGGCGGCGGCGCGGGCGCGGCGGAGGTCCTTGTGGACCACGTCCAGGATGCGCTGGTCGTTGGTGTAGGCGTGGGTGGTGGTCATGAAGCCCTTCTGCACGCCGAAGGCGCCGTGCAGGACCTTGACCACGGGCGCAATGCAGTTGGTGGTGCAGGAGGCGTTGGAGATGACGTTGTGCTTTGCCGGGTCGTAGGCGTCGTCGTTGACGCCCAGGACAATGGTGAAGTCCTCGTTCTTGGCGGGGGCGGAGATGATGACCTTCTTCACGGAGCCCCGCCGGTGCGCGGCGGCCTTGGTGGCGTCCGTGAAGACGCCGGTGGACTCGATGACGATTTCGACGCCCAGGTCGCCCCAGGGGATGGCGCCGGGGTCGCGCTCGGCGAAGACCTTGACCCGGCGGCCGTCCACCGTCAGGTCGCCGTCGGTGGCCTCCACGCGGCCGGGGAAGCGTCCGTAGTTGCTGTCGTACTTCAGCAGGTGGGCGTTGGTCTCCGTATCGGTGAGGTCGTTGACGGCCACGACTTCGAGCTCGTCACGGTACCGCTCGTAGAGCGCCCGGAACGCCTGGCGGCCGATCCGCCCGAAGCCGTTGATGCCGATCCGCGTAGCCATGCACATCCTCCTTGCGATGACGGCGGGTGCCCGCCGGCGGCGCGTTCCACCTCATTGTACCGCCCGTCACGGCCCGTGGGGTAGCCCGAAGGGAGGGGGCCCGGCCCTCCCGGACGCCGTTACAGGATGAACCGCTTGGGGGCGCCGCGGGGCTGCCGCCGGAAGTTGTGGACCACGAAGCGCCGCTCGCCGTCCACCATGACCTCCTCCACGGAGCAACGGTCCCGGCGGGCCAGCAGCGTCTCGATCTCCCGGGCCAGGGCGGCGCGGGCGGCGCGAACCTCATCGGTGACGTGGAAGGTGCCGGCGGCGGTGGTGGCGAACTCCAACTGGATGTCCGCCAGGGTCAGGCACCAGCCCAACACCATCTGCGCCCAGCCCATGTGGAACGCCGTGTCCGCGAAGGCGACGGCCACGCGCTGGAGGTTGGACTCCGGCGCCACGGTGAGGACGGAGACGCCGAAGTGCGGCCGGGCCAGCTCGCTGGCGGCGCGGTAGACCGGGCCTAGGCGTGGGTGGGAGGCCAGCGTCTCCCCGGCCAAGTAGCGGCCCAGGCCCAGCTCCGTCCCCCGCAGCGACTCGTTGGGGCGCAGCGCCTCCTCCAGCCACGCCAGGTACGCCTCCAGCTCCGCGTCATGGAGCTGGATCTCGGCGGCGGTGAGCTCGCAGGCGGCGCGGACCAGGGCGGGGCAGGCGGCGTACTGCCCGCGGACGGCCAGCTCCACCGCGCCGCTCAGGTGCAGGTAGGCGCGGGACCAGAGCATGGCGGCGGCGGCCAGGCGGTGGGAGCGGTACCGGCTGGGGTAGGAGTCCCGAACGACGGCCAGTTGCAGGTTCTGCGCCCGCGCAAAGAGGCGGAGGTCCTCCCCCAGGACCCACTGGGTCTCCCGGTACGTGTCCTGCACGGCGGGCGGGGCGGACTGGTCCGGGCGGCCGGGGAGGGTGTAGGCCTCCGGGAAGGCCATGGGGGCAACGCGCTGGGGCGCCGTGGGGCGCTGGGTCATCCGTCGGTCCTCCGCGGGTGGCGGTGGGGTTCTCCGCCCATTATAGCCGCCGGCGCCGGGGAAGGGCGGATCCGGCCGGAGGACCGGCCAGGGGCGCTCTGAGCCAGGGGGGCGCCAGCGCAGCGCGGCCCCGCCGACGCGGGCGAGGTTGCGGCCGCCGGGCGGAGGCGTGGTACAATGGCGCGCGACGCAGTCTGCCAAGGGGGTCCCGCCGCATGGGTGCCATCAACTGGCGCGTCGTCGGTCCCATCCTGGGGCTGGCCGCGGGCGTGGTGGTGGTGTTCTTCATCATCTTCACAGCGCTAGGGGGGGAGCCGGAAGAGCCGCCGCGGGTGGTGGAGCAGTCCACGCCCACGCCCGGCGGGACGCCCACCGCGCAGGCCACGCGCCACCCCGGCGAGGCGACGGCCATCCCCCGGACCCCCACCCCCGGCACCACCCGGACGCCCACCGCCACCGTCACGGTCACCCCAACGCCTACGCCTTCCGGCACGCCGTCCGCCGGCACCGGCGTGACGGCGGTGGCGCGGCAGCCCACCCACGTGCGGGCGGGCCCGGACACCAGCTTCCCGGTGATCTCCGACGTCTTCGAAGGGGAGACGGTGCAGGTCATTGGCAAGGACTCCGAGCAGGCCTACTTCATCAAGGTGATCCCGCCGGACGGCCGGCCGCAGGGCTGGGTGGCCACGGAGCGGTTCGAGGTACGGGGGGACCTGAAGCGGGTGCCGGTGGTCCAGTAACCCGGTGGAGCGGTGAGCAGCGCAGAAGGCCCGGGCGGCGGCGCCCGGGCCTTCCTGTGTCTCAGCCGTGGCGGGGCTCAGTCCCCCAGGCGGAGCTGGTGGAAGGCGTCCATGCCGGCGTAGCGGGCGCCGCCGCCCAGCTCCTCCTCAATGCGCAGCAGCCGGTTGTACTTGGCGGTGCGCTCGCCGCGGGCGGGGGCGCCGGCCTTGATCTGGCCCGCGTTGGTGGCCACCGCCAGGTCCGCGATGGTGGTGTCCTCCGTCTCACCGCTGCGGTGGGAGATGACGGCGGTCCAGCCGGCGCGTCGGGCCATCTCCACGGCCTGGAGCGTCTCCGTGAGGCTGCCGATCTGGTTCACCTTGATGAGGATGGAGTTGCTGGCGTGCTCCCGGATGCCGCGTGCCAGCCGCTGCGGGTTGGTGACGTAGAGGTCGTCCCCCACCAGTTGGACGCGGTCGCCGATGCGCCGCGTCAGGAGGCGCCAGCCCTCCCAGTCGTCCTCCGCCATGCCGTCCTCAATGCTGATGATGGGGTACTTGCGGACCCAGGCCTCCCAGAGGTCGGCCAGCTCCTCGCTGCGCAGGGTCCGCCCTTCGCGCCGGAGGACGTAGCGGCCGTCCTCGTAGAGCTCGCTGGTGGCGGGGTCCAGCGCCAGGAAGAGGTCCTTGCCCGGCTCGTACCCCGCGCGCTGGATCGCCTCGATGATGAGCTCCACGGCGGCCTCGTTGCCGGGAAGCGAAGGCGCGTAGCCGCCCTCGTCGCCGATGCCGGTGGCCAGGCCGCGCCCGTGGATGACCTTGCCCAGGGCGTGGTAGACCTCCACCCCCATCTGGAGCGCCACCTCGAACCGCGGCGCGCCCGCGGGCATCACCATGAACTCCTGGAAGTCCGTGGAGTCCTGGGCGTGCTTGCCGCCGTTGAGGATGTTGAACATGGGCACCGGCAGGGTGGTGGCGCCGGGGCCGCCCAGGTACTGGTAGAGGGGGACCCCCAGGGAGGCCGCGGCGGCGTGGGCCACGGCCAGGGAGACGCCCAGGATGGCGTTGGCGCCCAGGCGCGCCTTGTTGGGCGTGCCGTCCAGGGCGATGAGCTTCTCATCGATGTAGGCCTGCCGGTTGGCGGGGATGCCGGCCAGCGCGGCGGCGATCTCCGTGTTCACGTTGGCCGCGGCGCGGCGGACGCCCTTGCCGTTGTAGCGGATGGTCTCGCCGTCGCGCAACTCCAGGGCCTCGTGGGTGCCGGTACTGGCCCCGGAGGGCACCGCGGCGCGGCCCAGGGCGCCGTCCGCCAGGCGGACCTCCACCTCCAGGGTCGGGTTCCCGCGGGAGTCCAGAATCTCCCGCGCGTGGACGTGCTGGATGGGCTGCATGCGCTACCTCACTCCCGGGTGCGTGGTGGGCGCCGGGCCCCGGCGGGGCGGGGCCCGGGCCGGGCGGTGGGTCAATCGCGCGGCCGCTCCGGCTCCGGGATCGCCCGGGAGCGGGCGGCGGCCACGGCCTTCTCCACGGCGTCGAGGGGGTTTGCGGCGCGGATGATGCGCCCGTCCTCGCGCCCGTTGGCGGCGATGTGCCAGGTGCCCAGGCCGATGACCGGCCTGTCGAACTGGAGGGCGTGGGCGATCTCCGAGAGGGTCCCGTAGGCGCCGTCGATGGCGATGACGGCGTGCCCGGAGAGGACGACGATGGCGTTGCGGGCGTAGCCGATGCCGGTGACGATGGGGAACTCCACGTACGGGTTCATGTCCGTGGTGTCCGGCCCCGGCAGGATGCCGATGGTGTGGCCGCCCTCCTCCCGGGCGCCGCGGCAGACGCCCTCCATGACGCCGCCGCGGCCGCCGCACACCACGGTGCACCCGCGCCGGGCCAGCTCCCGGCCCACCGCTTCGGCGTCGGCCACGGCCTCCGGCGGCGCTGCGTCACCGCCGATGACCGAGATCATCAGGCTCATGGTGGGTCCATCATAGCCGCCGCCCCGGACGCGGGCAAGCGAGCACGGCCGTCAGTCCATCTCCAGGCTGTAGCGGTAGCCCGCCTGCTGGAGGGAGGCCGGGGTAGCGCCGGAGATGGCAATGACGGCGCGGTCCAGGTCCGTGCCGAAGGTCCCCAGGCTGATCTCCGCGCTGTTGCTGCCGTCCAGGGCCACGCGCTCCACGTTGATCTGATCCCCCTGGAACCGGATGACCTGGACGATGAACGACTGCCGGACAGGCCCGGTCACCAGGCTGAACCCGTCGTTGCGCATCCAGCCGCTGCCGTCGTCCTCGAAGCCGATCTCAGGGATGCGGATGTTGTGCACGGCGAAGCCGATGCCGTGGCCCGCCTGGTCCGTGACGTACTCGAAGCGCAGGAGAATCTTCTGCCCCGCGTAGGGCGTGAGGTCCATGGCCTCGTCCACCCAGACGCCGGAGCTCCCGGTGTAGCCCGGCCCGTAGGCGTGTCCCACGGGGTTCCGCTCCGTGGTGTGGTAGCCGGGGAGGATCTCCCACGTCTCCCCGCCGTTGGTGGAGACGCTCACGTAGGCGTAGTCCCAGCCGTCCTCAATGTCGTACCAGGTGAGGAAGCGGAGGGTGGCCGTGTCCACGTGGGTGAGGTCCACCTCCCGCGTGAGGCGGCTGTCGATCATGTCGCCGCGGCCGCTCCACCAGTACCCGCCCTCGCCGGGGGGTTCCGGCGCAATCTGCACCTCCGTATCGCCGCGGAAGCGAAAGGTAGCCCGGCCCTGGGACGGGGCGATCTCCAGGTAGTCGGTACCCAACTGGTGGACCCACTCGCGGCCCGTGGTGGGGCCCGTGAGGGTGAGCGTGACCCGCGGGTCCGGGACGTAGGTGCCGTCATAGCCGTAGCGGCCGGTGGCGGCGCGGACGAAGTTTGCCACCACCCAGTCCGCGAAGATCTGGTCCAGGCTGGTCTCCGCCCGCACCAGCTCCAGGTAGCGGGCGATGCCGGCCAGGCTGTCCTCCTGCTCTGAGACCAGGTTGGTCAGCGCCCGCTGGCCGCCGAACCGGCCGATGAGGTACCGGAAGAAGAGATGGGAGGCGCCGTAGTGGGGCCCTACCCGCCCGTTGGCGGGCCAGGCGTTGAGCTGGATGTCCGGCTCGTTCAGGAAGGCCTCAATGCGGCCGTTGCCGCCGCCGGCCTGCTCCCGTGCCAGCTCGGAGAGCCCCTCGTTCACCCAGGCCTCCTCGGTGGGGTCGGCGCGCCAGTGGGCCAGGTGCTGGAGCTCGTGGGCCAGGACCTCGTTGTAGGCGGCGGTGCCGGGGCGGGCGCCGCCGGCGTCCAGGTAGATGATCTCCCGCTGGTTGCTGTAGGGCATGATGGAGCGCCGGTAGGCATCCGCGAAGGACACGTAGCCGGCGGCGCCCCGCAGCGTGGTGTGGAGGATATAGATGCGCGGGTCGCCGTCGATGCCGGGGCTGGGCACCGGGCCGTACGTCCCGGTCACCTGCGGGTAGACCTTCTCCTCAAAGTCGCGCCCCGCCTGCTCCAGGGAGGCCGGCTCCGTCTGCACGCCGTCCTCAAAGAAGAAGTAGGCGTGGGGCGTGACCAGGCGGAGGTCCGCCCGCACCGTCCGCACCTGGTTGGCGGCCAGGTCCAGCACGAAGAACTCCCGTACCTCGCCCTCTACGGGCGGCGGCTGGACGGCGGCCGGCGGGTAGGACCGCCCGAAGCGCCGGGCCAGGTCCACCGGGTCCGCGGCCGGCGGCTGGGTGCCCAGGTTCTCCCGCAGCTCCATGGCTACGGAGGACTTCCACGCCTCCCCCGTGTTGGACTGGACGGGGGCGCGCGTCTCCTTCGCATCGCAGGAGAGCGCCAGGAGGAGGAGTACGAGGAAGGCCGGAACCAGACGGCCGCCGGGCCGCCCGGGGACGGTTGGACGTGTCACGGTCTTCGCTTCGGCGCGGCTACTTGGCCCGTGGGTGGGCCTTCTCGTACACCTCGCGGACGTGGTCGTCGGTGAGGTGCGTGTAGATCTGCGTGGTTGAGATGTTGGCGTGCCCCAGCAATTCTTGCACGTTCCGGAGCGGCGCGCCACCGCGCAGCATGTGGGTGGCGAAGCTGTGGCGGAGGGTGTGGGGCGTGACCTCCGTCTTGATGTTGGCCAGGCGGGCGTAGTTCTTGAGGATGAGCCAGAAGCCCTGGCGGGTGAGCCGTTCCCCCCGGCGGTTCACGAAGAGGGCCCGCTCCTCCTTGGACCGCAAGAGGAGCGGACGCGCCTCCTCTAGGTAGAGCTTGAGGGCGGCGACGGCCTGCTCATGGATGGGGATGGTGCGCTCCTTGGAGCCTTTGCCCACGCAGCGGACGTAGGCGGCCTCCGGCGTGAAGAAGATGCTGTTGAGGTCCAGGGAGACCAGCTCCGTCACCCGCATGCCGGTGGCGTAGAGGAGCTCCAGCATGGCCTTGTCCCGCTTGGCCTCCGGGGTGTTCTTGCGGGCCGGCTGCTCCAGCAGCTCGTCCACCTCCGTGACGGTGAGGGCCTTGGGCAGGCTCTTGCCCACGCGCGGGGAGGAGAGGCTGTCCGTGGGGTCCGAGGGGATCACGCCCTCCGCGCAGAGGAAGCTGAAGAAGGACTTCACCGCGGCTACCTTGCGGGCCACGGTGGCCTCCGCGTAGTTCTTCTGCTTGAGCTCTAGGATGTAGTTGAGGACCAGGTTCTTGTCCACGGTGGTCCAGCCGGGCGGCCGGCCGTTGAGGGGGAGGGACTGCACGTAGGCCCGGAACTGCTCCAGGTCGTTCCGGTAGGCGGCGATGGTGTTGTTGGAGGCTCCTTTCTCGACCGCGAGGAAGTCCAGGAACTGGAGGATGCTATCTTCCATGCAGATCACCTCGGCGGGTCTAGCAGCCTCCGGCGGGGAGACAGCGGTTCCCATTCTAGGCATAACGTCTCGGCAATGTCCAGGCGAAAACATAAAGGTTTGGAGGCTGGCGGCCCGGCGCCCTCCGGGACGCCACGGGCGGGGGAGACCGATAGGCCTTTGCAATGCCGGGGCGTTGACTCTAGAACGCACGTTCTGTACACTGGGGGCATCGGATGGGCCGGAGTGTGAGATGGAGGGTTGTGTGATGAGTGAGCGGAGTGAGCGGCCCGAGAAGTTCGATGCCAGCCGGTACCTGACGCGGCTCCAGGGGAAGGACTACCTGGAGGTGAAGTGGCGCCTCCTCTGGCTGCGGACGGAGCACCCGGACGCCGCCATTGAGACGGAGCTCTACCGCCTGGAGAACGACCTGGCGGTGTTCAAGGCACACGTGCGGATCCCCGGCGGCGGCGAGGCCACCGGCTGGGGGCACGAGACCAGCGTGGACTTCGGCGACTTCATCGAGAAGGCGGAGACCAAGGCGCTGGGCCGCGCGCTGGCGGCGCTGGGCTACGGCACGCAGTTCACGTCCGACTTCGACTTCGCCGAGGGGAACGAGGAGAAGGTGGTGGACTCCCCGGTCTCCCGGCCGGAGGGCCGGGGCCGGAACGGTTCGTTCCCGCAGCGGCGGGACGGGCTGCCGGCCACGGAGCCGCAGGTGAAGGCCATCTACGCCATTGCCCGCGGCACCTACGCCCTGGACGACGCGGAGATCGAGGAGCGCTGCCGGGAGCGGTACGGCGTGCGGCCGTCCGAGCTGACCCGGCGGCAGGCCTCCGAGTTCATCGACTCGCTGAAGCTGGGCACGGCCCTTCCGGGGACGGGGACGGCGGGCTGATCCACCGGGTAGCGAGAGTATCCCCAGGTGCGGGCACGCGACGGCACGCCCCGGCCGTCGCGTGCCCGCCGCGCTCCCGCCGCCCGTCCCGGCGCCGCGACGCCCGCGCTGCCCCGTTCCGGCGGGCCGCCTGCTCCGCTATGCTGTCCCCGATCCCCGTCCCCGGGCGCCGGGACGGCCGTCGGCGGGGTGGGACCATGGCGCAGTTCCGCATTGGTACGTCCGGCTGGAGCTACCAGCACTGGCGGGAGCGCTTCTACCCGCGGGGGGTGCCGGCCTCCCGCTGGCTCTCCTACTACGCCGAGCACTTCGATACGGTGGAGCTGAACGCCAGCTTCTACCGGCTGCCGCGGGAGTCCACCTGGCGCGGCTGGGCGGAGCGGGCGCCGGAAGGCTTCCTCTTTGCCGTCAAGGCCAGCCGGCTCATCACCCACCTCCAGCGCCTGGAGGGCAGCCAGGAGTCGGTGCGGGCGTTGCTGGACCGCGCGCGGCTGCTGGGCCCGCACCTGGGACCGGTGCTCTACCAGCTCCCGCCGGGCCTCCAGCGGGACGACGCCCGCCTGGCCGCCTTCCTGGAGATCCTGCCCGCGGACGTGCAGCACGCCTTCGAGTTCCGCCACCCGTCCTGGTTCGACGAGGGGGTGTACGCGCTGCTGCGGCGCTTCGGCGCGGCGTTCTGCATGGTCGACCGCGGGACCTTCGAGACGCCGGCGCTGGCCACGGCCCGCTTCGCCTACGCGCGGTTCCACGGGCCCCAGGGGTGGTACGGGGGCGACTACGACGAGGGCGAGCTCCGGGAGTGGGCAGGGAGGCTGCGCGGGCTGGCGGCGGAGGTGGAGGCGGTCTACGCGTACTTCAACAACGACGTGAACGCCTTTGCCGTGAAGAACGCCCTGCGCCTGCGGGAGCTGCTGAGGGGAGAAAACCCCTGAGCGGTCGGGGGGTTGCTCCCAGCGCCGAAAGCTGGGACAATGCACGCACGCGAGCCGCTGCGCCGGCGTGCTCATGGGAGGGAACACGGTGCTGCCGCCCGGACTCTACGCCCTGTTCCGCGCCGCCTACGCGGTCATGGCCGGCCTGTACACGCTCCTGGCAGTGGCGGGGCTGGGCGCCGTGTGGCTGGCCCTGTCCGACGGGGATGTGCTGGCCACGCTGGCGTTCATCTGCCTGACGGTGGTGAGCTTTGCCATTGTGGGCGGGGCGCTGGACGGCCTGCGGGAGACCGGCTCCCACCGGTAGCGGGCCGCTCCGCTAGTACGCCAGGTACTCCGTGCTGGCCCACCCCTCGATGCCGTTGGGGGTTCGCACCCGCAGCCAGGACCCCTCCTGGTTCCTGGTTACCTCCCCGCTGTGCCACACCAGCGTCCCGTCGATGAGGCACTCCTGCACCTCCGCGGCGGTGGACGCCGCGGCCCGGACGTTCAGGCAGTCCCCCGTGTTGACCACCAGGGCCGCCCTCCGCCGGAGGACCTCCCAGACCATGGCCTCCGCCTGGTTGGCCACGGCCCGCCACTCCGGCGAGTCCCGGAGCGCGCCGGCCCAGGCCGGGGGCGCCAGGATGAGCTGGCAGGCGGCCACGTAGGCGCCGGCCAGCTCGCCGTGGCGGGCCTCGTCATAACCTTCCGAGCGGAGCACGCCCGTGGGATCCCCCTTGGTGCAGTCCCGCTGGCGGATATCGTCTATGAGGCCCGGGAAGCTGCCGCCCGGCAGGCAGCGGTAGTCGCACGCCACGCCCTCACCGGTGGCCATGCGCAGGTGGTAGTGCAGGGACGCCAGGAAGCGGACCAGCCCCTCCTCTAGCTGGTCGGCGGGGGAGGGCTGGGACGGCAGCGGCCGCTGCGACGCCGAGGTGGGTTCCGGCGGGGTCCACGGGTGGAAGGTGCCGAAGGGCACGGGGTCCTCCAGGTACGGCGGTGCGATGGTGCCGCCTTCCGCCAGGGCCCGGCCGTCCTCACCAGGGATGGAGGGTGCAAAGATCGTGGGCGGTGCCAACGTCAGGCGGCCGTCCGGGCCGCGCCGGGCTAGGAAGATGAGGAAGGACCGGTCGGGCGCCTCCAAGGGCCCGCGCTGCCCGAAGACCATGGCGAAGGCGTCCCGGCAGGAGACGCCGGCCCCCTCCAGGGGGCAGCCCAGGGTGGCCAGGCGGAATTCGGCCGTTTGCGGCTGGCCCGCCGGCCCCACCAGCGAGTTGAGCAGGCGGGTCCGGTAGTCCTCCCGGTCCGCCACGTACCCGTGGGAGCCTAGGAGCCGCAGCGTGTAGCCGAAGCGCTGCTCGCCGGGGACGGCGTTCACGCATGGGAGGAACTCGCCGCCGATGGCAGGTCCCGGCTGCGGGCAGCGGAAGACCTCCGGCGTTGTGGCGGCGACGATGGCGTCGGCGTTGCCGCTGAGGACCCACCGGCTGACCTGTGCCGCGAAGTCACAGGCCTCGGGGTCGATGGGGCAGGGCTTGTCGCCGCTGGGCGCGACCTCGACCTCCGGGGCGCCCGCGGGCCGGGCCGGCCGCCAGGCGAACCCGAAGCCACGCCCGATCTCCACCCTTCTGCCGGTGGCGACTTCCTGAGTCCAGAGAACGCCGGTCCCGTCGGGCTGATCCGGGTACGTGAGGTAGCGAACCCAGGTTCCATCGGGCGAGGGATGGGGCCAGACCGGCTCGCCGGCCGACCG
>DATCLE010000322.1:0-4729 GCA_036564075.1 Dehalococcoidia bacterium
CGGACGGCGCAGGATAAGGCGGAATGACGGCATGGCAAGGCGGAGGGACGTGAGAGCCCCGGCAATGCGGGGACCCCTGGGCACCCCGCCACGGCAGCGGGCGCGGTCCGTGCTGCCCGCCTTGGCACTCTGGCTGGCGGCCCTGACCGCCGCGTGCGCCGGGGACGGTCCCGGCACGGCGGCCGGCCCCGCGCCCGCGGCAACGCCCACCGGGCCGCGCCGGGAGCCCGCGATGTCGCTCTACCAGCACCCCACCCACGGTTTCCGGGTGCCGTATCCCGCGGACTGGCGGACGGTACCCACCGCGGACGCGACGGTGCTGTTCCAAGCGGAGGCGCCGCAGGGCGGCGCCCGCTTCGCCGTGAGCGTGCTGCCGGGCCAGCGGCCACCGGGGGACGACCCCGCCGCGCTGGCGGAGGCGCTGGACCGGGCGTACCCGGCGTCCTTCGCCGCCTTCCAGCGCCACCGGTCGCGCGTGGTCCAGACGGCGGGCGGGCCCGCGCTGGAGGAGCTGTTCAGCCACACGGCGGCGGACGGGACCCGCTGGACCGTCCTTCAGCGGTTCTTGGTCCACCAGGGGACGGTCTACGTCCTCACCTTCACCGCGCCGGCCGGGGCCTTCGGCGGCCTCCAAGCCACGGCGGACGGGATCCTCCAGGGCTTCGCGTGGGAGCCGGCGGAGTGACGGGGCCGGGCGCTAGTCGGTGGCGCCGGTGGACAGGGGCAGGTCCGTGGGGTACGGCGGGCGGGCCCGGGAGCCCCGGTAGAGCGCCGTCAGCACCGGCGGCACCACCAGCGTGGTGGCGATGCTCATGATCACCACCACGGAGAAGACGTCCGCCGGGATGACGCCCAGGGAGCGGCCCACGCTGGCGACGATGAGGCCCACCTCCCCCCGGGGGACCATGCCGGCGCCCAGGATGGCGATGGAGCGGGCCGGCAGGCCCACCGCGGCCAGGCCCGCGCCGATGACCTTGCCGGCCACGGCCAGCACCGTCACCACGGCGGCCAGCGCCACGGTGCCCGCGTCGTTGAGGGTGCCCAGGTCCACGTGGGAGCCCGTGACCACGAAGAAGAACGGCACCAGGAACTGGTAGACCGGCATGGTCTGGTGCTCCAGGTCGAAGTGCTCCCGGGACTCGGCGAAGATGAGCCCCGCCATGAAGGCGCCGATGATGGCCGCCAGGCCCAGGTACCCCGCCACCGCCGCCAGCCCCAACATGACCGTCATGGCCACCACGAAGGGGGCGTCCGGCATGCGGAGCCTGGCCAGGTGCAGGCTGTAGTGGCGGGAGAGGCGGGTGCCCACCAGCGCCACGAAGATCACGAAGCCCACCGCCTGCGCGGCGATGACCCCCACCTCCAGGGCGGAGATGCCCTGGCCTTCGCCCAGGCCGGAGACCACCGCCAGCAGGAGCATGGCCAGGATATCGTCCACCACGGCGGCGCCCAGGATGATCCGGCTCTCCATGCTGTCGATGACGCCCAGGTCCCGCAGGACGCGGGCGGTGATGCCCACGCTGGTGGCCACCATGGCGGTGGCCACGAAGAGGGACTCCACGGTGGGGTTGCCCAGCAGCTCGAACAGGAGGAAGCCGAAGGCGAAGGGGAAGACAATGCCCAGCACGCCCACCGTCGCCGCCCGCCGGCCCACCCGCAGCAGGTCCGAGATGCGGGTCTCCAGCCCCACGAAGAAGAGGAGCACAATGACGCCCAGCTCCGCCAGGACCTCGTACGTGAGGTCCAGGGCCTCTTCCGCCGCGTGCGCGTCGCCGAAGAGATCGATGAGGGCACTGTTGGGCTGCCCGATGAGCCCCAGGGCGTGGGGGCCGATGGCCATGCCCACCAGCAGCTCCCCAATGACGGCAGGCTGACGCAGGCGCTCGAACACCTCCCCCGCCAGCTTGGCGGCGGCGAAGATAATGAAGATATCCACCAGAACGACGGCGAATTCCTGCACAGCACACCTGCAATCCGGGGATACGCGCCCCTTCTTAGGTACCAGACGGGGGCACCCGGGTCAAACCAGGAGAGGCGGGCCGGGGCGCGTCCTGAGACGCCGTGACCGGCCCGGCCCGCCTCCCGTATAATGACGTCAACTCCGCGGAGCGCGGAGCATATCCCGGCCGGATCCTCCCAGGCATGACCGCAGCAGAGACCGCACCCACACCGCTGCTCCAGAACCCCCGGTTCCTCCGGTTCACGGTGAGCCGCCTGGCCAGCCAGACGGGCCAGAACGCCCTGCTGTACGGCCTGCTCATTGTGGTGGTGGACCGGACGGGCTCCAGCCTCCACACCAGCCTCTTCGTGCTGGCCTCGGTGGTGCCCTCCGTGCTGGTGGGGCTGGTGGCCGGCGTTGTGGTGGACCGCCTGCCCAAGAAGCTGGTGCTGGTGGCGGGCAACGCCGCGCGGGTGGGCGTTGCCGTGGGGCTGGCCTACTACGGGCTGGACGTCTGGCACATCTACCTCTTCACGCTGCTGCTGTGGACCGTGCACCAGTTCTATTCGCCGGCGGAGGGCGCCGCTACGCCGGCCCTGGTCCCGCGGGAGCAGCTCAGCGCCGCCAACGCCATGCTGAACTTCGCGCTGACGGTGGCCCAGATCCTGGGCATGGCCATCCTGGCACCGCTGACGCTGAAGACCGTGGGCCCGGAGGCGCTGGTGGTGACTACGGCGGCCCTCTTCGGCGCCGGGATCTTCTTCCTCATGCCGGTGACGGACCTCTCGCCGGCGGGGCCGCGGGTCCGGGAGGAGCGGACCAGCCTGCGGGCGGCCCTGACGCGGGGGTGGCGGATCCTGCGGGAGGACCCCCACGCCTACCAGGCCATGGTGCAGTACACCCTCATCAGCGCGGCCATGGCGGCGCTGGTGGTGATCATCCCCAAGTACGTGGAGAGCGTGCTCTCCACCTCTGCGGAGAATACCGTCTTCGTCTTCGCGCCGGGGGCGGTGGGCGTGGTGCTGGGGCTGCGGCTGGCGGCGTTCCTGGCCAGGCTCATGAACAACCGGCGGGTCACCACCTTGGGCTTCGCGCTGTTCGTGGCGTGCCTGGCGGGGTTCGGGCTGGTGCAGGTGGTGGTGCGGCTGCTGGAGGATCAGGCGAGCCTGCCGCTGACGGAGGTGGAGTCCGCCGTGGGGTTGAGCCCGGTGGTGGCGGCGGCCATGATCCTCTCGGCGCCGGCGGGCTTCGCCTTCGCCCTGGTGGGCGTGGCGTCCCGGACGGTGCTGCTGGAGCAGGCGCCGCCCCACATGCGGGGCCGCGTCTTCGCCACGCAGAACGCCATCTCCAGCCTCATCACCGTGCCGCCCACGCTGGCGGCCGGCCTGGTGGCGGACCTGTTCGACGCGCGCCTGGTGGCGGTGGGCATGGCCTCACTGCTGGTGGTGGCGTACCTGTACACCCGCAGCGGCGTGGCGCGGCTCCCCGCCCCGGCGGAGGGCGCCGCGGCCGGAACCGGGGGCGCCCCCTGAGCCGCTCAGCGCAGCCGCAGGAAGTCCCCCACCACGCGGGTGAACTCCTCCTGCTGCTCCACCATGGGCCAGTGGCCGGCCTCGCCGATGACCACCAGCGTGGCCTGCGGGATGCCCCGGGCCAGCTCCACGGCCCGCTCCATGCCGGCCACCCGGTCCTCCGCGCCGCGGATCACCAGCGTGGGGCACGTGATCTCCCCCAGCCGGGCGCGGAGGTTGTAGGCCGGGAAGTCGTGCTCGTTCCACCAGCCGGCGAACTCCGGCGAGTAGCGCACCGCCGCCAGCTGTTCCCGGAAGCGCTGGTACGGGCCGTCCAGCCGCGAGAAGTGGAACGGGAGTTGCCCCTCCGCGGCCAGCCGGAACGCCTCCTCCGTGGTGGCGCGGGCACCCGCCTCCACCGCCTCCAGGACGCTGGGGGAGCCGTACTCCGTCAGGCTGGCCGCCAGGTCGTCCGCGATGTCGGCGCTGGCGGCGGTGCCCACCAGGACCAAGTGGTTGAGGCGGTCGCTGTGGTCCACGGCGTACTGGAGGGCCACGAAGCCGCCGTAGGAGTGTCCCAGCAGGGAGAAGCGGGACCAGCCCATGGCGCGGCGGAACTCCTCCACGTCCCGGGCCACCTGCTCCAGGGTATAGGTGGTGGGGTCGGCGCGGTCAGAACGGCCCTGGCCGCGCAGGTCCAGGTAGACCAGGGTGACGGCTTTCGCCAGGGGAGAGAGCCAGGGGCGATAGACGGTGTGGTCCAGGCCGGGCCCGCCGTGGAGCAGCAGGAGCGGCGGCCCGGTCCCCTCCGTCTCGTAGTACAGGGAGATCCCGTTGACCTGCGCCTCCATTGCCACCGTCCCACGTACGTCGAAGTCAGAGGGAGTATAACACCAGCGGAACGCCAACGGGCGGGACGGCGCTGACGAAGCGGAGGAGGCACCATGGAACGGGCGGCGCTGGGGGACCTGGCGGGGGAGGACTACTGCTACCTGACCACCACCGGCCGGGTGACGGGCAGGCCGCATACCATCGAGATCTGGTTCGGGCTGCACGGGGCAACGCTCTACCTGCTGGCCGGCGGGCGGGAGCGCTCGGACTGGGTGCGGAACCTGCGGCGGGACCCGGCGGTGACGGTACGCCTGGGGCGGGCGGTGCTCCGGGGCCGGGCGCGGGTGGTGACGGAGGCGGCGGAGGACGGGCTGGCGCGCCGGCTGCTGCTGGAGAAGTACGCGCCGCGCTACCGGGGCGACCTGACGGACTGGGGCCGGACGGCGCT
>DATCLE010000323.1:0-5631 GCA_036564075.1 Dehalococcoidia bacterium
GTGGTGGCGGAGTTCGGCGTGCCGGCGGTGGTGATGCACAACCAGCGCGGCCGCCCCTTCCACGACGTCATCGGCGACATCACGGCGGGCCTGCGGGCCAGCTTCGCGGCGGCGCGCGCGGCCGGCGTGCCGGAGGAGCGGCTGATCGTCGATCCGGGCTTCGGGTTCGGCTGGACGCCGGAGCAGAACCTGGAGATGCTGCGGCGGCTTGGAGAGTTGCGGGCGCTGGGGCGGCCTGTCCTGGTGGGGACCTCCCGCAAGTCCACCATCGGGCTGGTGCTGGACGCGCCGGTGACGGAGCGGCTGGAGGGCACCGCGGCCACGGTGGCCATCGCTATCGCCCACGGGGCGGACGTGGTGCGGGTGCATGACGTGGCGGCCATGGTCCGCGTGGCCCGCGTGAGCGACGCGGTGGTCCGCGGCACCTGGCGGGCGCCCGCCGGATCCTAGCGGTGGTGGAGCCATGAACCCGGAGCCGTCCACGGTCTACCTGGGCCTGGGGTCCAACATCGGGAACCGGGCCGCTAACCTGCGCATGGCGGTGCGCCGCCTCCACCTGCTGGCGCAGGTGGAGGCCGTCTCCTCCCTGTACGAGACGGAGCCATGGGGGGTGACGGACCAGCCGTCCTTCTACAACGCCGTCTGCCGGATCCGCACGGGGCTGGAGCCGCGGGGGCTGCTGCGGCGGCTGAAGGCGCTGGAGTGGGAGATCGGGCGGCGGCCGGGCCCGCAGTGGGGGCCGCGGCCCATTGACCTGGACATCCTGTTCTACGACGACCGGGTCATGGACGCGCCGGACCTCACCATCCCCCATCCGCGGCTGCGGGAGCGGGCCTTCGTGCTGGTGCCGCTGGCGGAGCTGGCGCCGGACCTGGTCCACCCCGTGCTGGGGCGGCCGGTGGCGACGCTGCGGGACGAGGCCGGCCAGGAGGGCGTGACGCGGCTGCAGGACGCCTCCTGGGCACGAGACGTGCTGGCGCTGGACCTCTAGGCGGACGGGGGCAGACGCGGAGCGCGGCGGTCAGCGACCGCCGCGGGGTGGCCTCCGGGCCGCGGGACGGTCAGCCGCGGGGCGCGGACTCCTCCATCTCCGGCACCGTGACCTCCGGCTCCGTGGTGAGCATGGTCCAGCCCACCCAGAAGGCCAGGGCGGAGATGGCGCCCACGCCCGCCAGGACGGGCAGCGCTACGGCCACGTAGCTCCGCCGGAGGACGCCGTAGAGGAAGACCAGGAACTCAAGGGCGGCGCCGGCCATGATGAGGGCGCCGGTGATCTGTGACCTGTCCATGGTGACCGAGACCTCCCTGTCTCGCGCCTCCGGGGTCCCGGAGGCGGGCGCCTAGCTGCCGGAGACCTGCTTGCGGAGCTCCGGGGGCAGGAGGTTGGGGATGGTATCGACAATGGGATAGGTTTCGTCGCACGCGGCGCAGTGGAGGCTGCCGCGGATGACCTCCCGCTCGTCCTCCTCCTCCACCGTCAGCTCCAGCGGACCCTTGCATACCGGGCACGCCAGGATCTCCATCAGGTCCCGCTTCATGGGATGGCGGCTCCTTTCAGCGCGTGTGCGGCTGCGACGGAGGCCATTGTACGGGCAGGCGAAAAGCACTGTCAACGCGAAGGCGTGGACCCTGCGGCGGCGGCGCCCGTATACTGGAGAGGGGATCAACCCGCAGGCCCGTAGACGTGCCGCCGATGACCACCACGCCCGTTCCCAAGAAACGCCTGGTCCCGCTCCACCGCGCCAACGCCGTGCTCACGGCGGACCGCATCGACGTGCGGCCGTCGCGCTCGGCGGCGCTGGTGCCGCTGGCCGGCTTCCTCCTGGGCGGCGCCGCCTTCGCCGCCATCGTCCTCTGGAAGCCGTACCTGCCGTTCTTCGCCCTGGTGGCGCTGCTGCTGGCGGCCATGCTCCTCATCCCCCTGGCGGGGCTGGGCCTGGTCTACTCCGTCATGGGCGCGAACGTGGTGGTGGACCGCCGGAAGGGCTCCGCCACGTGGCAGCAGGGGTTCCTGGGCATGGGCATCGGCACTACGGAGCTGGTCCCCTTCGAGAAGGTGGCGGAGCTGGTGATCCGCGACCCCAACGCGACGGACCCGGACGGGCGCGCCGGGCCGGACCAGCAACTGGCCCAGTGGGAGATCCTGGTGCGCAAGACCAGCGGCAAGGAGCTGCGGCTGGGCATGGTGACGGTGCCGCGCCCGCTGGCGGAGGAGGGGCTGGCCCGTGCCCGGGAGGTGGGGGAGGCGCTGGCGGAGATGACCGGCCGGCCGCTGCGGGCCCCGGAGCCGCTGGCGGAGGAGGAGCCGGCGGCCGCCGGGACGGGCCGCCGGCGCCGGCGGCGCGGACGGCGGCGCCGGTGAGAGCAGGAGGAGCCATGCGCGACGAGCAGGAGGCCCGGGAGATCCTCACGCGGTTCCGGACGGTGGCGGTGGTGGGGCTCTCCTCCAACCCGGCGCGGCCCAGCTACGGCGTGGCCCGCTACCTCCAGGAGCAGGGCTACCGCATCATCCCCGTGAACCCGCACGAGACGGAGGTGCTGGGGGAGCGGGCGTACCCCAGCCTGCGGGACGTACCGGAGCCGGTGGAGGTGGTGGACGTCTTCCGCCGGCCGGAGCACACGCCCGCCGTGGTGGCGGACGCCGTGGCCGTGGGGGCCAAGGCGGTCTGGCTGCAACTGGGGATCGTCAACGGGGAGGCGGAGCGGCTGGCGCGGGCGGCGGGCCTGCTGTTCGTGCAGGACCGGTGCATGCTGGTGGAGCACCGGCGGCTGAAGGAAGGCGGCCCGCGCGTTTGACCGGCTTCCAGCCCGGCTGGTACAATGGCGATGTGACGCCGCGGCGGGGCTGCCGCAGCGTCCGCGACCTTCCTAGGGACGGGCTCCAAGAGGGCGGCCGGCGGCCTCGGCCGGGAGGGTAGGGTGCTCCCAAGCCTGCGCGAATCGTGCGGCGTCTTCGGCGTCTTCGCCCCCGGCGAGGACGTGGCCCGGCTCACCTTCTACGGGCTCTACTCCCTGCAACACCGCGGCCAGGAAAGCGCCGGCATCGCCTCAGCGGACGGCCGGCGTCTCTATCTCCGCACCGGCATGGGGCTGGTGGCGCAGGTCTTTGAGGAGTCGGACCTGGCGGGCCTCCCCGGCCACGTCGCCATCGGCCACACGCGCTACTCCACCACCGGCTCCAGCCGGCTGGCCAACGCCCAGCCCCTGCGTGTCCGCGGGCCCGCCGGGGAGATCGCCCTGGCCCACAACGGGAACGTGGTGAACGCGGAGGTCCTGCGGGCGGACCTGGAGGAGCAGGGGCAGACCTTCGTCACCTCCACGGACTCAGAGGTCATTGCGCGGCTCATCGTCCAGGCGCCGGGGGAGACGTGGGAGGACCGCATCGCCCATACCATGCGGCGGCTGGAGGGCGCCTACTCCCTCACCATCCTCACGGAGGACGCCCTCTACGCCGTGCGGGACGAGCTGGGCGTCCGGCCGCTCTGCCTGGGCCGCCTGGGCGAAGGGTGGATCGTGGCCTCGGAGACGTGCGCCCTGGACCACCTGGGCGCGGCCTTCGTCCGGGAGATCGCCCCGGGCGAGGTGGTCCGCATCGACGGCGCCGGCGTGGCGGGGCGGCAGGTCCTGGAGCCCAACGACCACCTCTGCATCTTCGAGCACATCTACTTCGCGCGGCCGGACAGCGTGCTGCGCGGCAAGCGCCTGTACCCGGTGCGCATGGCCATGGGGGCGGAGCTGGCGCGGGAGCACCCCGTGGAGGCGGACATCGTCATCGGCGTGCCGGACTCCGCCATCGCGGCGGCCATCGGCTACGCGCGGGAGTCCGGTATCCCCTTCGTGGAAGGGCTCATGAAGAACCGCTACGTGGGCCGCACCTTCATCCAGCCGGACCAGCGCATCCGGGACGCCGGCGCCGCCCTGAAGTACAACCCGCTCCGGGAGCTCCTGGAGGGCCAGCGGGTGGTGGTGGTGGATGACTCCATTGTCCGCGGGACCACCACGCCGCGGGTGGTGCAGATGCTGCGGGACGCGGGCGCGCGGGAGGTGCACCTGCGCATCTGCGCACCGCCCATCCGGCACCCGTGCTTCTTCGGTGTGGACATGGCCACCCACTGGGAGCTCATTGCCGCGCAGAAGAGCGTCCCGGAGATCCGGGAGCACGTGGGGGCGGACAGCCTGGGCTACCTGAGCCTGGAGGGGCTGATGCGGGCCGTGGGCGGCCCGCGGGAGGCCTTCTGCACGGCCTGCCTCACCGGGGAGTACCCCGTGCCGGTCCAGCTCCAGATGGACAAGCTCTCCCTGGAGCGGGAGGCCGGCCCCGCCCGGCCCCGCGGGGCGCCCGTGGCCGTGGGGGCCGCCGCAGGCACACCGGCCGCCGGCAAGGAGTGATGCGCCCGGTGAGCGAACCCGGCAGGACCTATGCCGGCGCGGGCGTGGACATTGAGGCGCGGGGCCGGGCCGTGGCACGCATCCGGGAGCTTGCCCGGGAGACGCAGGGCCCCCAGGTCCTGGCGGGGGTGGGGCCCTTCAGCGCCCTCTACCGGCTGGAGGGCTACCGGCAGCCGGTGCTGGTGAGCAGCACCGACGGCGTGGGCACCAAGCTGGTCCTGGCCCAGATCCTGGACCGGTACGAGGCCCTGGGCGAAGACCTGGTCCACCTCTGCGTGAACGACATCCTCACCGCCGGCGCGCAGCCCCTCTTCTTCCTGGACTACATCGCCAACAACGGGCTGACGGAGGAGCAGAAGGTCCGCCTGGTCTCCGGCATGGCGCGGGCCTGCCGTGCCGTGGGCTGCGCCCTGGTGGGCGGCGAGACGGCGGACATGCCGGACGTGTACCGCCCCGGGGACTTCGACCTGGCGGGTTTCGTGGTGGGCGTGGTGGAGCGGGACGAGATCCCGGACCCCGCCGCCGTCCGGGAGGGCGACGTGCTCCTGGGCGTGCCCTCCGCCGGCATCCACACCAACGGCTACGCCCTCATCCGGGATATCTTCCGGCTGGGCAAGGGGCTGCCCCGGGAGGAGGAGCGGGAGATCCTGGCCCGCCCCTACGCGGCCCTGGGCGGGACGCTGGGCGAGGCGCTGCTGGCGCCCCACCGCAGCTACTACCGGGAGGTGCAGGCCGTCCGGGGGCTGGTGAAGGGCATTGCCCACATCACGGGGGGCGGGCTGCCGGAGAACGTGCCCCGCGTGCTGCCGGAGGACCTGGCGGCGGAGATCGAGACGGCCCGCTGGACGCCGCACCCCATCTTCGCCCTCATCCAGGAGGCGGGCGGCGTGAGCCAGCGGGAGATGTACCGGACCTTCAACATGGGCGTGGGCCTGGTGCTGGTGGCGGCGCCGGAGCGGGCGGCGGCGGTGCAGGCGGCCGTGCCGGAGGCGCGCGTCATCGGCCGGGTGGTGCGGCGGCGCGGCCCTGAGGGGGCGCTCCTCCTCTAGCACCCTGTGCGGGCGCCCGCCTGTTCCGGGCCGGGAGTCAGGGAACGGGGGACAGGCCTGTGCGAGCGATCATCAGCGTCTCCGACAAGACCGGGGTTGTGCAGTTTGCCCGGATGCTGGAGATCCTGGGCTACGAGATCTACAGCAGCGGCGGCACGCACCGCGCGCTGCAGGAGGCGGGCATCGCCGTCCG
>DATCLE010000324.1:0-29958 GCA_036564075.1 Dehalococcoidia bacterium
CTCCAGGACGTATGGCACGTCTGTATCGGTCACGTCTGCCGTGTAGCGAACGTCGCAGGCGGCTAGGACCTCCGGCGTGCGAGGGGTCACGGAGAAGCCCGGCGTGAGCCAGCCCTCCGGCCGCCGTCCGGTTGCCCGCGCCAGGGTGTCCAGCGCCGCTGCCACAGCCGCTACCTCCTGGTCCCGGGTCATGCCGGCGTGCCCCCGGGAGTTATTCTTGCCGTGGCCCACCACCTCCCAGCCCGCGTCCAGGACCACCGCCAGGGCATCAGGACGGCGGGTGCAGACGTCGGCGTTCACCGCCGCCGATGCCGGAATCCCCACCGACCGGAACACGTCCGCCAGCCGACGGATCCCCTCCCGGTTCCCATACTCCCGCCAGCCACTGTTGGCCACGTCGTGGTCGCCGGTCAGGTGGGGCTGGATGGCGGGCCCGCCCCCGCCCGGCTCGAACCACTCCACGTTCACCACCGGCCACACCGCCACCACCTTTCGGCCAGGCCAGGGCGGCAGCGCTGGCAACTCCCGGCGGCGCGTTCTCTCCCAAGGCCCGGCGGAGGAACCGTTCTGGGGCATCCCGGCTCCCTCCCAAGGCAGACGTCATGGACGGGTCAGCCCCGTCTGCCACCAGGGTGCTCTTGCTGGGCGGTGCGTGCCTGGTGGCGGATCCACGAACCATCGGGGCGATCGTTGGGTGCAGCACCCAAGTCCGGGGCGCCGGAGGACTCCAGCGCGGCCAAGACCCGTTCCGGGGTGGCCGGGATGCGGTCCACCCAGGCGCCGGTGGCGGCGTGGATGGCCGCGGTGATGGCGGGGACCACCGGCAGCATGGTGACCTCACCGATGCCGCGGGCCCCGTAGGGACCGTTGGGGTCCGGCGTCTCCACCGCCAGGGTCTCAATGACCGGCGCGGCGTCCACCGCCGTGGGGATGTTGCAGGCCCCGAGGCTCCGGGTGAGCGGTACGCCGTCCCGCACCTCGAACCGCTCCTGGATGGCGTACCCCTGGGCCATGACCGCGCCGCCCTCCACCTGGCCAGCGAACAGCAGGGGGTTGATGACGCGACCCGCGTCCACCGCCTCCACCAACCGCAGCACCCGGACGCGGCCCGTCTCCACGTCCACCGCCACGTCCGCCACGCAGGTGCTCCAGCTGTAGGCGTAGTGTGTCCGGCCGCGCTGCCGCAGTGGCACGGTCTTGGGCGCATGGTACGTCTCGATGACCGTGATGCCCCCGGGCGGAAGCCTGTCCACGCCGCCCAGGTCCTCCACGGTCCGCCGGGCCCGGAGGCAGGCCAACCGCACGGCATTGCCGGTGACGAAGGTCTGGTGCGAGGCGCTGGTGCTCCCAGCCTCCGGCGCCGCGGCGGTATCCTGCCACTCCACGCGGACACGCTCCGGCGGCAGGTCCAGGGTCTGGGCGGCGATCTGCGCCAGCACCATCTCCACGCCCTGTCCCACCTCCGCTGCGCCGGTGCGCACCACGGCGCCGTCCTGCGTCAGCGTCACCCGGGCCGTAGCATGGTCGTCGAAGCCGAAGCTGTAGCCCACGTTCTTCACGGCGGAGGCCAGGCCGCGGCCGTAGCGCCACGGTCCCCGGCTGGGAGGGAGGGCGGCGGCCTCCGCCCGTTCCACCGCGCGGTCGAGGGTCTCCCGGAGTCCCTGCGGGTCCACAGCGCCCGGCTCCTGGGCCGTCGGCGGGAGGTTGCGCCGCCGGACCTCGGCAGGGTGCAGGCCCAGGCGCTCCGCCAGCCTGTTCATCTGCTGCTCCATGGCGAAGGTCACCTGGTTCACACCGAAGCCGCGGAAGGCGCACGTGACGGGGTTGTTGGTGTAGACGGCCCGGCCGCGCACCAGGACATGCGCCACCGCATACGGTCCCGTGGCGTGGGAGACCGCGTTGGCCAGCACCGCGGCGGAGGTGCTGGCGTACCCGCCGGCGTCCGCCAGCAGGTCGGCCTCCACGGCCAGAAGCCGGCCATCGCGGTCGGCGCCCAGGCGGTACCGCATGCGGAAGGGGTGCCGCTTCCCGTGGCCCCGGATGGACTCCTCCCGGTCCCAGACCATGCGGACGGGGGCGCCCGTCTCCCGAGCCGCCAGCAGCAGCAGGATCTGGAGGGAAACGTCCTCCCGGCCGCCGAAGGCGCCGCCGATGGCCGTCTGCACGATGCGCAGGCGCTCCAGCGGCTCCCCCAGCGCCCGGGCGGCCTGCCGTAGGTCCTCCTCCGGCCACTGGGTGGCCACCCAGAGGGTCAGCCGGCCCGACCCGTCCGCGGCGGCGATCCCGGCCTCCGGACCGAGGAAGGCGTGCTCCACCCAGCCCGTCTCGTAGTCCCCTTCGATGACGATGGAGGCCTGCGCCAGCACGCGTTCGGGGTCGCCTTGGCGCACCTCCTCCACGGCCACCACGTTGGGATGAGGCCCCACCGCCGGCCGCTCCGGGTGCAGCACCGGGGCGGAGGGTTCGCAGGCCCGTGCGGGGTCGGTCAAGGCCGGCAGGGGCGTGAGGTCCAGACGGACGCGCCGTGCCCCCTCCCGGGCCGACCGCTCGCTGTCCGCCACCACCAGGGCCACCACGTCGGACACCGTCAGGACGCGGTCCTCGGCCAGGACCGGCTGGTCCGGCTCCATGAGGCCGTACCGGTTGCTGCCCCGCACGTCCCGCCAGGTCAGCACCCGCCGGACGCCGGGGACCGAGAGGGCTCCGCCCGGGCGGATGCCGTGCACCCTGGCATGCGGCACGGGAGCGCGCACGGCCACGGCGTACAGACAGCCCTCCGGCACGGGCAGGTCCTGGGGGTACCGCGCCGCGCCCCGCACCTTGGCCGGGCCGTCCGTCCGCTGGAGGCCGGAGCCCACCGCCTGGCGGGCCATCACGGGTTGCCTCCCGCGGCGAGCACCGCGCGCACGACCCCGGCGTAGCCGGTGCAACGGCACAGGTTCCCGGCTAGGGCCTCACGCACCGTCACGTCACTGGCTCCGGTCGGAATGGACAGCGCGGCCATGATCATCCCGGGGGTGCAGAAGCCGCACTGGGTGGCTGCTTCATCCAGGAACGCCTGCTGGAGCGGCAGGAGCCCGTCACGCTCCAGGCCCTCCACCGTGGTGACCGTCGCGCCGTCCAGCTCGGGTGCCAGGAGCAGGCAGCTCAGGAGGGGCTCCCCGTCCACCAGCACAGTGCAGGCGCCGCACTCCCCCACCCCACAGCCCACCTTGGTTCCGGTGAGACCCAGGACGTCCCGAAGCAGCTCCGCCGCCGTCAGCCACGGCACCACGTCGAGCCGGTGCGCCCGTCCGTTGACGGCCACCGTGAGCATCACCCCGTCGATCTCCGCCATCGTGCTACCCTCCCTCCAGCATCTCCAGGCAGCGGCGGACCAGGACGCCCGCCAGCCGCAGGCGGTACCACCGGGACGCCGTCTCATCGTCCGGAGGGACGCAGTCCCGGACGACGGCGTCCTCCAGCGGGCCGCCGCGACCCACGGCGTCCTCCGCATGCCGGGCTCGGAGCGGCCGCGGGCCGACCCCGCCCAGCGCCACCCGGAGGCCCTCGTTCCGGCGCGCCACCGCGGCGGCCACCAGCGCCCGCGAGAAGGCCAGCCGCGATCCGAACTTCTCGAACGCGCTGCGCTGCCCACCGGGAATCAGTGCGGCCAGCACCAGCTCCCCAGGCTGCAGTGCACGGTCCCTCCTGGAGAGGAAGGCTTCCACGTCGACGGTACGGCGGCCGTCACGCCCCGCGATCTCCACCTCGGCGCCCAGGGCCACCAGCGCCGTGGCCACGTCCCCGGCGGGATGCGGCGTGCAGAGGTTGCCGCCCAGCGTAGCCCGCCGTCGCAGCGCCGGCGCCGCGGTGGCCCGTGCGGCCTCCGCCAGGGCCGCGGCCTCGGCCCAGACCAGGGGATCACCAGCCAGCTGGGCCGCCGTGGCCAGCGCTCCGATGCGCAGCCCGGACGCCGTCTGCCGGATGCCCTGCGCCTCCGCGATGCCCTTGATGTCCACCAGCAACGGGGGCCGGTCCTGATGCTCGCCAGGCCGTTGCAGGGCCACCAGCAGGTCCGTGCCGCCGGCCAGCGGGACGGCGCCGGGCCGGTCCAGCGCGCGGACCGCCTCCTCCAGCGTGGACGGACGCAGGTACAGGACCGGCGGCAGCACGGACACCCTCACCTCCCGGCACCGCGAACTGTCATGCTGCCCCAGCGTGGAGCGGAACCGCCCGCCCTGCCCTCGGTGCCGACCTACGAAGGGCCGAGCCCGGGCTCGGCCCCCAGCCACAATGCCAGCGCCGGCAGAACGCGCCAAACTGCGGGCAGGGGTTCGGGGGAACGGCCCATGACGGCGGGGGCACCGGCCGCTGTCCCTGAAAGGAGCATGCATGAAACTCGCCTGGGAACTGAACCGGCGCCTGGGGCGGGACCGTGTCGTGACCGACCCGAGCCAGCGGCGGCGGCTCTCGCGGGACTTCCACTGGTACTCGCCGCTCCTGGCGGCCGCGCTCCGCCCGTGCGTGGCGGACGTGGTGGTCTTGCCGCGGAGCGAGGAGGAGGTAGCCGCCGTCCTGGAGCTGGCGGTGCAGAGCGAGACGCCGGTGACGGTCCGTGGCGGCGGGACCGGCAACTACGGCCAGTGCGTGCCCCTTCACGGCGGCATCGTCCTGGACATGACGGAGATGGGCCGGGTCCTGGAGATCGGTGAGGGGTGGATCCGGACGGAGGCCGGAGCCAGGCTGGGGCTGGTGGAGCAGGTTGCGCGGGACGCAGGGCAGGAGCTGCGCGTGATGCCCAGCACCTTCGAGCGCTCCACCGCCGCGGGCTTCATCTGCGGCGGCGCCGGTGGCATCGGCTCCGTGGCCCACGGCTGGCTCTGGGACGGCAACGTGGTGTCGGTCCGCGCGCTCACCATGGAAGCGCCGCCCCGCGTGGTGGCGGCTCAGGGCACGGACCTCATGGGGTACCTCCACGCGTACGGCACCACCGGCGTCCTGACCGAGGTAACACTGGCCCTGACCCGGAAGACGGAGTGGACGCAGCTGGTGCTGGCCTTCGACCGGTTCCCGGCCGCCGTCCGCTTCGGCCACGCCCTGGCGGGCCATGGGAGCTGCCGGGCACGGCTGGTCTCCGTGTCGGAGGTAGAGGTGACGCGGTTCTTCGCTGCCGGCGTGCAGTGGTTCGGCGGCATGCGGGGGCACCCCGCGCTGCTCTGGGTGGCGGCGGAGGACGCGGGCGCGGTCCTGGAGCTGGCCGGTGAGCACGGCGGACGCCTGGTGCGTGAGCTGCCCTACGGGAAGCACCCCATGCTGTCCGACTTCTCCTGGAACCATGTCACCCTCTGGGCGCGCAAGGTGGACCCTGCCTGGACCTACGTGCAGACCGGCTTCGCCATCGAGCGACTGGAGGAGCAGCTGGCGGTGGTACGGGAGCGGTACGGCCGCGACGTGCTCTTCCACTTCGAGTACGTCCGGTCGGGGGGCACGGTGCACTTGGCCGGCCTGCTCCTGCTCCGGTACCGGGGCGCGGAGCACCTGCACCAGGCCATGGAGTTCCTGGAAGACATCGGCGTGGCCGTCAGCAACCCACACACCTACCTCCTGGAGGAGGGAGGCCGGCGCCACCAGCGCTGGGACGCCGTGTACCGGGCCAAGGCCGCACACGATCCGGCCGACCGTCTCAACCCCGGCAAGCTGCGCGGGCCGCTGGAGGGCTAGCAGACCCGGCGGTCAGAGGTCCGGGCTATCGGTGTCGTAGCGGATGATCTGTACCTCGAGGCCGGAGGGGTCGCGCAGCAGGGCGGTATCCGCCCGCGCGGGCTCCAGCCGGAATGGCCCCCGGACCGTCTCAAACCCCGCTGATGTCAGCCGAGCGTGCTCTGCCGCCACGTCATCTACCCGGAAGGCCACGTGCATGAAGCCGGTCTGACGGTCCGGCGTCTCGATCAGTTCCAGCTTCATCCCCGAGGCCGGGTCCGCCAGGAACGCGATGCGCCCGCCGCTCGCCACGTGGGTACCCATCCGCTTCAACACCATGCCGAAGGTGGACGTCAGCATGGCGACGCCACCGTCCAGGTCCGCCACGCCGATGGCCACATGATCCAGGCTGCTCCCCATCCCGCCCTCCGCGTCAAGCCGGCGCCGGCAGCTTCGCCGCCACCTCCGTGGTGAAGCGGCGCATCTGCTCCAGGGACTCCTCCCGGCCCATGCCGGGGAACCGGAGCATCACGGTCAGCACCTCCGGTTGCAGCTCTTGCAGGACCTCGCCGAGCTCGTCCCGCACCGCCTCCACGGACCCCACTACGAAGGAGCCCTGCGCCATGGAATCCTCCAACGCCGGCATCCGGCCGAAGGCCCACCGGCTGCCGTCCGGGTCCACGTAGTGGGTGGTGGCGCCGTAGGGCGCCAGCAGCTTGTAGAACTCGTCATGGCCGTCCCGCATCTCGCGCACGGCCTGCTCCGTGGAGTCCGCCACGTGGACGTTCACCACCAGCATCCGGTGGCCGCCCGCGCCCACGTCGCGGCCGTGCGCTGCGCAGAGCTCGCCGAACCACCGCCACCGCTCTCTCATGCCGGACGTCTTGCCCAGGTACATGACACCCTTGTGTCCAGCGGCGGCCGCGTACCGGAACGTATCGTCGCTCCCCAAGGGCTGCCAGATCTCCACGTCGGCGAAGGGCCGCGTCAACTTGGGTACCAGGGTCAGGTCGTGCACCGGCCGGCCCCGGTCCTCGCACCCCTCCGGCGGGAACCGGTAGAACCGGCCGCGGAACGTGAACCGCTCCTGGGAGAGGGCTGCGCGGATCACCGCCATGCCTTCCTCGAACTGGGCGCGGTTGTGCCGGTCCAGATCGTCCGGCGGCATCCGGCCGCCGGTGGCGGCGCTGACCACGGCGCCGAAGTTGACGATCTCCCGGGGGACGGTCCCGCGGCCCACCCCCATGATCATGCGGCCGCCGCTCAGCAGGTCGGCCATGACGAAGTCCTCAGCGAACCGCAACGGGTGCCACTGGGGGATGACGTTGCACAGCGCCCCGAAGCGAAGGCGCTCCGTGTGCTGGGCCAGCACCGCGCTGACCAGGAGCACATTGGGCACCACCTCGTAGCCTTCGTGCTGGAAGTGGTGCTCGGTGAGCCAGAAGCTGTCGAAGCCCAGGGCCTCCGCCGCGCGGGCGTACTGGACCAGGTCTGCGTAGTAGGCGGCGAAGTCCGCCGCGCCGTAGCGGCGCTCTACGGCCGGCGTCCCGGCCAGCCCGGGGTCGCTCATGGTCACGGTGCCGTAGTCGAACAGTCCCAAGCGCATGGCGCTCCTCCTCTTCCGCCCTCCTCGGGCGAGGGGTGCCTGCCCTACCGGTGCGGAATGACGGCGATGGCCTCCACCTCGATCAGCGCTCCTGGGTCCGTCATCCCCGAGACCTGCACCACGGTGCTGGCGGGCGGCGGGTCCGGGAAGCACCGGTTCCGCACGGCCGCCGCCTCCGGCCAGCGACGGAGGTCCGTGACGAAGCAGGTGACCTTCACCACGTCCGCCAGGGTTCCTCCGGCCGCCTCCACAATGGCGCGGACCAAGCCGAAGACGTGCGCCGACTGGGCGGTCATGTCCCCGGGCCCCACCAGACGTCCGTCCCGGTCCCAAGCCTGCTGGCCGGTAATGAACAGAAGGTCCGCCCCGGCCAGCGTCACGCGCACAGCCTGGGAGTACCGGTCCTTGGGGGCCACCACAGCGGGCGGGTTGACGGCGCACCGATCCACGGGCCGCTCCTTTCACTGCGATGCATCGCCTCCATGCAGCAAACCGGAGGACGGACACGGGCTCTAGGTATCCGCGCACCAAAGGGGCGCCCGGACTTTTGGGCGGGCGCACCGAACCATCGGGGACTCAGGGCCCCTAAGGTGGATGTCGCATATCCCGCACCGGAGGTGGCCATGGCCGTCCTTCCCTCGCCCCCAAGGCACCGGTTCCTTCCGGCCCTGACCCTTGTCCAGCTGGAGCAGATTGACCGCCGGTCCGCCGTGCTGGTGCTGCCGGTGGCCTCGGTGGAGCAGCACGGCCCCCACTTGCCCCTCTACACCGACAGTCTGGTAGTGGAGGCCGTCCTGGCGGAGGCGGTGGCGCGGGCCGGCGAACGGCTGAACATCTGGACGCTACCCCTCCTGGCGTACGGCCGGTCCACCGAACACGGGCACTTCCCCGGGACCCTCACCCTGTCGGCCGCCACCCTGGCCCGGGTGCTCCTGGAGATCGCCGGCGGCTTGAGCCGGAGCGGGTTCCGGAAGCTGGTCCTGCTCAACGGGCACGGGGGCAACGTCTCCACCCTGGACACCGTGGCCCGGGACATCCGGGCGGAGACGGGCATGCTGGTGTTCGTCACCGGGACGGGGCTCAGCGCCAACCTGCCGGAGGGCACCATGGACCCCTTGGAGCTCCAGTGGGGCCTCCACGCGGGGGCCCTGGAGACCTCGGCGGTCCTGGCGGTGGCGCCTCATGCCGTGGACCTCGAGCGGGCTTCCGGACACCGCCCTCGGTTCGTGGAGCAGTTCGACCTGGTGGGGCCCACCAAGGGGATGGTCAGGGTGGCGTGGCTGGCGGATGACCTGGCGGCGAACGGGGTCATCGGCGACCCGACGGCCGCCAGCGAGGAGCTGGGACGGGTGGCCCTGGAGGGCGCCGTGTCATTCCTCTGCGCGGCGCTGGAGGAGGTCGCCGCGTTCGAGTTTCCCCGGGGGCGGTGACGGCGCCGTGGACCGCGCCGCCCTCTTCCCCGGCCTGATGGTGGAGACCTGCGCCGTTCGCACCCGCGACGGGGTGTCCCTGGCCACCGACGTGTATCGCCCCGCGGCGGGCGGCCCGTTCCCCACGCTGGTGACCCGCACGCCCTACGGCCGGCTGAACGCCTCCGCCGCGGTCCTGGCCCACCCGGCGTGGTACGCCCGGCACGGGTACGCCGTGGTGGTCCAGGATGTCCGCGGACGTGGGGGTTCGGAGGGGACGTTCTACCCCTTCCGCCACGAGGGGGCCGACGGGTACGACGCTGTGGAGTGGGCGGCAGCGCAGCCGTGGTCCAACGGCCGGGTGGGGCTCTACGGCTTCTCGTACGCGGGCGTGGCGGCGCTCCTAGCCGCCGCGGAGCAGCCGCCCCACCTGGTCGCGGTGGCACCGGCCGGCGCCGCGTCGGACTGCTACCACACGTGGTTCTACCGGGGCGGCGCCTTTTGCCTCCAGAACATCCAGACCTGGGCGCTGCAACTGGCCCGCGACGAGGCCCGCCGGTATGGCCGGAGGGACGAGGAGGCGCGCATCGCCGCGGCCCTGGCGGCCGGACCGGCGGCGCACGGCATGCTGCCCGTGGGGGCATTCCCGCCGCTGGCCGGTGAGGCGGGAGCCTTCTACCAGGACTGGACCCGGCATGTCACCGCCGGCGGGTACTGGGAGGCCTTCAATCTGGAGGCCAGCCACGAGCGGCTCTCCCGGTACCCCATGCTTCATGCAGCCGGTTGGTTTGACCCCATACTGGACGGCACCCTGCGGAACTACCGGGGGCTCCGGGATCTCGGCCGGGCGCCCCAGTATCTGCTGGTGGGGCCGTGGCTGCACCTGCCGTGGTCTCGCTACCAGGCGGAGCAGGACTTCGGGCCAGAGGCTGACAGCCCCCTGGATCAACTGCTGGTGCGATGGTGGGACCGCTGGCTCCGGGGTGCGCCGCCCGATGATGGCGAGCCAGTGCGGGTGTTCGACGTCACGGCCCGCCGCTGGCGCAGCGTGACGGACTGGCCGCCGCCGGGCTCCCGGCCGCTGACCCTCTTCCTGCACAGCGCCGGCCGGGCCCGCTCCATGGGCGGGGACGGCTCGCTGAGCCAGGAACCGCCGCGGGAAGACGAGCCGCCGGACCTCTTCCTCCACGACCCGCGCCAGCCGGTCCCGGCGCCGTCGCCCGTCCTGGGGGACCTCCGGCCGGCGGAGGCCCGGAACGACGTGCTCTGCTACACCACGCCGCCGTTGCCACGCCCGGTGGTGCTGGCCGGGCCGGTAGCGTGCGAGCTGTGGACGGCCACCACGGGGCTGGACGCCGACTGGGTGGTGAAGCTGGCCCAGGTGACGCCGGCGGGGCCGGTGCGGTGCCTCTCCTACGGGGTGCTGCGCGCCCGCTACCGGACCTCGTTCCAGGAGCCGCGGCTCCTTACGCCGGGGTGTCCGGAGCGGGTGGTGATCCGGCTCCGGGACGTGGCCGCCACCATTCCGGCCCGTCACGCGCTCCGGCTGGAGGTGGCCGGGAGCTGCTTCCCGCTCTTGGACAGGAACCCCAGCACCGGCGTGGAACCCTCGCAGGCCCAGGTCTGGGACCTGACGCCGGCCCAGCAGGCCGTGCTCCACGATGCGGCCCGGCCGTCCCGCGTCACGCTCACGGTCCTGCCGTAGCGCGCCGGACCTTGGAGGTCGCCGCCAAAGCGTCCGACCGCGTTGTGTGGCCGGGCCCCAATGCGTGCCTGTCTCTCCTCCTCCACACTGGCCCTACGCCCGGCCGGGCGCCGGTGAACTCCCGTAAGGAGAGGAGCATGTCGATTCGCGAGCACAGGGACCTCTTGGCCACGCTAACGTCCATCCTAGGGCCGGAGCGCGTGGTGACGGACCCGGAGGCGCAACGCCGTCACCTGTACGACCGCGACTTCGCTCTCTACTCCCCGCTGCTGGCCACAGCCCTGGCTGGCCTGGACGTGGCCGTCGTGGTCCGTCCGGCCGGCGTGGAGGAACTGACCGCCGTCGTGGCAGCCGCCGTAGATCACCGCGTCCCCATCACGGTGCGCGGCGCCGGCACCGGCAACTACGGCCAGTCCCTGCCCCTGGAAGGGGGATTACTCATCGATACCCGGGGCATGGATCGCGTGCTGGAGGTGACGGAGGAGGAGGTGACGGTGGAGGCCGGCGCGGTCCTCTCCCGCGCGGAAGCGGCGGCACGGCGGCAGGGTCGCGAAATCCGGGTCCTCCCCAGCACCTACCGGGTCTCCACGGCGGCGGGATACGTGGCCGGCGGGTCCGGCGGCCTGGGCTCCATCACCTACGGCCGGCTCTGGGACGACAACGTCCGCTGGGTGGAGCTGCTCACGGCGGAGGATCCCCCGCAGCTGCTGCGGCTGGATGGCCCGGACGCCCGCGCCGCCATCCATACGTACGGGGTCGTGGGGATCATCACGCGAGCTGCCCTGGCCCTGGCGCCGGCTCGCCCCTGGCGGGAAGCGGTGGCCACCTTCGACCGCTTCGAGACGGCCGCCCGCTTCGCCATCGCGGTGGCATCGGACCCGGCCATCCCCAAGCGGCTCTGCTCGCTCCAGGAGGCGCCCATTCCCACCTTCTTTGATCCCGTCAAGCACCTGTTCACCGACCGCGACGCGGCGGTGCTCTTGATGGTGGACGCGGGCGGCCTGGAGCGCACGGAAGAGCTGGCCGCGCGGTTCGGCGGCACCCTGCGGCCCTGGCCGGAGAGGCCACCCATCTCCCAGTTCCCGTTCAGCCACACCATCCTCTGGTCCAAGAAGCACGATCCAGCGTCCTCGTGGTTGCAGCTCCGCTTCGCGCCCGACCGGTTCTTCGAGCAGGTCGATGCCATGCGGGACCGCTTCGGGCCAGTCATCCTCCAGCACGTGGAGCTCATCGCCGGCCCCGCGGGCGTGGAGTTCGACGGGATCTCGGTGGTGAGGGACGCGGCCCCGCCGGTGGTGGACGCCATCATCCGGTACTGCGAGGCCATTGGCGTCCAGGTGCTCAATCCCCACAGCTACGTGGTGGAGGAGGGGGGCATGGTAACGGACCTGGCGCAGGTGCTGGCGCTCAAGCGCCGCACCGACCCCTACGGCCTGCTCAACCCCGGCAAGATCGGCCGCACCTTCTACCAGAAGCAGATTGCCCATGTCTGACGCCTCCCGGCGCCCCCAGCTCCTAGGGAAGGCCCGTCCGTTCGCGGCGGGCCTCCCCTTTGTCGTTCGCACCCGAAGGGATCCCGCCCGGGTTGGGACGAACCTCCATACAGCCTCCGCCCGGCGGCGGGGAGAATCCACTGCAGACGGGCCGGCGAGCCTGACCGGCCCAATCGTAGGGAGGACGGCACGATGAAGAGATTGTGGCGGTTGGTGCTCGTGGTCACGGTGCTGGCCGCCCTGGCTGCGGGCTGCAGTAACGACGGCGACGGCTCGGCCGAGGGGGGAGAGGCCGCGCCCACAACCCTGGCTGCGGACGCCAAGCCCGCCGAGCCGACGGACGCGCAGATCCAGATCAACTGGTTCCCGGAGGCCGAGTTCGGCGGCTTCTACTACGCCCAGATCAACGGTCTGTACGAGGACTGGAACGTGGACATGGAGATCCTGCCTGGCGGGCCGGGCGTGAACCCGGTGACGGTGGTGGCCTCCGGCCGGGCCAAGTTCGGCGTGGCCAACGGCGACCAGCTCCTGGTGGGACGCGGCCAGGGGGTACCGGTGGTAGCGCTCATGGCGGTCTTCCAGAAGTACCCGCAGGCCATTATGGTCCACGAGGAGTCCGGCATCCAGAGCTTCGCGGACATCGCCGCGCGGGGCACGAAGGTGGCCGTCGCCCGGAACAACGCCTACGTTCCCTACCTTCTGAAGAAGTTCGGTTGGAAGGAGGAGCAGCTCATCGAATACAACGGTCAGCTGGGCACGTGGCTCAACGATAAGAGCCTGGCCACCCAGGTCTTCATCACCTCAGAGCCGTACCCCGCGCGGCAGGCCGGCGCGCACCCCCGGGTGCTCCTCATCGCCGACCAGAGCGGCTTCAACCCCTACGCCCGGGTGCTGTTCACCACGGAGGAGGTGATCCGGGAGGAGCCGGAGCTGGTGAACGCCGTGGTGGCCGCCTCCCTGGCGGGCTGGCGCCGCTACATGGAGGACCCGGAGGAGACCCACGCCCACATCATGGCCCTGGCGCCCGACGAGACGGAGGATGCCCTGCGGTACACGTGGGAGTCCATGAAGGACCTGGTGTTCACCGGGGAGGCAGCGGAGCGGGGCTTGGGCGTGATGACCGGCGAGCGCTGGCAGCAACTGGTGGGTCAGATGCAGGAGGTGGGGTTCCTCCAGACGGACGTCAACGCGGACGAGGTGTGGACGGACCGCTTCTTCAGCCTGCACCTGCAACCGCCCCGGTAGCCCCCGCACGTTGGCAGGCGGGGGCTCACGCCGCTACGTGGGCCCCCGCCGCAGGAGGTTCCTGTCATGACCCTATCAACGCCCTCACCCTTCGTTCAGGCGCTGGTGGACCTGGTGGGGCCTGAGCGGGTGATCCTGGACCCGCAGGAGCAGCGCCGCCACCTCTTCGACCGCAACTTCACCCTCTACTCCGCCCTGCTGACGGATGCGTTTGCGGACCGGCACGTGGACGCGATAGCGCGGCCCGCCACAGTGGACGAGCTCCGCGGGATCACGGCGCTCGCGGTCAGGTACCGCGTCCCCATCACGGTCCGGGGCGCGGGCCTTACCACCTACGGCCAGTCGCTGCCACTGGAAGGGGGACTCCTCATCGACATCCGAGACCTGGACCGGGTCCTGGAGATCACGGATGGGGGCGTGACCGTAGAGCCCGGTGCAACCTTGGCGGCTGCGGAGGCTGCGGCCCGAGCCCGCGGGAGGGAGCTGCGGCTGTTCCCTTCCAACCTCCACGTGGCTACCGCCGCGGGCTACGTAGCGGGCGGCTCCGCGGGTATCGGGTCCGTCCGGCACGGCTTCCTGTGGGACGGGAACGTGCTGGGTGTAGAGGCCCTCACGGCGGAGGATCCGCCGCGCCCGGTCCGGCTCATCGGACCGGACGTGAACCTGGTGATCCACGCCTACGGCGTCACAGGGGTCATCACTCGGCTGACGTTCCCGGTGGAGCCGGCCCGGGCCTGGCGCGACGCCTGCGTCACCTTCGACTCGTTCGACGACGCGGCCCGCTTCGCCTACCGCCTGGCGGCAGAAGCCACCGTCTCGTTGCGGTTGTGCTCGCTCCAGCAGGCGCCCATTCCCCGCTTCTTCCTTCCTGTTCAGCACCTCTTCCCGGAGGGTTCGTCTGCCGTCCTCCTCATGGTGGAGGACGGCCACGCCGACCAACTGGCGCAGCTGGCCGGTGAGGCCGGGGGGCAGCTCCGGTGGTGGCCGGAGAAGCCGTCCATCACCCAGTTCGTCTTCAACCACTCCGTCTTGTGGGCCCGCAAGCGTCATCCGAACGCCTCATGGGTCCAGTTGGTGTTCTCCGAGGAAGGCCTCTTTGAGCAGCTGGCCGCGCTGACCAGCCGCTTCGGACACACCATGTTCCAGCACGTGGAGATGGTGCGGCGTCCGGACGGGTCCATCACCCCCTTCGGTCGCTCCGTGATCCTGGACCCGGACCTGGCCACCACGGCCCGGATCATGGAGGCCTGCCGGGGCCTGGGCATCCACGTCATCAACCCGCACAGTTACGTACTGGAGGAGATCGGCATGTCCCGCATGGCCGCCGACCCGGCGGCCGTGGCCGCCTTCAAGGCGCAGGTGGACCCGCTGGACCTGCTGAACCGTGGGAAGATCGGCCGGGCATTCTACGGGCCGCACGCCGGCCGGACGGCATAACCGGCGGGCGTGCGGCGCCGTTGTCTGGGGCCACCAACGGCACCGCCACCGGTTTGTGGCGGGGGACCACTCCCCAGCCGCCGCGCTCCTCCCACACTGGACCTTGAGCCGTCACCCGCAGCGCGGGCACGACGCCCGCCGCAGAAGGAGGTACCGACCATGCTACGAGCCGTCGCCCAACCGGCGCCCGCCACCGTCCCCGCTGCCGGCCAGCCCGTGGTAGATGTCAGGAACGTGGGGAAGGTGTACCAGAACGGCACCCTCGCCCTGTCCGACGTCACCCTGCAACTCCACGCCGGGGAGTTCGTCACCCTCCTGGGGCCGTCCGGCTGCGGGAAGTCCACCGTGCTGAGGATCGTGGCCGGGCTGGGCAAGCCCAGCAGCGGCAGCGTCGCCGTGGACGGGCAGGAGCCGGAGGCCGCCCGTCGTCGCGGCCACGAGATGGCGTTCGTGTTCCAGGACCCCACGCTGCTGCCGTGGCTGACGGTGCGGAAGAACACGGAGCTGCCCCTGAAGCTGCGGGGCGTGGGACGGAAGGAGCGGGAGCGGCTGGCCTCCTCTGCCATCCGCCTGGTGGGGCTGACCGGCTTCGAGCAGGCGTATCCACGGGAGCTCTCCGGCGGGATGAAGATGCGCGTCTCCATTGCCCGCGCCCTAGCCCAGGAGCCCAAGGTCCTGCTCATGGACGAGCCCTTCGGCGCGCTGGACGAGATCACCCGCCAACGCCTCAACGAGGACCTGCTGGACATGTGGCAGGCTGCCCAGTGGACGGTGCTCTTCGTCACCCACAACGTGTTCGAGGCCGCGTACCTCTCCACCCGCATCGTGGTGATGAGCAGCCGGCCGGGCCGGATCGTGGCCGATATCCCGGTGGATGCGCCGTACCCCAGACCGCCCGAGTTCCGTTCGTCGCCCGGGTTCGGCGCGCTGGTCTCGGCGGTGGTGCAGTTCCTGCGCGACGCCTGATACCCAGCGGAAGGAGTCTGGAGCCATGGAACGCACGACAGAGCTCAACGCGCCGGCCCGCGGCCTTCTCCGCGCCCGGTCACCCCGGTGGAACGTCTGGGCGCGACTGCTGAACTCGCTCCCACCGCTGGCGGTCCTGGTGGTGATGCTGGCCGGCTGGAAGGCCGCCGTGGTGGCCTTTGATGTCCCGCCCTACCTGGTGCCGCCCCCGGAGCGGGTGCTGGACGCCTTCCGTGAGGACTGGCGGTACCTGCTGGAACAGCTCCAGCATACGGCGAAGATGGCGCTCCTGGGCTTCGGCCTGGCGACGCTGGTGGGGATCGCCGTGGCCGTGCTGTTCTCTCAGGCGAAGATCATCGAGCGGTCGCTCTACCCCTACCTGGTCCTGCTGCACACCACCCCGCTCATTGCCATCGCGCCGCTCATCGTCATCTGGGCCGGCATCGGCGATCGGTCCGTGGTGATCATCTCCTTCCTCATCTCGGTCTTCCCCATCATTGTGAACGGAGTCATCGGGCTCACTTCGGTAGACCACAACCTGGTGAACCTGTTCCGGATGAGCAACGCCAGTCGGTGGCAGGAGTTCCTCTTCCTCCGGCTGCCCTACTCGGTGCCGTACCTGTTCACTGGCCTGCGGATCAGCAGCAGCGCGGCCGTGCTGGGTGCCATCCTTGGCGAGTACTTGGTGGGCGCGGGAGGCGTAGGCGGCGGGATGGGGTACACCATCATCATCGCCGCGGGGCAGTTGAAGACGGCCCGCCTCTTCGCGGCCGTGCTGCTCTGCTCCCTCCTGGCGCTGGCCTTCTTTTTCGCAGTGAACACGGTGGCGAACCGGCTACTTCGGAACTGGCACGAATCGTCCGCGGTGCACGAGAACTAGAGGCGGTGCTTCGTGGGTTGGGGTGGCCAAGATGGCTAGCAGAACCAGCCATCCAGACGTGATCGTTGTCGGGGCGGGCGTTCTTGGATCGGCCGTGGCTTACGAGGCCGCGCGGCGGCGCCTTCGCACCCTGATCCTGGACCAGGGACCGGCTCCGGCCTCCGGCGCCAGTCGCTGGAGCCTGGGCGGGTTGACCTGGCTGAACCTGGCGGACGCCCGCCTCCTTCCCCTGGCCTGGGAGGGCTGGGAACGCTACCAGACCCTGGCCGACGAGCTCGGCGTGGATACCGGGTTCCGCCCGGCGACGCTGCTGGCCCTGGCGCAGACCCGGGTCGCCCTGGACCGCCTGGCGCGCCTAGTGGACAGCGGCCGGGCCCGGGGATTCCAGGGACATCTCGTCGGCCCCGATGGTCTGGCCGGGCTGCAGCCCGGACTGCGGGCTGACACACTCGTCGGCGGTGCCGTGTGCGCCCAGGGACACGTCGATCCGCCCACCCTCGTTGGCGCGTTGCTGACGGCGGCGAAACGGCTGGGCGCTGAGGTGGTGAACGAGTCGCCCGTTCACGCCCTCACCGTCCGCCGCGGCCGTTGCGTGGGCGTGGAGACACCGGAGGGATCGGTTGCCGCGGGAAGCGTCCTGCTGACGGCCGGAGCTTGGACCCGGAGCCTGCTGAGGAGCGTTGGCACGACGCTGCCCATCCTCCACACCCACGCGGAGGTCCTGGAGACGCCCCCGCAGCCCGTGACGCTCTCGTGCATCGTCGTCGGCGGGGGCGGGGAGCGCGGCGACCTGGAGCGGGCCATGGCCTCACGCTATCCGGCCAGCGAGTGGCGCGACGCCGGCGATCATGACCTCGTTCCACCGGTGCTGGAGTTCGGTGCCGCCCAGTTCCCCGACGGCAGGATCCAGATCGGCCAGGTGAGCCGGGCCGTCCCCGGCCTCCGTGCCGTCCCGCGCCCGGAGAGCGAGGCCGCCATCCGGAATCTGGCCCGAACCCTCCTCCCGGGACTAGCCGACCTCCCTGCCGCGCTCCGCACCTGCCCCGTCTCCATTGCGCTGGACCGCCTGCCCGTGGCCGGCCTGGTACCCTCTGTGGAGGGGTTGTACGTCATGGCCGGCCTCCCGAGCCCGCTCATCTACCTCCCAGCTCTGGCGCCCCGCATGGCCGCCCTCCTGGCAGGCGAAACGGTCCCCGAACTGGAGCCCTTCAACCCCAGCCGGTTTGCCCCCGCCGCCCCGTTGTAAGCGTCCACCATACTCTCGAATTCGGGCTCGTGCATCGGTCACGTAGTGGACGGCGGTGACGATCCGCATCATGCAGGCACACCGGAGAGGAGGTGCCGACATGTGGAGACGGGTTCGCTGGCTGATGGCGGTGGTGACGGTCCTGGGGGTCCTGGCGATGGCCTGCAGCAGCGGTGAGGACGATGCGGACAGGGGCGCGGCAGCGCCCGCGGAGATCACCGCCGACTCCAGGCCGGAGGAGATGACGGAAGCCAGCATCGTCATGAACTGGTTCCCGGAGCCGGAGCACGGCGGCTACTACTATGCCGCCCTGAATGGGCTGTACGAGGACTGGAACGTGGACGCAACCATTGAACCGGGCGGGCCGGGGATCGACACCGTGCGGCTGGTGGCCTCCGGCCAGGCCAAGTTCGGCGTGGGCAACGGTGACCAGTTAGCGCGGGGACGGAACGAAGGGATCCCCGTTGTGGCCCTCATGGCCCCCTTCCAGGTCAACCCCCAGGTCATCATGGTCCACGAGGAGTCCGGCGTCCAGAGCCTCGCGGACATCGGGAAGAGAGGGACCAGGGTTGCAGTAGCCCGCGCCGCGGCCTATGTGCCGTACCTCATGAAAACCTTCGGCTGGAAGGAGGAGCAACTCCTGGCGTACAACGGCCAGCTGGCCGAGTGGCTGAACGACAAGGAGCGTGGCACCCAGGGGTATCTAACGACGGAGCCGTACTACGCCCGGCAGGCCGGCGCCCGTCCCAAGTCGCTCCTCATTGCCGACTCCGGCTACAATCCCTACGCGAACATCCTGTTCACCACGGAGGAGGTGATCCGGGAGGAGCCGGAGCTGGTGAACGCCGTGGTGGCCGCCTCCCTGGAGGGCTGGCGCAGGTACATGGAGGAGCCGGAGGAGACCCACGCGTACCTCAAGACGCTGGCCCCGGATCTGACGGACGACGGCATGCGGTACAACTGGGAGACCATGCAGACGCTGGTCCCTGTGGGCGACGCAGCGGAGCGCGGCATCGGCGTCATGACCGCCCAGCGATGGGAAACCCTCTACCAGCAGCTCAAGGACGTGGAAGCCATCAGGACGGACCTTGACCCGGCCGATATCTGGACGGACCGCTTCTTCTCCCTCCACCTGCCGCGCTAAGACAGGCGGAGCTGAGCCCCGGCGGGGGCGCCGGACCGGTGGCCAGGCGCCCCGCCGGGGGCCGGCCACCGCCCGCGGCTGGAGACGACGTCCATGGGACTGCAGCCAGACAGCCGATCGTTGCATCGTCCTCAGTCCGTCTTCATGCATGGCACGCGTCTCCCTCAGGCACGCCAGGGCAGCCGGGCCCAGGTCCGACTCCCGGATGTAGTTGATGTACAGCACGTACGGGACGTGCGGCTCGCGGGGCGCCGATGTTCTCGTCCCAGGTAGTGGTGTAAGAAACTATCCCCAAAGACGTACCTGGTGAACTCGACGGAACCAGATGAGGATGCAGGCGACCTTGAGCAGGCCGAGGTAACTGGATGCTCTCTCGTCGTAGCGGACCAGAATCGCGCGACCTCTCGATAACCAGGCCAGTGGCCGCTCGACGACCCACCGGCGGGCTGGGCAGGTGTTCGCGCCCTGCGGGTTCAATGTCTCCTCGCCGACCCGCCGGATGGGCAGGGCGTAGCCGTGCTCGGCCACGGCCGCGTGGCCGGTCGGGTTATCGTAGCCTCTGTCCAGGCACAAGTGCTGCGGCTGCTCGGGCGTCGGCGTGGGGCGCTCCACCACGACGGCGTCGAGCGTCTGGGCCAGCAGCTTGCAGCCGTGCACGTTGGCTCCCGCGACCACCACGGCCAACGGACCACCGGTCCGCTCCACGAGCAGGCTCCGCTTCACGCCCGACTTGGCGCGATCGGTCGGGTTGGGGCCACCAGCGCCCCCCCAAGCGTGCCTCGCCCATGGCGCCGTCGGCCGCCTGCCATTCCCAGCCGCCCCC
Organism: Dehalococcoidia bacterium; assembly: GCA_036564075.1. Classification (GTDB taxonomy): domain Bacteria; phylum Chloroflexota; class Dehalococcoidia; order DATCLE01; family DATCLE01; genus DATCLE01. The sequence goes on from DATCLE010000324.1 coordinate 19,637, forward strand.
GCCCACCTCCGCCCATTCGGTGACCAGCATGGCCCAGATCCGATCGAAGACGCCCCGGGCGATCCACCGTTGGAACGTCCGCTGGACCGAACTGTCGCTGGGGAACTCGGCCGGGAGCTGGTTCCACGGGACCCCGCTGCGCAGGCGGTAGGTGATCGCATCCAGCGCCGCCCGGGCATCGATCCGGGGAGGCCCGGGCGCTTGGGCGGATCACGCTCGGCGAGCACGGGCGCGATCCGCTCCCACAACGGATCCGGGACGCGCCAGATCGTCGGCAATTCCTGTGCGACGCGCTTGTGTCGCGGCATCGGCTAGCACCATGTCAACCAGCATCGACCAGAATTGCACCGCATCCGCCTGGTTTGGGATAGTTCCTAAGAGGATCTACGCGGTGACGTGGCTGGACGAGGACCTGGAGGAGCTCCTGGCCTTCTATGCCTGCCCCACGGGAGACTGGCGCACGGTGCGCACCACCAACGCCATCGAGCGACTCTTCCGGGAGGTGCGGCGTCGGACGAGGCCCATGAGCTGCTTTCAGGACAACCCCAGTTGCGAGCGGATCATCTACGCCGTTCTCAGCCATCTTAACGACCGCTGGCGCCACGCCCTTCCGGCCAAAAGTACACAAAGATCTTGACGTTACCGGGGCCGGACGTCCGCAACCTCAACGTGGGGGACCGGGTGGTGGTGGCGTCCACCATCGCCTGCGGCTCGTGCGTGTACTGCCGCGCGGGCTACTTCTCCCAGTGCGACAACGCCAACCCGCACGGGAAGCTGGCGGGAACCGCCTTCTTCGGCGGACCGGCGCAGACCGGCCCCTTCCACGGCCTCCAGGCGGAGCGGGCGCGCGTGCCCTTCGCCAACGTGGGGCTGGTGAAGCTGCCGGACGAGGTGACGGACGAGCAGGCGCTGACCCTCTCGGACGTGTTCCCCACGGGCTACTTCGGCGCGGAGCTGGCGGAGATCAGGCCGGGGGACACCGTAGCCGTCTTCGGCTGCGGCCCGGTGGGCCAGTTCGCCATCACCGGCGCCAAGCTCCGGGACGCCGGCCGGGTCCTGGCGGTGGACACCATCCCCTCCCGCCTGGAGATGGCCCGGCGACAGGGCGCGGAGGTCATCGACTACAACCAGGAGGACCCGGTGGAGGCCATCCGGCGGCTCACCGGTGGCATCGGCGTGGACCGCGCCATCGACGCGGTGGGCGTGGACGCCAACCGGCCAGACGCGGGCCCGGCGTCCCAGCGGGCGCAGCAGCAGGAGGGGATGTTCCGGCAGGCGCTCCAGCAGGTTGCGCCGGAGACCAACCCCCAGGACGGCAACTGGCACCCCGGCAACGCGCCGTTCATGGCCTCCGAGTGGGCGACGGCGGCGCTGGCCAAGGCGGGCACGCTGGGGGTCATCGGCGTCTACCCGCAGGCGGACCAGTACTTCCCCATCGGCACGGCCATGAACAAGAACCTGACGGTGAACCTGGGGAACTGCAACCACCGGAAGTACATCCCGGTGCTGCTGGAGCTGGTGCAGGCCGGCATGGTGGACCCGGCCCGGGTGATGACCCAGACGGAGTCCTTCAGCGACGCGGTGGACGCCTACAAGGCGTTCGATATGCGCCAGCCCGGCTGGATCAAGGTGGGGCTGGTGACGGGCCGGTAGGCGGGCCCCCGCCCCCGGCCCGGGCGATGGCGCGGCGCGGCCCCCACCCCTGCACCCCTCCCCCAAGCTTGGGGGAGGGGCCGGGGGTGGGGGCGAAGCCCACCCCGCGGGCCGGGCGTAGGGCGCGGGCGGGGTTGCGGAACCCGACGGGGGTGGCTAGCCTACGCACGGAGGCCCGGCGCCGCGAACGGGCCCGGAAGGAGGCACCATGGACCCCCTCCAGGTGGACGAGATCCCCCGGCTGCGGAACCCGGTGCTGGTGGCCGCCTTCGCCGGCTGGAACGACGCGGCGGAGTCCGCCACCTCCGCCGTCCAGCTCCTGCTGCGGACGTGGTCCGCCCGCCGCTTCGCCTCCATCGACCCGGAGGAGTTCTACAGCTTCACGGACACGCGGCCGCAGATCCGCCTGGTGGACGGCGCCCAGCGGTCCCTGGAGTGGCCCTCCAACGTCTTCTACTACCACCAGGCGGGGCCGTCGCTCCCGCGGGACGTGCTGCTCCTGCTGGGCGTGGAGCCCAACCTGCGCTGGCGGGCCTTCACCGGCCTGATCCTGGACGTGGTACGCCGGGCCGGCGCCTCGCTGGTGGTGACCCTGGGCGCCCTCCTGGCGGACGCGCCCCACACCCGGCCCGTGCGCGTCACCGGCTTCGCCACCGATCCGGAGCTGGCCCGGCGCATCAACCGGGAGGGTGTCACGCGCTCCCGGTACGAGGGGCCCACGGGCATTGTGGGCGTCCTCCACGACGCCCTCCGCCGGGAGGGCATCGCCTCCGCCAGCCTCTGGGCCGGCGTCCCCCACTACGTCTCCGCCTCGCCCAACCCGCGGGCCACCGCCGCGCTCCTCCGGCGGCTGGGCGCCGTCTTGGGCCTGGACCTGGACCTCTCCGCCCTGGACGCGCAGGGCCGGGAGTTCGATGCACAGGTGAACGCCGCCCTCGCTGAGAGCCCGGACCTGGCGGAGTACGTCCGCACCCTGGAGCGGCGGGCGGACGAGGAGGGGGAGGAGGCCCAGGACCTCCCCTCCGGCGAGGCGCTCTTCCAGGAATTGGAGGAGTTCCTCCGCCGCCGCCGGGACGAAGGCGCCGGCGGGGAGCCCGGTCCGGAGGACGGCGGGCCCGGGTCGTGACGCCCGGCCCCCGGCCCGGCGCCCCTAGCGGTCCACCTCCGCCACCAGCTCGAACCGCGCCAGCTGCGGCCGCTCCGCTAGGTAGGGCGCCAGCTCCCGGCCCAGCGCCCGGAAGCCGTCGTTGCCGGTGTGCCGCTGGAGCGCCTCCTGGTCCGCGTACCGCTCGTAGAAGAGGTAGACGGTGGGGTCCTCCGCTGAGCGGTGCAGGGCGTACGCCAGCGTGCCGTCCTCCCCCTGCGTGTGCTCCACCAACCGGCGCAGCACTGCCTCCAGCTCCCCCTCCTTGCCGGGCTGCGCCTTCAACGTGGCCGTGACGACGATCATGTACTCCTCCTGCTGCGGGATGGCCCGATTGTACGACGGGCGCCGTCGGGCCGCCAGCGTTCGCTCTTGCGGCCGGTTGCACGTTCTGGTACGGTCTGAGTAGCCGCCGGTGACCGGATTGCGAGGCCTGCCATGAGCTGTGAACCCGAGACCGTCCAGACGCTCCGCCGCTCCGGCTACCGCCTGACGCCCCAGCGGATGCTCATCACCTCCGCCGTGCGCCACGCGGGCCGCCACGTCACGGCCGGCGAGATCCTGGAGCAGGTCCAGGCCTCCTACCCCTACGTGGACATCTCCACCATCTACCGCACCCTGGCCGTCCTCAAGGACCTGGGGCTGGTGGCGGAGACCTCCCTGGGCGGCAACGAGGCCCGCTACGAGTGGCTGGGCGCCACCCGGCACCACCACCTGATCTGCCGCCGCTGCGGTTCCGTCACCTCCCTGGACCACAGCTACATGGAGAACCTGGGCGCGGAGATCCTGGAGGACTACGGCTTCCGGCCGGACCTGGACCACTTCGCCATTTTCGGCCTCTGTGCCGGCTGCCAGGCCGGGAGCCGGGCGCCCGCCCCTCACCACGAGGGGTGAGCCCGCGTTGACACGGGGCACCACGCTACCTCGCCTCGCCCCGATGGCGCTCCTGCTGGTGCTCCTGGGCGCGCTGGCCGCCGCCTGTAGCCAGGGGGACGGCGCCGCCGGCGAGCGGCTGCGGGTAGTCGCCACCATCGCCCCCATCACCAGCATCGTGGAGAACGTGGGCGGGGACCGCATCGACCTCCAGGGGCTGATCCCGGAGGGTACCAACCCCCGCACCTTTGAGCCCACCCCCTCGGACCTCCGCCTCCTGAGCCGGGCGGACCTCATTGTGGCCAACGGCCTGAACCTGGAGGGGCCCACCCTGGAGCAGGCGGAGTCCGGCAAGCGGCAGGACGCCCGGATCCTGCGGCTGGGTGACAGCGCCCTCCGCGAGGAGCCGCCTATCTTCGACCCCGCCGTCCCGCCGGAGTCCGGCACGCCCAACCCGTACCTCTGGCTGGACCCGCACGACGCCATGGCCTACGCCCGGCTGGTGCGGGACGCGCTGGTGGAGCTGGACCCGGAGAACGCCCCCGTCTACCAGGCCAACACAGACCGCTACCTGGCCCGGCTGGCGGTGCTGGACCGTGCCATCCAGGAGGCGGTGGGCACCATCCCGCCGGAGGGCCGCCGCCTCCTCACGTACCACGACTTCTGGGCCTACTTCGCCCGCCGGTACGGCCTGGAAGTCATCAGCGCCGTCCGGCTCCCGGACTTCTCGGAGCCGTCGCCGCAGGACGTGGAGCGCGTCATCGAGCAGATCCGGCGGGAGCGGGTGCCGGTGGTCTTCGGCTCGGAGGCCTTCCCCAGCGAGGTCCTCCAGCAGATCGCCCGGGAGACCGGCGCCCAGTACATCGACAAGCTCCGGGGGGACGACCTGCCCGGCAAGCCGGGGGACCCCCGCCACTCCTACGTGGGCCTCATGCTGGAGAACGTGGAGATTATGATCCCGGCCCTGGGCGGCCGCGTAGACGCGCTGGCGGCGGTGGACCCCGCCAACGTGACCACCGGCAACGCGCGGTACCCGCAATGATCGGGGAGCCGGGCCGGTCTTCCCCCCACCGGCCCCGGCCCGCTCCACCCCTACGGCGAACCGTGCCCGCCCTGCGCCCGGCCCCCTACTCCTCCGCGAAGTAGTCGGCGTCCGGCTCCCGGGTGGCCAGGCCCGCGTCCAGGCACGCCCGCGCCACCCGGCGGGCCACCGCCGCGTGCACGGCGCGGTCCAGCGGGTTCGGCAGCAGCTGGCCGGACGGCGTCACCGCCACCAGCGCCTCGCCCGCCGCCTGGAACACCTCCGGCGCCGCCCGCCGTGCCCCCACGTCCAGCAGCCCGCGGCACGCCCCCGGGTAGCACAGCAGGTTGTTGATGGCCGCGCCGCCCTCCGCAATGCGCGCCCCCGCCCGCAGCGCCTCCGCCGCGTCGATCTCCGGCCGCGGGTTGGACAGCGCGAAGATGATCTGCCCCGGCCGCACCATCTCCGGCCGGATCAGCCCTGGCTGGCCCGTGGTGGCGATCACCACGTCGCAGCCGCCGCAGATCCCCGCCAGGTCCGACGCCTCCCCGCCGAAGCGGACCAGCCGCTCCAGGGCGTCCGGCGCCTTGTCCGCCCCCAGCACCGGCCGGCCCGTGTACTGCATCACCGCCCGGGCGATGGCCAGTCCCGCGGCCCCCAGGCCGATCTGCCCCACCCGCAGGCGCCGCAGGTCCAGGTCCGCCAGCCGGCACGCGTTCAGCAGCGCCGCCAGCACCACCGCCGCCGTACCGTGCTGGTCGTCGTGGAAGGCCGCCACGTCCACCGCCTCCTGCACCCGCGGCTCCACCTCAAAGCACTGGGGCGAAGCGATGTCCTCCAGCTGGATGACGCCGAAGGACGGCGCAATGCACCGCACCGCCTGGACGATCTCGTCCGGGTCCTGGGTGCGGAGCGCCACCGGCACCGCGTTCACCCCCACCAGGTGTGCCAGGAGCGCCGCCTTGCCCTCCAGCACCGGCATGGCGGCCACCGGCCCCAGATTGCCCAGGCCCAGCACCGCGGAGCCGTCGCTCACCACCGCCACGGTGTTGGAGATGGCCGTGTACCGCTCCGCCAGCCGCGGCTCCTCGCTGATGCGGCGGCACACTTCACCCACGCCCGGTGTGTAGACCCGCCCCAGGTCAGCGAAGGTCTCGATGGGCAGCCGGGAGACCACCCGGATCTTGCCGCCCACGTGGGCGGAGAGCACCTCGTCCCGCACCTCCAGGACGGTGGTCTCCTCCATGGCCTCCAGGTCCGCCAGCACGGCGTCCAGGTCCGCCAGCGACTCCACCAGCACGTCAATGTCCCGCACCATGGCGGTCCGCCCCTGGGAGACGGTGCGGATGTCCCCCACCATGCCGCCGTGGTGGGCAATGACGCGCAGCACCGCGGCCAGCACGCCCACCTGGTTCACGTTCTTCACGCGCAACGTCCGGAAGAACTGCGGCTTCTGCGGGTCCCGTGGCATCCCCTGCCTCCCTGTCGCGGCCCGCTCCCGGGGCCTCACACCAAAGAGAGCGGGCGCCGGGGAGCCGGTGTGACCGACCCCCGGCGCCCATCCGGTGGCAACCGACGCTACAGCTCCACGCCCAGGAAGTTGTAGCCCGTGTGCTCCGCGCTCCGCCGGGCCTTCAGGAGCACCTCCCGCTCCACCTTGCCCGCCCGGAGGCCCTTGAGGAGCTGCTTGAAGGCCATCTTGATGGTGGCCTCGTCGATCATCTCGCCCGTGTCCGGGTCCACCAGGGAGCCCAGCCGCTGCTCCCGGTCTGCCTCCTCGTACAGCTCCACCACCTTCTGCGCGTGCTGGAGCTGCTCCTCCGTGGGCGTGTACACCTCGTTGATGATGGGCAGGTGCGCCGGCGTGATGGCCCACCGCCCGTCGAAGCCGTACGAGGCGGACTCCTCCGAGTACCGCCGCAGCGCCTCCAGGTCCCGGATCTGGAGGTGCACTTTGTCAATGGCGTCCAGCCCCGCCGCCTTGGCCGCGTTGATCACCCGCTGCTTGGCGTACAGGAAGCGGATGTTCTGGTTGTTGTAGGCGTCCGCCACGCCGATCTCCGCCGCGTAGTCCGCGATGCCGAAGATGAGGGAGTCCATCCGGTCCGACGCCGTGGCGATCTCGTACGCCCGCTCCACGGCCATGGGCGTTTCGATGAGCGCCTCAATGCGCAGCTTCCGGGTCCAGCCGGACTGTGCCTCGAACTTCGTCAGCAGCTCGTCCACCCGCTCGATCTGGTCCGGGGAGAAGACCTTGGGGATGATGACGCCGTGGAAGCGGTCCACCGCCCCCTTCACAATGTGCTCCAGGTCCCCTTCGAAGAAGGGCGACTGCGTGTTGTTGGGCCGGAACGTGACGAACTTGTTCCCCCAATCCAGGGTGGTGAAGGCGTGGACGATGGTGCTCCGCACCTCCGGCCCCTTGGCGCTCAGGGGGCAGGCGTCCTCACAGTCCGCCATGATCTCGTCCGCCTCGGACGCCGCCGCCTTCTCCAGGAACTTCATCATGTGGCCCGGGAGCGTCAGCTCGCTCCGGCGGACGGTCAGGCTCTTCCCCATCTGCGTCTCACTCCTTTCCGGTTCTGCGCCCGGCGGGCTAGCGGCCCAGGAGGCCCCGCGCCACCACGCGGAGCTCCAGGATGGGCTTCACTCCTTCAAAGATGGGCAGCACCAGCGCATCTACCACGTAGCGGGCCACCGGGTCTTCCTCGGAGTAGCCCCAACCGCCGTGGAGGAGCTGCGCCTCCTGGGTCACCCACACCGCCACGTCGCACGCCAGCAGCTTCGCCTGCGCCGGCTCCAGGGAGCGCTCCTCGTCCTGGTCCATGAGCCGCGCCGCCGCGTAGGTGAGTTGCCGGGCCGCCGCCAGGTGCGTGGCCATCCGGCCGATCTTGTACTGGGTGAGCTGGTACTCCGCCACCGGCCGCCCGAACTGCACCCGGCCGGTGACGTAGGCGCACGCCTTCTCCAGCGCCGCCTGGGCCACGCCGCACGCCCGGCCGCCCGTCTGCAGCCGCCCCGCCGCAAAGCCCGCCATCTGGAGGTAGAAGCCGCGGTTCAGGCCCGCCTCCCGGCCCACCAGGTTCTCCTCCGGCACGAAGTAGTTATCGAAGGCCAGGGTGAAGGAGTGCATCCCCCGGTAGCCCGGCGTGGGGTTGGCGGTGCCGGTGACGGTGCCGCCCTCCGGCTGCGTGTACTGGAACTCGTGCCCGTAGAACGGCTCCTTGGGCACAATGAAGAGCGAGAGCCCGCGGGCGCCGCTCTTGGGGTCCGGGTCCGTGCGGGCCAGCAGCGCCAGGACGTTGGCCCGGCCGGAGAACGTGGACCACGCCTTGGCCCCGTTGATGACCCACCCCTTGCGCCCGTTCCGCTCCGCCGGTTCCGCCCGGCACTGCACCGACGCCACGTCCGACCCCACGTCCGGCTCCGTGACCGCCACGCCCACCAGGACCTCGCCGGAGGCCAGCTTGGGCAGCCACTCCCGCTTCTGCTCCTCCGTGCCGCCGCGCAGGAGCGCCTTGGCCAGGATCTCCGGCCGCGTGATCAGGCTGCCCGCTCCCGCCAGCGAGGCGGCGGAGAGCTCCTCCGTGGTGATGATCATGGTGAGGTTGCCCATGCCGGAGCCGCCGTACTCCTCCGGGATGGAGCTGCCGAAGAAGCCCAGCTCCGCCATCTTCTTGATGAGCTCGTCCGGCACCAGGAGGTCCTTCCGGTGGATCTCCTGGGCCAGGGGCGCCACCTCCGTCCGCGCGAACTCCCGCACGGACTGGCGCGTCAGCGCCGCCATCTCGTCGCCCAGGTCCGTCTGGTTGGCGCCCCGCGCCTCGATGACCCGCCGGCCGATCTCCCGCAGCCGCGCCTCCGCCAGCCCCGCGCGGACGGCGGCGCGCACGGCCGGTTCGCCCAGGTGCTCCGCCAGCAGCGCCTCCGGCACGCCGAAGTCCTCCAGGCCCGCCTCCACCGCCGTCCGCAGCTTGTGGGCCACCTCCGCGGCGTAGGCCACGGCCATGTCCGTGGCCAGCGCGTCCGCCCTGCCGCGGGCGGCCAGGCCCTCCGCGTAGGCCACCAGCTCCGCCGCCGCGCGGACCTCCGTGGCCAGGTACGCCACGCGCTCGCAGTGCACCTGGTGCTCATCGATGCCGCGGCCGCCGCCGGTGATCTCCGCGGCGTGGCGGATGGCGGCGTCCATCACCGCGGACGCCGCGTCCACCAGCCGCCTCGCGTCGTTCAGCCCCACGTCCGGCCTCGTGCTCGTGCTCATGGACCGTCCCTTTCCTACCGGCGCCTCGGCATCAGCAACACCCAGTCCAGGTCCAGCACCACGTTGGGGTGGTAGGACTCCCGGCCCGTAGCCTGGTCCCGCACCCGCAGCGGCACCTCCTCCTGGAGGGGGTCGACGTTCTTCACCGCCACCAGCCGGGCCCGCAGCGCGCCCGCGTCGCTCCGGCCCGGCAGATCCAGCGTCTCCAGCACCTCCGTCCAGGCGTAGAGCGTGTCCCCGGCGAAGGTGGGGTTGCTGTGGGTCCCGCCGTTCCACGCCAGCACGCCCAGGGCGTTCTCCAGCCCGTTGTAGGCCAGCGCCCGCGCCACGGAGATGACGTGCCCGCCGTACATGAGCCGCCGCCCGAAGCGGGAGGCCTTCTGGGCGTGCTCGTTGAAGTGGACGCGGGCGGTGTTCTGGTAGAGCCGCGTGGCCAGCTGGTGCTCCGCCTCCTCGATGGTCACGCCGTCGGCGTGGTGGATGACCTCGCCCGGCCGGTAGTCCTCCCAGAAGAAGCGGCCGCCCGTGGCCGCCGGGTCGAAGCCGGAGAGGTCCAGTTCCGGCGGCACAACCAGCGACTCCGGCGCCACCCGCTCCGGCAGCGACGGCGCCTCGTCCGCGCCGGTGGGGGTGCCGGGGTCGCGCTTGTTCACCATGACCCAGCGGCAGTACTGGAGGACCGGCTCTTCGTCCTGGTTGTAGCCGGTGGTCTGCACCCAGACGATGCCCGTGGCCCCGCTGGAGGTCTCCTTCCGCCCCAGCACGCGGGACTCCGCCCGCAGCGTGTCCCCGGGGTAGACGGGCCGCAGGAAGCGCACGTCCGCGTAGCCCAGGTTGGCCACGGCGTTCAGGGAGACGTCCGGCACCGACTTGCCGAAGACGATGTGGAAGGTCAGCAGGTCATGGACCGTCTCCCGCCGGAAGCCCAGCCGCCGCGCGAACTCCGCGGAGCAGTGGAGCGGGGAGCGGTCCCCTGTGAGGGCGATGTAGAGGGCCAGGTCCCCCTCCGTGACGGTGCGCGGCGTCGCGTGCCGGATGACCTGGCCCGTGTGGAAGTCTTCGAAGAAGTTGCCCCGGTTGGTCTTCTCGCTCGCCATGACGGTCCGCTTCCCCCCGGCGGTGAGATGGCGGCCGCGGCCCGTCCTTCCGCGGAAGAGCGGGCGGCGGCGGAGGCGGGAACGGCGCCATTGTAGCCGCTCCACGCCTTACGGGGAAGGGCTGCGGGCGGCCGGCTCTTCGTCAATCAGTGTGGAAACAGTTCAGGATCCTGAGCTGAAAGTGCCGGTCGTTCCGGTAGCCGTAGGCCCGCCGTTTGAGCGCTTTCACCCGCGTGTGCTTCCCCTCCACGACCGCGTTGGTAAGGGGGTAGC
>DATCLE010000325.1:0-6512 GCA_036564075.1 Dehalococcoidia bacterium
AGAAGATGGGGTTGACGATGATGGCCTGGTCCCGCTCCGGCCCCACGGACACCAGGTCCACCGGCACGCCGATGAGCTCCTCGATGCGGCGCACGTAGCCCTGGGCCCGGGCCGGCAGGTCCTCGAACCGCCGGGCGTGGCTGGTGGGCGTCTCCCACCCCGGCAGCTCCTCGTACACCGGCGTGCAGCGGGCCAGCACCGCCGGGTTGGCCGGGAACGTCTCCAGGATGTCGCCGTTGGTCTGGTAGCCTGTGCAGACCTTGATGGTGCTGAACTGGTCCAGCACGTCCAGCCGCGTGAGGACCGCGGCGTGTACGCCGTTCAGCCGCGCCGTGTAGCGGGCCGCCACCGCGTCGAACCAGCCGCAGCGGCGCGGCCGGCCCGTGGTGGTGCCCACCTCCGGCCGCAGGCCGCCCGCCAGCCGCTCCGCGATCTCCCCCGCCTGCTCCGTGGGGAACGGCCCGTTGCCCACCCGGGTGGTGTACGCCTTGTACACCCCCACCACCCGCTCGATCTCCGTGGGCCCGATGCCGATGCCCAGGGCCGCGCCCGCGGCGGAGGAGGACGGCACGGAGGAGGTGACGTACTCGTACGTGCCGAAGTCCAGGTCCAGCAGCGCCCCCTGAGCGCCCTCCAGCAGCACCCGCTCGCCCCGGGCCAGCGCCTCCTGCACCAGCACGGAGGTATCCCGCACGAAGGGCGCCAGCTGACGGCCGTACTCCACGTACTCCTGGTAGACCTGGTCCAAGTCCAGCGGCTCCGCCCCGTACAGCTTGGTCAGCACCGCGTTCTTGTACTCCAGCACGTACCGGAGCCGCTCGTAGAACCACTCCGGGTCCGTGAGGTCCGCCGTGCGGATGCCGATGCGGGCCACCTTATCGGCGAAGGCGGGGCCCACGCCGCGCCCCGTGGTGCCGATGGCGCCGCCGGACGCCGCCCGCAGCTCCTCGTCCTTCAAGTCGATGATCCGGTGGTACGGCATGAGCACGTGGGCCCTATCGCTCACGTGGAGGTTCTTCACGGAGACGCCGCGGGACTCCAGGTGGTGGATCTCCTCCAGGAGCCGGCCGGGGTCCACCACCACCCCATTGCCGATGATGCAGGTCTTGCCGGGGTAGAAGATGCCCGCCGGTACCAGGTTCAGCTTGAACTCGCCGAGCTGGTTGATGACGGTGTGGCCGGCGTTGTTGCCGGCGGAGTACCGGGCCACGATGGAGGCCCGCCGGGCCAGGAGGTCCACGATCCTCCCTTTCCCTTCGTCCCCCCACTGCCCGCCGATGACCACGATGGCTGGCATAGCTGGTCCCTGCCTGGACACTGGTAACCGCCCCTGGTCCGGGGCGGTCCGCCGGGAGTATAGCAGAACGGGCCCTACGTGCAAACGCGGGCAGGACGCCGCCCGGCCGACGCAGGCGGGCGCGACGTCTCTCTATAATGGGAGACGATCCCAAAGGAGGTCCCCATGACGCCTCGCTCCGCTGTCCTCCTCTGCCTGCTGCTGGCGCTCCTGGCCGCCTGCTCCGGCGACGGCGCCGAACGGCCCGCGCCCGGCGCGCCCCCGGCTACCCCCACGGCCTCGCCACCGCCGGACGGCCCCTCGCCCACGCCGCCGCCCGCCGCGACGGCGCCGCCCGCCGAGGGGCTGCTGCTCCTGGACGGCGCGGTCTACGTGCCGGTGGACGGCGCCCCTGCGCCGGGCGCGCTGGAGCCCATCCCGGGATCGGAGGCGTCCGGGGCGCCCGTCTACCGGGCAGTGGGGGCCGGCGCGCCGTGGCTCCGCTACACGCGGGAGGGCGCGTCCTACCGGGCGTGGACGCCCCGGCCCGTCCGCCTGGCGGTGGAGGACCTGGCGGCGGGCCTGGGGGTCCGACCGGAGGCGGTAACGGTGGTGGCGGTGGAGCCGGTGGAGTGGCCCAACGCCTGCCTGGGCGTGGAGGAGGTGGCCACCTTCTGCGCGCAGGTCATCACGCCGGGCTACCGGATCACGCTGGCCGCCGGTGGGGCGGAGTACGTCTACCACGCGGACCGGGACGCGCGGGTCATCCGGGCCCGCCCCCGCGCCTGAGGCGCCGCGGCGCCGGATCCTTCGGACTTGCGGCCCTTCCGCGTGCCAAGGAGCGCAGCCCCCGCTCCCCGGGCGTAGGGATGGGACCGGCCTAGCGGCCCTTGTACTGCGGCTCCCGCTTCTCCGCGAAGGCCCGCGGCCCCTCCCGGGCGTCCTCGCTGGCCCAGACCCGGGCGGAGAACATGGCCTCCAGGTCCAGGCCCTGCTGGAGCGTCATGTCCAGGCCGCGCATGATGGACTCCTTGGCGGAGCGCACCGCCAGCGGCCCGCGCTTGCAGATGGTCTCCGCCACCTCCAGCGCCGTGGGCATGAGCTGGTCCGCGGGCACCACGCGGCTGACCAGCCCCGCCTGGAGCGCCCGCTGCGCGTCGATGCGCTCACCGGTGAGGATCATCTCCATGGCCAGGGCCAGGGGGATGGCCCGCGGCAGGCGCTGCGTGCCGCCGGCGCCGGGGATGATGGCCCACCGCACCTCCGGCAGCCCGAACTGCGCGTGCTCCGCGGCGATGCGGATGTCGCAGGCCAGTGCCATCTCCAGCCCGCCGGCCAGGCAGTAGCCGTTGATGGCGGCGATGGTGGGTTTCCACGTGACGAAGTCCCGCGTGTTCCCGCCGAAGGGCACGTGCCGCATGGCGCCGGGGCCGCCGCCGCGGGCCGTGGCCACCAGGTCGTTCCCCGCGGAGAACGCCCGGTCGCCCGCGCCGGTGAGGATGGCCACCCAGAGCTCGCCGTCGTCCCGGAAGTCGCACCAGGCGTCGTAGAGCTCCTGGCTGGTCTGCGGGTCGATGGCGTTCATGGACTCCGGCCGGTTGATGGTGATGACGGCGATTCGGCCGCGCTTCTCGTAGAGGATCTTCTGGAACTCCGGCACTGCCGCACCTCCTGCTGGACCGTGACGTGTGGAGCGCCACCAGCATAGCACCCGGCGGGGCCGGCGGCCAGAGACCGCCCCTCCGGTTGACAGGCGCGGCGGCGCCGGGGGAGACTGCGCCGCGGGAGGTGCGGCGTGCCGTACTACGGGCTGCCCGCCGTGGAGGAGGTCAAGCGCGCGCTGGACGGCCGCGTGCAGTCCTTCCGCTGCGGCCTGCTGGAGCAGACGCCCGCGCGCGCCGTGGTGCTCTTCGTCACGGAACGGGAGGTGCGCAGCAGCGGCTACCGCTTCCCGCCCGGCTCCCGCACCTACGGCCTCTTCTGGGCCCGCCGGCCCTACAACTGCTACCGCATGCACGGGCCGGACGGCGCCCTCATCGCCCACCGGTTCGACGTGGTGGATGCCGTGCGGCTCCGCCCCGGGCGCATCGAGTACCGGGACCTGCTGCTGGACGTGTGGGCGCCGCCGGACGGCCCCGCCTACGCTGAGGACGAGGAGGAGGTGGCGGCCGCGGCGGCGGCCGGGCTGCTGACGGCGGCGGAGGCGGCGCGGGTGTGGCGGGTACGGTCGCTGCTGCTGCGGCGGCACCGGCGGATCATCGCGGAGGCGGCGGCGGTGCTGGACTCCCTGGGCGTCCCGCCGCCCGCTACGGGGCGGGCGCGGCGGCGGCCGTCAGCGCCGTGACGTCCGCCAGGCGCTCCAGCCCCAGCACAGCCTCCGCGTAGCGGGCGGCGCGGGCCTCCCCCGTCACGGGCGCCGCCATGGCGTGGAACTTGGCCACCACCTCATCCTCCGTCAGCGGGTTCTCCGGGTCGCCCTTGGGGTGGTCCACCCGGCGCTCCAGCGTGCGGCCGTCCCGAGTGCGGACCGTCACTACGGAGGGCCACTGGGCGGGGTAGAGGGCGTCCAGCGCCGGGTCCGGCTCCGCGCGGACGCGCGCCATGAGGGCGCGGAGCTCGGGGTCGTGCAGGCGCTCCTCGCTGAACCGGTCCAGCCCCACGTCGCCGTAGAGGAGGGCGCAGGCCACGCAGTAGGGCAGGTTGAACTTGGCGGCGTAGGGCGTATCCGCCGTTACCCCGGCCAGGAGCTCGTACCCCTGACGATAGAGCCGCACGTGGACCTCCGCCACCTCCTCCGGCCGCAGGCCGTGCTCCCGGCGCAGCGCCAGGGCAGCATCCACCGCCGGGTGGGTGTGGCGGCAGGAGGCGTGGGGTTTGAAGGAGACGCCGGTGATGCGCCAGCGCGCCATGCCGGGGCCCAGCCCCTCCGTGAGCCGGGACTCGTCGAAGGCGGCGGAGGTGGCGCGCAGGTAGCCCTTCTCCCCCTCCAGGACGCGGGTGGCACCGGTGAACCCCCGCGCGGCGATGAGGGCGGCCAGGATGCCGTTCATGGCCGCCTTGGCCGGGTGGAGCTGCTTGCTCATGGCGCCGTCCGCCAGGAACTCCCAGATCCCGGCGGCCTGGGTGCCGGCGCTGCCCAGGGCGTGCAGCATGGCCGCTTCGTCCAGCCCCAGCAGGACGCCCGCCGCCACGGCCGCGCCGAAGGTGCCCGCGGTGCCCGTGGTGTGCCAGTACGTGTAGTGGGAGGGGCCCAGCGCCTCGCCGATACGGATGGAGACCTCGTACCCCAGGACCACGGCACGCAGCAGTTCCGGGCCCGGCGCATGCTGCCGCTCCGCCACGGCCAGGGCGGCGGAGACCACCGGCGCCGCCGGGTGGTAGATGGAGGCGCGGTCCAGGTCGTCCATCTCGCAGACGTGGGAGGCGGCGGCGTTGGCCAGCGCCGCCAGCGGGGCGGAGGTGCGCAGCCCGCTGCCGATGACCGTGGCCTCCGGGGTGCCGCCCAGCTCCCGGGCTGTCTCCTCCAGGATCCGCGCCGGGACGGAGGGCGCGCCGGCGATGCAGGAACCTAGCCAGTCCAGCACAGAGAGCCGGGCCGCCCGCAGCACGGACGGCGGCACGTCCGCCACGCGGGTACCGGCGGCGAAGCGGGCCAGGGCTCGGGTGGTCACGGCGCGGTCCTCCTGCCGGCGGGGCTCACGGGCCAGTATGGGCGGCCCGCGCGGAGGGCGTCAAGCGGAAGGCCGGAACCGCCAGCGCGTGGCGCTCCGGGGGAAATCCTGCTCCCGCCAGGCGAAGGCCGCCCGCGGCCGCACGGCATAGACGTCCGGCGCGCCGGGGTCCACCTCCGGGCGGAAGCCGTACTTGGCCTCGTACGCGCTGGCGAAGCGGTCCAGCCGGCGCCGGTCCGTCACCGGCTGGGCGCGGCCCTCCAGGATGACCACGTCGTCCCCGCTCTCCAGGTGGACCACCACCTCCGGGTTGCGGGCCAGGTTCCGGCCCTTCCGGGAGGCGGGGTCCGTCCCGAAGTAGAACGCGCCGTCCAGCCAGAGGCCCCAGACCGGCGCGGCGTGGGGGCGACCGTCCGGCCGGGCTGTGGCCACCCAGTAGTTGCGGGCCTCCGCCAGCCGGCGCGTGACGTGGGCCCAGGAGACGGTCCCCTCCGTGGTCCCGGTCTCGATGCCGTAGCCGGCGGGCATGCTGGGGCGCTCCGGCGCCGGCTCGCGTTCGTTGGGCGGCACGGGCTACGTCACCTGTTCCAGCCGCCCGTCCTCCACGTGGTAGAGGAGGCCGTGGACCGGGATGTCCTTGGGGATCCAGGGGCTCTCCCGCACCAGCCGGACCTGCTCCCGCAGGTTCTCCCGCAGGTCCGCGAAGGGGTAGAGGCGCAGGCCGGAGACGTCCGCGCCCAGCTCTTGGGCAATGGCCTGCTTCACCTCCTCCTCCCGGAACTTCAGCATGCCGCAGTCCGTATGCTCCAGGATGAAGAACTCGCGGGTGTCCAGCAGCCGGTAGGAGATGACCAGGGAGCGGATGGCGTCCTCCGTGGCCAGGCCGCCGGCGTTGCGGATGACGTGGGCGTCGCCGGTGCGCAGGCCCATGATCTCCTCCACGTGCATGCGGGCGTCCATGCACGCCACCACGGCAATGTGTCGGGCCGGCGGCGAAGCCAGCTTGGACCGGTCGAAGACCTCGGCGTAGCGGCGGTTGGCCTCCAGGACCTCGGTCAGGGCAGAGGCGGTGGTTGCCATGCGGGCACCTCCCTTGGTGGCAGGCTGATTGTTGACCTTCGCTCTTGACGATATCAGGAATGCGGCGCGCCGGGGCGTTACAGATGCGTAACAGTGGCCTGTGGCGCTACAGGTGCAGGACGGCCTGGAGCTCCTCCACCGTGTGGCCGGGGCCCACCACAGACATGGCCAGGTTGTCGTCCCGGACAATGCGGCGGGCCACCCGCTGCACGTCCTCGGCGGTCACGCTCCCCAGGCGCTCCACCACCGTCTCCACCGGCTCGATCTCGCCCAGCGCCAGCAGGCTCTCGCCCGCGCGCTGGGCCAGGGCCATGGTGGTCTCCAGCCCCAGCCGGAAGGAGCCGATGGCGTGGTCCCGCGCCTTGGTCAGCTCGTCCTCGCTCACGGGTTCAGCGGCCAGCCGTGCCACCTCGTCCAGGATCACCCGGGTGGCCTCCGTCACCTTCTCCGGGCTGACGCCCGCGCTGATGGAGAGGACGCCGGTG
>DATCLE010000326.1:0-3699 GCA_036564075.1 Dehalococcoidia bacterium
TGGTGCGGCTGCCTGGCCGGTGCCCTCCACGAGGATGAGTACCGGGAGAAGCTGGCTGCGGCGGGGTTCCGGGACGTGGAGGTGGAGGTGACCCGCGTGCTGGCGGGCCCCGGCGCGGAGGGCTGGCCCGCCACGGGGACGGCCGGCGGCGATGTGCCGCTGACGGACGTGACCGGCCGCTTCGCTTCCGCCTTCATTCGGGCGCGGAAGCCTGCCTAGTGCTCCCGGAGCATCGGTAGGAGCGTGCTGGACGCGGCGTTGGAGGGCATAGCCGCTGAGAAGCGGAAGGACGCCCGCCACCGGGTGAGGAACCGGAGTCATCACGGAGATGAACGCCGTGATAGCCGGTGCCGTAGCTGTGAGCGCAGCGGCGTCGGCTTCGTCGTCCTCCTCAGTGGGCGGGTCTTGCTGACGCCGTTCCCCGCGTAGGTGCCGCGCCGGGGACGCACCAGAGGCCCCCGGACCCCCTGCCTGCGGGAGCGGTCCGGGGGCTCTCCTTCTCAGGCGTACCCCTTCTGGACATGGCCGGGACGCCCATGTGCCTGCCATAGTGGAGCCGCGCGGAAGGGGGCGCGGCATGGCGGGCACCGTGCGCGGCACTGTGGACGGGGCCGGGGAGCGGCTCCGGGTCAGCCTCTGGTTCCTGCCGGGCCTCATGACCCTGGGGGCCGCGGCGCTGGCCGCTGTCCTGGTGCGCTCCGCCGGCAGGCTGGACGGGCAGCTGCGGGACGTGAGCCCCTGGCTCTTCTCCGGCGACGCCGAGAGCGCAGCGGAGCTCCTGGGTACGATTGCCGGCAGCGTCATCACCGTGGCGGGTGTGGTCTTCTCCGTTACCATGGTGGCGCTGACGCTGGTGGCGCAGCAGCAGACACCCCGCGTCCTCCGTACCTTCGTGGCGGACCGGGTCACGCAGCTGGTCCTGGGCGGCTTCATCGGCGTCTTCACCTACGCCCTGGTGGTCCTCCGCTCCGTCCGCGGCACGGACGGCGCCGTGCCGGCCACGGCGGTGACGGTGGGGGTGCTGCTGGCGCTGGGGGCGGTGGCCCTCCTCATCCTCTTCATCCACCACATGGCCCAGTCCGTCCAGGTGGCCAACGTGGCGGCCCGCATCACCCGGGAGACGGTGGCCCAGGTCCCCCGCCTCTTCCCGGAGCCGGCCGGGGAGCCCGCGCCGTCCCCGGCGGCCGTCCTGGAGCCCGCCGGGAGTCCGGCCCCGGTCCACGCGCGGGCCTTCGGCTACGTCCAGGCGGTGGATGCGGGGCGCATCCTGAAGGTGGCGCGGGCGGAGGACGTGCTGATCCGCCTGGAGCGCGGACTGGGTGACTTCGTCGCGCCGGGGGCCCGGCTGGCCGCCGTCTGGCCGGCGGAGCGCGCCTCGGACGCGCTGGCGGGCGCGGTGCGGGCCGCCGTGGTCACCGGCACCTCCCCCTCCCTCCGGCATGACGTGGGGTTCGGCATCCGGCAGCTGGCGGACATCGCCGTGCGGGCCCTCTCGCCCGGCGTCAACGACCCCACCACCGCCACCACCTGCATCGACCACCTGGGCGTGGTCCTGGCTCAGGTCATCAACCGGGCGCCGCCCGCGCCCCTGCGGCGGGACGCCGAGGGCCGGCCGCGGGTCATCCTCCCGGCGCCGGACTTCCCGGACCTGGCGGCCCTGGCGTTCGACCAGATCCGGACGTACGGCAAGCACGACGCCGCCGTACTGCGCCGCATGCTCCAGACCCTCCTCTACCTGGCGGCCCTCACGGAGAGCCCCGCCCGCCGGGCCGCCCTGGCCCGCCTGGGCGAGCAGGTGGCGCGGGCCGCGGAGCAGGGCATCGACGACGAGGAGGACCGGTCCCGGGTGATGCGGCTGGCCCGGCAGGTGATGGCGCTGCGGCCGCCCGAAGGGGGCCCTCCGGCGGGCGGGGTCGCCGCCGGGGCGGGCGGACCGGGACGCCGGAGCGCGGAAGGGTAGGAGGTCCGGATGGCGGGACGCTGGCTTCGCACGGAGGCGAATCCGACGGACTACGTGGCCGGGGTGCTGGCCGGGCTGCTGGGCGCCCTGGAGATCCTGGGGGTGATGGGCGTGACCTACCGGCGCCAGCGGGGCGATGCGCTGATGTTCCCGCGGCAGCTCTCGTCGCTGGTGCTGGGGGAGGACGCCGCCCGCCGCCGGAACGGGATGGGGCCCGCCGCGGTGGGCGTGGGGCTCCACGTGCCGCTCCAGGCGGTGTCAGGGGCGCTCTTCGCCCTCCTGGTGTCGCGCGTGGTGGTGCTGAACCGGGCGCTCATGGGGCTGGCCTACGGGCTGGGGCTCTGGTGGCTGGTGTGGGGCGTGGTCTTCCCGCGGCTGCGGCCGGGCGTGGCCCCTGCCGGCGCGGACCTCTGGATCCTGGGCGCCGCGCACGCGGTCTCCGGCTTCATCCTGGGCTCCGTGCCCATGCGGTGGACGGCGGGCGGCGTGCGGCGGGTCCGCCGGCGGGCGCCGCAGCGGGCCGGGCTGGGCTAGCGCCCGTCCTGCCCGGCGGCGCGGCCCCGCGCCAGGTCCACCGCCACCTGGGCCACGCGCCGTCCCAGGGCCTCCGCCTGGGCCCGGTCGTCCTCGGTGACGCGGCCGTGGGCGGTGGCGCCGTAGTAGGAGCCGGCCACGCGCATCCGCTCGCTCCAGGGCAGGCCCACCACCAGCATCCCGTGGGAGAGCAGCAGGTGGAGGAGTTGGAGCAGCGTGGCCTCCGTGCCGGCGGAGCGGGACCAGCCCGCCGTGAAGGCACCGGCCGGCTTGCCGGCCAGCTCGCCCGTCTCCCACAGGTCGCCGCTGTAGTCGAACCAGTCCTTCAGCTTGCCGGTCATCCCGCTCCAGTTGGGCGAACCTAGGATGAGGGCGTCGCACGCCAGCAGCACCTCCCTGGGCGCGTCTTCGATGCGCTGGTAGAGCAGCTCCGCCCCCTCCACGGACTGCACGCCCCGGGCAACGGCGCCCGCCAGGTCCTCCGTCAGCCCGCCCCGGCTATCGAACAGCAGCAGCACCTTCACGCTCACGGGCCCCCGCCTCCCTCCCGGAACAGGCCCAGCGCCCGGACCCGGTCCGCTACCTCATAGAAATCCTCGAACGGAGCGTGGGGGAGGTTCCGGCTCCGGCAGTACGCCAGCAGGCTCCCCCGGGCGAAGACGAAGTCGGCCAGGTCCGCGGCCGGCTCGTCGGACCGGCCGTCGCCGATGTGGAGGACCCGCCCGCAGGATCGCTTCAGCCAGGCCACGGCGGCGGCCTTGCTCTCGCGGGTCAGGGGCGCGCCGGCGGGGTCGAAGTAGCGCAGCCGGAAGCCCGCGTCCGTCAGGTCCACGCGGCCGCAGCAGAGGGGCAGGTCCGCCAGCCCCAGGCTTCCCAGCACGGGCCGGATGTACAGGTCCAGGCCGCTGCTGTTGATCACCAGCGGCACGCCCTCCTCCCGGCAGAGCCGCACGAACTCCAGGAAGCCCGGCCGGACGCGGGCGCGCTCCCGCGCGAACCGCTCCACCTCCTCCGGCGTGGCCCGGACGGTCCACAGCGCCCGGGCGTTCCACTCCTCCACGGGGATGCGGCCGGCGCGGTAGTCGGCCAGGGCACCGCCCCAGCCGCGCCCGAAGCGCCGGAACAGGGCGGTGCTGAGGTTGTCCAGGATGACGGTGTCGTCGAAGTCGCAGCTCACGGCCACGCGGGCCGCGATGACGGGGAGA
>DATCLE010000327.1:0-1606 GCA_036564075.1 Dehalococcoidia bacterium
CTCCGTGGCCACAGATGCCGCGGCGGTGGAGCGCGTCTTCGAGGCCAAAGGGCGGCCGCAGGAGAAGGCCATGCCGGTGCTCATCGGCGAGGTGGCGCAGCTGGCGGACCTGGCGGCGGAGGTGCCGCCGGAGCTGCGGCGGCTCATGCGGGCCTTCTGGCCGGGCGCCCTCACGGTGGTGCTGCCCCGCTCGCCCCGGTTCGTCTCGCCGGCGGCGCCCGGCGACACCGTGGCCGTCCGCCTGCCGGACCACGATTGGCTGCGGGAGGTGCTGCGCCTGGCGGGGCCGGTGGTGGGCACCAGCGCCAACCGCTCCGGGCAGCCGTCCCCCCGGCGGGCCTCGGAGGTGGCGGAACAGATCGGCCATGGGGTAGACCTCATCGTGGACGGCGGGACGGCGCCGGGGACGGCGTCCTCCGTGGTGGCGCTCACCGAGTTCGGCGTGCGTATGCTGCGGGAGGGGGCCGTCTCCCGCTCGGATCTGGAACGAGTGGTCAACTCCCCGCTACACTGAAGGGGCCGGAACCGCCGGCCGGGGGTGCCCGTGGCCCGGGTGCTGGGGCTGCACCACGTCCAGATCTTCATCCCGCCGGGAACGGAGGACCGGGCCCGGGCGTTCTACGGCGGCCTGCTGGGGCTCCGGGAGGTGCCCAAGCCGCCGTCCCTGGCGGGCCGGGGCGGCCTCTGGTACGACGTGGGGGACGGCCAGCTCCACGTGAGCGCCCGCCCGGCGGGCGCGGATACGTCCGGCCGCCACCCCGGCCTCCTGGTGGACGACCTGGCGGCCTTCCGGCGGCGTCTGGAGGCGGCCGGGGTGCCGCTGGAGGAGGACGTGCCCATCCCGGGGTTTGTCCGGTGCTACTGCCGCGACCCCTTCGGCAACCGCATCGAGCTTCTGGAGCGACGCGAGGAGTGAGTGTGGAGGAGCGACCGCCAGTGCGCATCGCCATCGGCAGCGACCACGCCGGGTTCCGGCTGAAGGAGCACCTGAAGGAGGCCATCCGGCGGCAGGGGCACCAGGTGGAGGACTTCGGCACCCACGACGAGGCCTCCGTGGACTACCCGGACATCGCGCGGCCGCTGGCGGAGGCCGTGGCCGCCGGCCGCCAGGACCTGGGCGTCCTCATCTGCAGCAACGGGGTGGGCGTCTCCATTGCCGCCAACAAGGTGCGGGGAGTCCGCGCCGCCCTCTGCCACGACACGTTCTCCGCGCGGCGGGCCCGCCAGCACACGGACGCCAACGTCCTCTGCCTGGGGGCGTGGGCCATCGGCCCGGGGCTGGCGGAGGAGCTGGTCCGGGCCTTCCTGGAGGCGGAGTTCGAGGGCGGGCGCCACGCGCGCCGCGTGGGCAAGATCGGCGAGATCGAGGCGGCCGCCGGAGAGGAGCCGTCCCGCTGCCGCTGACTGCGCGGTCCGGCGGCCCGGAGCCTGCCATGCACGGAGGCCGGAGCCCCTTCCCCGCGTCCCGCTCGCTCCGCCGGGCGGCCCTGGCCGTGCTGGCCGCCGCCGTCCTGGCCGCTGCCTGTGGCGGCGGCAGTGAGGCCCCGGAGCCCGCCGTGACGGCGGCGCCGCCGGGGAGCGGCCCGGCCGCCCAGGCCACGGCGGC
>DATCLE010000328.1:0-1897 GCA_036564075.1 Dehalococcoidia bacterium
GCAGCACGGGATAGAGCATCCCGTCCGTCCAGGCCAGGCGCCCGCCGGAGAGCTCCCGCACCCGCTGGAGGATGGCGTAGCCGTAGCTGTCCGCCTCGGCGAGGATGGCCAGGACCAGCGGGGTGGAGGACGCGGCGACCAGGTCCTTGTTGATCTCCATGGTGGTCCCCCTCGCGCGGTGCTCGTGCGCCCTGCCGGACGTACCTTGCGGCACTATACATGGCAGTCTTAGGTATGTCAAGGCCCGCGTGACCGCGGGGGGTATCGGCCCGCGCGGGCGCGGCACTCCCGGAGAAACCGTGAGCCGCCTCCGAGTCGCCTGTCCGGTGCTGGTGTGGTCCAGCGCCGTGGCCAGGCCGTCGGGGCGGCTCGCTGCCCTGAAACCCTTACGGGATGCGGGTTGGTGCCGAGGGCCAGAATCGAACTGGCGACACCAGCATTTTCAGTGCTGTGCTCTACCGACTGAGCTACCTCGGCGTGCAGGATCATTCTAGCAGGGCACGGCGCTCTGTGTCATCCCGGGCTGGGGGCCGTCGCGCGCTCCGGGCCTGTTTCGTAAGGGGAGCGGCTGGTATAATACGCCCGGCCGTGGGAACGGCCGGCTGTCATCCTCACTGTGGGCTGGGTGCGCATGAACGTAGTGCTGGTGACCTCCAGGGAACCGGGGGCGGGGAAGACCGCGCTGGCGTCCGCGCTGGCGCTCCGGCTGGCCTACGAGGGCCGGAAGGTCCTGGCGCTGCGGCTGGGCGGCGGGGACGGCGACGGCTCCGCGGAGCACGATGCCGCCTTCTACGCGGAGCAGCCCTACGCCCGCGGCCGGGGCGGCAGGCCGCTGCCGTCCGTGGAGGAGGCGCGCCGGGCGGCCGGGGACGCCGCCGTGCTGTTCCTGGAGGCGCCCGCCGGGGCCGATCCCGCCGCCCTGCTGCCCGCGGAGGGGGCGGTGGTGCTCTGCGTCCGCTGGAGCCCGGAGTTCTCCGCCGAGGCGGTGAAGGCCCAAGCCGGCGTTCCGGCGGAGTCGCTGCTGGGGGTGGCGGTCATCGCCGTCCCGGCCAAGCTGCTGGGCGAGGTGCGGGCCCGCCTGATCCACGCCGGCCTGCCGGTGCTGGCGGCCCTGCCGGAGGACCGGACGCTCTACGCGCCGCGCCTCTCGGAGGTGGTGGAGGCGCTGGACGCGGAGGTCCTCCTGGGCGAGGTGGACGGGGACCCGGTCATTGAGAACGTGCAGATCAACCCCATCAGCGCGGACCCGGGCTACCGGTACTTCCGCCAGAAGGGGGCGAAGGCGGTCATCACCCGCAGCGACAAGACGGACCTCCAGTTGGCCGCCCTCAAGACGGATACGGACTGCCTGATCCTCACCGGCGGCCTGCCGCCCAGTCCCTATACGCTGGACCACGCCGCCAGCAACGAGACGGTGCTCCTGCTGACCCAGGGCGATACCAACGCCACGGTGCGGCACCTGGAGGACATCTACGGCCGGACGCGCTTCGGCAGCGAGCGGAAGCTGGAGCGCATGGCGGAGCTGCTGGGCGAGCACGCGGACCTGGCGGTGCTGGCACGGCTGGCAGGCTGACGGGCGCTCCGGCGCGGAGGAAGACACAGAAGACGGCCGGCGCACAGCGCCGGCCGTGGTGCGTCCGGTGAAGGGGGGCCTGGATCAGGCTACGGGGTCCGTGGCCTCCGTCCGGCGGCGGCTCCGGCGGCCGTTGCCGGGCTCCAGCGCCCGCTGCGTCTCAGAGGCGGGCAGCGTCTCCACCGCCTCCCCCACGCCCACCCGCCGGTCGGTGGCGCAGTAGGGGCAGGCCACCCAGACGTAGTTGAGGGGCCGGCCGCAGTTCACGCAGGCCTCTTTGAGCTGAGTGCGGCAGGAGGGGCAGACAATGAAGTCGTCCTGGAC